>CAJWOT010000276.1 GCA_913044215.1 uncultured Rhodospirillaceae bacterium | reverse complement strand
CCTTCGGTGCTTCGGACGCCTCTAAATTGCGTGTTGTGCTCGGTTTTGTCGGTTTCGGCGGACGGGTCACCGCCATCTGCGGCCGGGTCGCCGATTCCACCTTTTGGGGCGCCGTTGCGGGTCCAAAAAGGCTGGCGATCTCAGTCGCAACATCGTCCAGCAGGACTAACGGTGTGTCCTTTTCCTTAAATTTTCCGGCAACGACCCCTTCGGACCGATCGACCAAGACCGCAAAACACCCTTCGTAGGGCGACAAGAACCGTAAATCGCCCCCGCGAACGACGATGCAGACCTCATCATTTTCGACACGCCACGTGCCGTAAGCGTCGTAACTGCTCCCGGTTGTGATCTCGGCATCCCATGTCCCGTTCTTCAGATAGGTCATATCCCATCGGCGGTCCCCGAGACTGCCATTCGGATATCCGAACTCTTCGATTTCCGTGAACAATAGCTCGATTTCTGGGTCTTTAAGCTGCTGAGATGCACCCGACTGCGCACTTGCCGGCAAAGCAAAAATCGCCGGTAAAAGGGCGAGGGTGGCTATTAGGTTGATCCGCGTCGCATACCGTTTTCGACTGAAAGGAACCCACCCTTGGCAGAACTCGGTACTGCCGTCGCATCGTAGACAATTGTCTGAAGTGGTAGCTTACGGTGTTAGCGCCTTCTTCACCAGTTCAAGCAACTGGTGCAGCCGCCGGTCGCCGATACCAAGTTCATCAAGGTGGGCGACCGTATTTTCAAGGTAGGCGCGGTTCGTGCCGGAAATACCGACGCCACGGCGGATCATGCGCACGATCCGGTCTTGCGGCAGACGGCCGGCATAATCTTCATGCGTCGGATTTGCGACAAAGGTGCGGCAGGTCACAGATCCGCCCGCTGTGCGCGCACCGGACACCCGCAAATTGTAGACAGTTGAGACAGCTTCCCGATCCCAGGTCAGCATTTCCCGGTCCCAAAGATAATCCAGGATCTCATGCACCCCGTCCTTCGGGAGCCGAAAAGCCAAACCACGGCAAGATCCGCCCCGATCCAGCCCCAACACGAGGCCGAGCTGTTCGTCGGTGCCGCGGTAATAGTTCGAATAGATACAGAACGCGCGATGATACCCGTGCAGCAGCGCCGGACGCTTTTCCAGGAATTCGAACCCCGGATTCCACATCAGGGAGCCGTAGGCGAACACCCAGACATCGCCATCGATGGCGTGCAGCAGCGCTCGTTGCGCCGCTACATCGCGCACCAACTGTTGTTCCGCTGAACCCTGTCCGTCCATCGCTCCGCCTATTCCCCTGGTCCAATCATGCGCCTATAACGGAGCGCAGGACGATGCGCGAACCGGTGACCTAACAGATTTGACGGGCGCCCGAACAGGAAAATTTTCAACGCGCTTCTGTGTGTAAGGGGACGGAATGGCGGCGCCATGATCTCGCGTAAATCGGCTCTCGTTATTAGCGTACTTGCTTTGGCAACGGCCTATACCAGCTACTGGTTCTATGCCCGCACCCTGGCGCTGCAGGTAATCGACAATTGGACAGAGCAGCGCCGCGCCGAAGGGTATACCGTCTCCTATGACGGACCCGATATCAGCGGGTTTCCGCTCCTGGTCCGCGCGGAACTGGAAAACCCTCGGTTGGAAAGGGAGGCATTCGCCTGGCGCGGCGAACGCCTGCGGATCGAAATGCAGCCTTGGAACTTTCGCCGCATTCGCATCGATTTGGATGGCAAACAATGGGTGACCCCGACAGCGGGCGCCGCGCAAATGGTCTTGGTACCCGCAGAGGCGGCTGTCGTCGCCAACCTTTCCGCGACGGGCCGGCTTGCCGATGCGGCACTACTCGTGCGCGACCTTACACTCTCCGATCCTGCTGGATCGTCGCTGCTGCAGGCAGCGGAAGTCTGGCTGGAAGCGACAGCCCCGGTTGAGCCTCCGAAATCGGATCAGGACGCCAGCCTGGCGCTCTCCCTGTCCGCGGCCGACATTTTGCTGCCCAAAGATGTCGATGGACCGCTCGGACGGACCCTTTCAAAATTACGCGCTGACTTGCAGGTCAGAGGTGATGTTCCCAGCGGCAGCCCCGCGAAGGCGCTGGAAGCCTGGCGGCGCGGCGGCGGAACCGTGGATGTCGACTGGTTTCAGGTCAATTGGGGGGAACTGGACTTGCGCGCCAAAGGGACGATAGCCCTCGACGCTGAGGCGCGTCCGCTGGGCGCGTTCTCGACCGATATCCGCGGACACAATCATGCGCTCGACGCGCTTGTGGCCCATGCAGTCTTAGAGCCGGGTGCAGCGACAATGGCGAAGATCGGTCTGGCGTTGCTGGCGAAATCACCGCCCGAGGGTGGCGCACCAGTGCTGACTCTCCCGGTAACCGCGCAGGACGGGCACCTCTATGCCGGCCCGCTCAAGATATTGGATCTGGATCCGATCCGCCTTCCGGCGCCGCGTTAGCCTTCCCGCCTTCAGGCAAGTCGGCCATATCCGCGCCTTCCGGCTCCACCGCACTAAAGCTGCCCGCCTGCTTCATCTCGATGATACCGCGGCGAATTGCACGGGTGCGTTCGAACCAGGATTCGAGCTTGTCGCCTTCGCCCCAGCGAATGGCCCTCTGCAGCGCGGTCAGGTCCTCACTGAACCGGCCGAGCACCTCAAGCACCGCTTCCTTGTTGTTGAGGAAGACGTCGCGCCACATCACCGGATCGGATGCCGCGATGCGGGTAAAGTCCCGGAAACCGCCGGCGGAGAACTTGATGACCTCACTTGTGCGGATCAGCTCGCCATTGTGGGCGGACTCACGGCGCAAATGCTCCTCGAGGTCGCTCGCCGTGCCGACAATGGTGTAGGCGATAAGGTGCGGAAGATGCGAGGTAATAGCCAGTACCCGGTCGTGGTGGTCAGCATCCATGATCTCGACGATGCTGCCGACCTTCTTCCACATATCGACCACCTTGGCGACGGCGGCCTCGTTGGCAGCCGGCGGCGGGGTGATGATGCAGTAACGGCCTTCGTAGAGCTCCGGGAAACCCGCTTCAGGACCGGAATTTTCCGTACCGGCGACCGGGTGGCCCGGCACCAGATGAACGCCTTCGGGCAAGTAAGGCCCAACATCCCGGATCACCGCCTTTTTGACCGACCCCACATCCGTGACGATGCAGCCCTTCTTGAGCCCCGGCGCCATCTCTTCCGCGATCGCGGCATAGGCACCGACCGGCGCACAGATCACCACCAGGTCGGCATCGGCCACCGCCTCGAGCGCGGTCTCGTGCGCGGAGTCGATAAAACCGATCTCCAAAGCCTTGGCTCGTGTCTCGGCGCTGCGCGCGTTGCCGGCGATATGCCCCACCAACCCGTCGCGTTTCAGTGCGTGACCCAACGAAGAGCCGATCAGCCCCAACCCGATCAGGGAGATACGGTCGAACAGCACGGTATCGCTCATGCGCTTGCCAGGTGCTGCCGCAGCGCGTCGACGACAATGCGGTTTTCGTCTTCGGTTCCAACGGTAATGCGAATGCATTCCGGCAGACCGTAACCGGCGACCAGGCGGGCAATGCAGCCGGCTGCCATCAGCGCGTCATAGCCGGCAACGGCGGCCTCCGTATCGGCAAAACGGACGAGGATGAAGTTGCCGACCGACGGATGCACGGTAAGGCCCAACGCCGTCAGTTCATTGGTCAGCCAGGGCAGCCATTGGTCATTGTGGGACCGGCCTTGGTCGGTATGCGCCACATCGCCCAGCGCGGCGATACCGGCCGCCTGCGCCGCCGCGGTGACGTTAAAGGGGCCGCGGATCCGGTTCAGCACATCGGCCACCGCCGGCGGACAATAGGCCCAGCCGAGCCGCAGCGCCGCGAGACCGAATATCTTCGAGAAGGTCCTCGTCATTACGACGTTGTCGAATTCCTCGATCAGCTCGGCCCCGGCAGAATAGTCGTTGCGGCTGACATACTCCGCATAGGCGGAATCGATCACCAGCAACACATCATCCGGCAAACCTTCGCGCAGGCGGCGCATCTCATCGGTCGAAATATAGCTGCCGGTCGGATTGTTCGGATTGGCGACGAAGGCAATGCGCGTCTTGTCGCTGACCTTGGACAGCATCGCGTCCACATCGACGGTGTAGTTGGCCTCCGGCGCGGCGACCGGCGTCGCCCCGACCGAGCGTGTGGCGATCGGATACATCAGGAAGCCGTGCCGGCTGTACAGCACTTCGTCACCCTGGCCGGCATAGGCCCGGACCAGCAGCGCGATCAGCTCGTCCGACCCGTTGCCGCAGACGATCCGATCGGCATCGCAGCCGAAACGTTCGGCGATCGCTTGCCGCAGATCGGTCGAACCACCCTCAGGATAGCGGTGCAGAGATTCCGCCAGATCGCGATAGGCGCTAACCGCCTTCGCGCTGGGGCCGAGCGGCGTTTCATTCGCCGAAAGCACGACGACCCGGTCGACGCCCGGCACCTCGTGCCCGCCACCGACATAGGCCTGGATATCCATGATCCCCGGTTGCGGTTTGGGCGTGCTCATGCCTCCGCCTCGCTTGTTTGGACAGGAACGCCGTAGGCGCCGATCGCTAGCACGGACCGAACCTCTTCAAGGTCGGCCAGTTTCCGCACCGGTTCATCCTCCGCTTGGATAAACCCATCCACTTCGATTAGGTGCGCCGCGCCGTCGCGGCGGTCAGTCACGATGAGCTGCGGGTTCAAACCGGAATTGGTGAGCAAGCTGCGCAGCCCAGCCCGGCTCAATTCGGTTTCCGTCTCGACGACCAGCAGCGACCGGTCGTCGCCGGTGGGGTCGAAATCCAGCTTGGCCAGCGCATAGGCCCCGACGCCGCCCGTACGGGCGTTGCTACCCTCGATGAACGGCAACCGGGCCACGATTCGCGGTGCGACCGCACCGCCCATAGTGCGCCACCAAGCATCGCCATCTTCCGCTGGCACCGGCACCACGCCGATCGCCGCCTCGTCGCTGGACACCCGGGCCACGACTTCGCGCGGCGTTGCCAGGGTCGACATTTTGTCATGCGAACCGAAATGGTCGCGCGCCAGATCCCAGCAGCCCTGATCGCCCTCTTCGGCGCAGGCCACGACATGAAACGGGCCCTGCATGGCGGCGAAAACGGAAATCATCTCACGCCACATCCGGATTAGCGCGTGGCGCGGAAAGGCGCCTTCGTGCCGTTGCATCAGCCCGCGCAACACCTTGATCTCGCGGCCGGGAATGAAATTACCGGTGTTCGTCGTACCCTTAGCCGCTATCACCTGCTCGACCACACGGGTCCGCCGCATGATCAGGTCATGCAACGCCGCATCGATCTCGTCGATTTCGCGGCGCACTTCTTCCAGCGGCTTGATCGCTTCACTCATTTCCTTAACGGGACCTGGTTTCGCAAGCCGGGTACTACTAGAGTTTCAGACCCAAAAAATCAAAGAAAACGTGACATTAACGAAATCGGCCGAACTGAAGATGACGGCTAGAGCAAATCGTGATTAATCGGAAATACCTTTGGTGATCCGATTAACACGTGAATTTGCTCTGATCCTATAGAGCGCGCAGATTCACAACTTTAATCGAGCGCAAATTTGCGCTCGATTAAAGTCGATCTGC
>CAJWOT010000275.1 GCA_913044215.1 uncultured Rhodospirillaceae bacterium | reverse complement strand
GCGTTTGCGCCAGCGCTTACCCCTGAACCGCCGCCTTGCGCCGTTGCGTCCGTACAACGCCGAGACCGATGGCGAAGAGGCCGACGAGGATGGGGACGAGCCCGATATTGAGGAAGCGCAGAGTAGAGTCGAGCGCTTCGATATCCTTGCGCAGCTCAAGTTGGACAGAGCGCAACTCCTTGCGGATCGACAACAGGTCGGTGCGCAACCCGGCCATCTGGTCGTCGAGCGCCTTCTGCTGTTCGGGGGTCAGCACCGCCTCGCCCTCCTGCGAGGTGCCACTGGCCTTGTTCTGCAACTCTTCGAAGTTCTTCTGCACCTCGGCCAGCCGCTTGACCAGCACCTGCTCGCGCGACCGGAACTTGGCGTCCGCGGCAACACGCAGCGCTTCCACCTTGGTGAAGGGGCGCTGCGCCGTGCCGCGGCTGCGCAGCGTGATCAAATCGCCGGAGCCGGCCAGATTCTCCAGTGCGTTGACGACGAAATCGCCATTGTTCGCGAAAGGCAGTGCCACCCGCTGGCCAAAGAAGTCCTGCACCCGGACCCAGAAATGTTCCTGCAGCATGTCGGAGTCGGTGACCAGGATGACGTTAACCGGCGCCGTGGACTTGGCAACATGCGGCGCCCATTTGGGCCCTTCCGGCTCTTCCTTCGGCTTCTCTTCCGTCTTCGCTTCAGATTCGGCCGTTTTTTCATCCTTCTTGTCTTCGCTGCCGGGCGCTTTCACTTCCTCCGGCTTCTTGGGTTTCGGCGGGCCGTCCGGGAAGGCGCTGTCGACCGGCCCGGTCAGCCGGGCGGCGAGCAGCAGCGATTTGCCAGCCGGTTTAAACTTCTCCACGAAGTCGAGCACGTTCGGTTGGCGCGCATTGATCAGGTTCGTGTCGAAAGGCTGGCTCTGCGTCGTCGTGCTCAATAACGGCTCGACCTTGACCGTTGCGTCTTTCGAAACCTCGATGACGCCGGCGCTGCCCATATTGATCGCGTTGATATCCCGCGTCACCGCATCGCCCCGGTCAATGGCAGCATCCTTTAAAGTCAGCCACAGCAGGTAGGGTGCCGGCTTCATGTCCTGCTCGGTACCGGCATTGACGATGCGGGCGAGATTGATGTCGCCGGCGGTCTGGCCTTCGACCACCTTCACGCCCCACTTTTCGGTCAGCTTGTTGAGGCTCGAATCCTTGGGTGCCATCGGTCGGCCAGCCGCGGCCGAGCCCTGCGCCAGTTCGCTGAACGGGTCGGCGAACACCAGCAACCGGCCTTTGCGCATCAGGAACTGGTCGATGGCGTAGAGATCCTCGTCATCCAAGGTCGGATGGACGAGCATCAGCACGTCGATATCGTCCGTCATATCCTCCTTAAGGTCGAAGATATTGCGGACGTCGAAACCTTCCTTCAGCGCATCGATGATGAACCAGGCCTTCGGCCCGCCGGGCTGCGGCATGAAGGGGCCGAACAGTGGAAGACTGGTGACGACGCCGATCACGGGTTTCTTCGGGTTGGTCAGCCCTTCGAGCATGCGGGCCAGATCGTATTCCAGAAACGCCTCGCGCTGAGGCTGGAAGAAGCCGATCACACCGGTACGGTCGCCGACCCGCGCGGCGAGGCCGAAATAGACCTTCTCGCCACTGGCGTCGAGCGGCACGCCGGTAACGCCGGCGCCGACTGCCGCGTCCTCGATTTCCGAGAAGGGCTCCGGATCCTGCTCCAAAACGGTGACCTTGCCGTTCGAGTTCGCCGCGAACTCGTTCACCACATCGCGCACCCGGCCGGCATAATTGCCGTAGATCGCGACTTCCTTGACCAGGCGCTGCGAAACGTAAAGCTCGAACGTCACCGGTTCGGTCATCTTGTCGAGGATGCGCTGCGTGCCGTCCGATAGGGTGTAGAGCCGATCTTCGGTGAGGTCGATGCGCACGCCGGTGAGACTCGACAGACCGGCATTCAGCGCGACGAACAGGCCAATCGCCACCGCGATCCCGATTACCCACCCGCCCTTGCGATTGAGAATTTGTCTGATCATGGCCGCCTCCTACTCCGCCTTCAGCCGGTCGACGGCCAGCATGTTGGCGAACAGGAACACCGCGATCAGCGAGAGAAAATAGACCACGTCGCGCAGGTCCAGCACACCCTTGGAAATGTCAGCGTAATGGGTCAGAAAGCTGAGCGAGGCGATGAAGTCGACAACGATAGCGGGGGCCCAGCCAGAGAAAAAGCCGAGCACGATCGGCGCACCGCTGGCGATCAGCACGAAACAGGCGGCGGTCGTCATCACAAAGGCGACGACCTGATTTTTGGTCAGCGCTGAAATAAACGAGCCTATTGCCAGAAATCCTGCCGCCATAAGCAGACTGCCGACATAACCTGCGAGAATGATGCCGTTGTCCGGATCGCCCAGATAGTTGACCGTGATCCAGAACGGGAAGGTCAGCGCCAGAGTGATCGCGGCGAAGATCACGGCGGCGAGATACTTGCCGATCACGACCTGTTTCAGCGACAGTGGCAGAGTCATCAGCAGCTCGATGGTGCCGGATTTGCGTTCTTCCGCCCACATGCGCATGGAAATCGCCGGGATCAACAGCATGTAAACCCAAGCGTGGAACTGAAAGAAGGCCGAAAGATCGGCCTGGCCGCGGCCAAAGAAGCTGCCCATGAAGAAGGTCAACGCGCCCAACAGCGCCAGGAAGATGACGATGAAGACATAGGCGACCGGCGTCGCGAAATACTCGGCGAGTTCCCGCCGGATTACGAACAGCATGTTGGTCATTGCGGCACCGTAGTGATTGAGCGGAACACCTGATCGAGATGGCCGCGCGCGATGTGGATTTCGTCGATGGTGATGTCGTGGCCGCGCATCGCCATCCCGACATCATTCAGAATCTGCGCCCCGCCTTTGGGCCGAACGAACAGTTGGTTGCGATGCCGCACCTCGACCGAAGAAACGGCTGGTAGGTCTTGCAACAATTGCCGCGCCCTATCGATGTCACCTTCGACCTGCAGGGAGACGGCATTGTGCTGATCTGAGCGGGCCAGCAATTCAGCCGGGGTCGCGTCCGCCACGATTTTCCCGTTGGCGATGATGATTGCCCGGCTGCACACCGCCTCGACTTCTTCCAGAATATGGGTCGAGATGACGATCGCCTTTTCCTCCGACATTTCAGCGATCAACTGCCGCACCTCGTGCTTCTGGTTCGGGTCGAGACCGTCTGTCGGTTCGTCCAAAATCAGAACGTCCGGATCGTGCAGCAGCGCCTGCGCCAGGCCGACCCTACGTTTGAAGCCCTTCGACAATGTGTCGATCGGCTGCGCCAGGATCGAACCGATCTGGGTCTTGGCGACCACGTCTCGGATCCGATCGATCCGCGCCGCACCGGACAGGCCACGTACGCCGGCGATGAATTCCAGAAACCGCCCGGCCGACATATCCGCCCACAGCGGCGCCCCTTCCGGCAAATAGCCGATGCATTCCTTAACCGCGATCGGGTCGCGCTGCACGTCATGTCCTTCGACGCGCACCGTGCCCGACGTCGGCGCCAGGAACCCGGTGATCATCTTCATGGTGGTCGACTTGCCCGCCCCGTTGGGGCCGAGGAAACCGAGCACCTCGCCACGTTCTACCGAGAAGCTGATATGGTCGACGGCAACGAACGCTCCGAACCGCCGTGTCAGATTTTCGATTTCAATCATACTCATAGACGCCAGACCTCAATCCCTTTTTTCGACACCGGCTTCGCGCACCGGGCTATTTTTGTCGCGATTTAGGATTTGTAAAGCGTTTTGCAAGGGCTTGCCGCTCTAGAAATTTGGCCGAATCATGCTAGCCTGCCGACGGCATCGTGCGACCTCTCAGGCAATAGGAAACCGATCGTGGTCCGAAAGCTTCGCCTAATCACCGGCCTGATTCTCTTCGCCTATGTCACGCTGCACTTTTTCAACCACATGGCAGGGTTGTGGTCGCTCCAGGCGATGAACGCGACCCGCGATGTTATTCACGCCCCGTGGTGGTCGCCGGTCGGGACGGCGGTACTCTATGGCGCGCTGGCGATCCACATTGCGCTGGCGTTATACGCCATCTACCAGCGCCGCCGGCTGAATATCCCGTTTGAAGAGGGGCTGCAGCTGGTGCTCGGGCTCGCCATCCCGCTATTGCTGATCGGCCACGTGCTGGGGACGCGAACGGCCTGGCAAATGTTCGACATGAAAGTCGACTACGTCACGGTGCTGGCGGCGCAGTGGCATGTGGACCCTTGGAACGGCATCAAGCAGATCGCCGTCTTCTTCGCCGCCTGGGTCCATGGCTGCATCGGCATCTATCGGTGGCTGCGCCTGAAACCCTGGTACGGCGCTTGGCAGCCTGTCCTGTTTGCACTCGCCCTGCTGATCCCGGCGATGTCGCTGGCCGGCGCAATGCAGGGCGCCCAAGCGGTTGTCGCGATGGCCTCCGATCCGGCCTGGTTCGAGCAGTTCAAGCTGCGGGTCCGCTGGATGGACGCCTATGAGTACGCCCAATACATCCAGATGCGGGACTATTTCACCATCGGGTTCGTTGCCCTCGTGCTAGCAGCGTTCGGACTGCGCTATGTCCGCGCCGCGGTGGAGCGCTGGCGCGGCATCGTGCGCCTGACCTATGACGACGGTTCCGCCATCCAGTTCCCGCCGGGCCGTTCG
Organism: uncultured Rhodospirillaceae bacterium; assembly: GCA_913044215.1. Taxonomy (GTDB): domain Bacteria; phylum Pseudomonadota; class Alphaproteobacteria; order UBA8366. The sequence continues at coordinate 966 of CAJWOT010000275.1, read as the reverse complement.
ATCCTAGACGCCAGCCGCGCCTCGAACATACCGCATGCCAGCGTCTGCGGCGGCAGGGGGCGCTGTTCGACCTGCCGTGTCCGCATCACCAAGGGCATCGAGAATCTGCCGGCCCCCTCGGCTGCCGAACAGAAGGTGCTGGACCGGGTCAATGCGGGTATCCAGGTCCGGCTTGCCTGCCAGGCGCGGCCCGCCGGCGGCGAGATCGAAGTCATGCGGCTACTGCCCACCAGCGCCAAACCGGAAGACGGGTTCCCGCGACCGGGTTACCTGCAGGGCCAGGAGCGCGAGATCGCGATCCTGTTCGCCGATATCCGCTCTTTCACCAAACTGTCCGAAAAGAAACTGCCCTACGACGTGGTGTTCCTGTTGAACCGCTATTTCGATTCCATGGGGTCAGCCGTGTCGGACTGCGGCGGCCATCTGGATAAGTTCATCGGCGACGGAGTGATGGCCCTGTTCGGCATCGAGGATGGCGCGGAGGCCGGCAGCAAGGCGGCGCTCGCCGCGGCGCGCGAAATGGGGCTGCGCATCGCTGAGTTGAACCGCGCGCTCGCCAACGATCTGGAAGAACCGCTGCGCATCGGAATCGGCATCCATTGCGGCCCGGCAATCGTCGGCGCCATGGGGTTCGGCGACACCGTATCGGTCACCGCCGTCGGCGATTCCGTCAACACGGCCAGCCGTCTGGAAACGCAGACCAAGGAATTCGCCGCGGAACTCGTCGTCTCCAACCACACGGTGGAACTTTCCGGGGTCGATCTCTCCGGCTTCGCGGAGGAAGAGGTCGAAATTCGCGGCCGTACCGAACCTCTGTTAGTTCGCGTCATCACCGCCGCCCGCGACCTGCCGGAACAGGCGAGCATCAAGAAAAACGGACGATAGGGCCCCAAACATGGAACTGGCAGGCAAGGCCACGCTGATCACCGGCGGCGGCAGCGGAATCGGTGCGGCGACGGCGCGCTA
>CAJWOT010000274.1 GCA_913044215.1 uncultured Rhodospirillaceae bacterium | reverse complement strand
ACCGCGGTCACCAGCACCGCCGCACAGATGCAAGGCTCCGCTGAAAGGTTGGCCATTGTTACGGACGAAGCGAATAAACGCACGCAGAACGTCACCGATGCGTCGCAAAACGCTTCACAGAATGTCCAGGCCGTCGCAGACGCCACGGAAGAATTAAGCGCGTCGATCCAGGAAATTTCCCGCCAGGCCAGCACGTCGACAGCCATGTCGAATGGGGCCGTCGGCGAGGCGGGACGGGTGGGCTGAGAAATCCGCGACCTCGCCGAAGGGTCCCAGCGCATCGATGAGGTGGTCGTTCTGATCAACGACATTGCAAGTCAGACCAATCTCCTAGCCTTGAATGCGACCATCGAGGCGGCCTGAGCCGGTGAGGCGGCTAAAGGCTTTGCGGTTGTCGCCAACGAAGTGAAGGGACTCGCGACGCAGACCGCCAAGGCGACGGAGGAAATCGCTGAGCAGGTGGCCTCCATGCAGGAAGCCAACCGCAATGCGGTCACCGCGATCGACGGGATCGGACGGACCATCGGTGAGATCAACAATGTGGTAGAGGCCATCTCCGTGGTAGTTGACCAGTAAGGTGAGGCGACCGGCGAAATCAGCAACAACGTCCAACAGGCGGCGTAAAGCACACAGCAGGTGGACGACAACATCGCCCAGGTCAATGCCGAGGTGAGCGAGCCCGGTTCCGCAGGCGGTGAGGTCCTTGACGCGGCCAAGAGCCTGTCTGAGCGGTCGACCGTAATGAAAGAACGGGCCGAAGCCTTCTTGCGTCAAGTGCGGGCCGCCTAGCATCCGCGAACACGGCCCTATCCGGGCACCATGATGGGGCTAGATCGAGCCGGTCGAGGCTCGGTCTAGCCCTTTATGCATCTATCAGCTTGGAGCCTGCGGTTCGGTTCATCCTCCCCGCCCGTGCGGTTGCCAAAAGTCGATCTCCTGCCCGATGGGGACGATCTGTGTCGGGTTGACCGCTGGGATCGTGTAGTAGCCCGCCTTCATCTGCTCCAGGTCGATCGTGTCCGCGATCCCTGGCATTTGATAGAGCTCGCGCGTGTAACCCCAGAGGTTCGGGTAGTCCTGGACACGCCGCAGATTGCATTTGAAATTACCGTGATAGGCGAGATCGAATCGGATCAGGGTCGGGAACAGGCGCCAATCCGCTTCCGTTATCGTCTCACCGAGCAGGTAGCGGTTCTCGGCGAGACGTAAGTCGAGCCAGTCGAGCGTTTCGAATAGTGGGATCACGGCTTCTTCATAGGCGGACTGGCTCGTGGCAAAACCAGCGCGATACACCCCGTTGTTGACGGTGCGGCAGATGCGGTCGTTGATTACGTCGATTCCCGCCCGCAACGCTTCGGGATAGAGGTCGAGCTCGGTCGCGCCGATGCCATCGAAGGCGCTGTTGAACATTCGCACCAATTCAGAGGATTCATTGTTGACAATCGTGGCCATTTCCCGGTCCCACAAGGTGGGAACGGTGACCCGGCCGGTATATTCGGGTTCGGCCTTGGTGTAGATCTGGTGCAGCTGGGTCGCGCCGTTGACCGTGTCTGGGATCAGCCCGTCGCCCTCGCGGAAGTGCCAGCCTTCCGGATGTTTGCGTGAATCGGCGATGGAGATGGATATCGCATCCTCCAGCCCCTTGAGCTTGCGCCAGATCAAGGTCCGGTGCGCCCAAGGACAGGAGTTTGCGACATAGAGATGGTATCGGCCGGGCTCGGCCTTGAAACCGCCGCGGCCATTCGGGCCCGGCGCGCCGTCCGGCGTGACCCAGTTGCGAAAGGTCGACTCGAACCGTTCGAAACGGCCGTCCGATTTATCGGTATCATACCAGTTGTCGCGCCAAACGCCGTCCACCAACAGTCCCATGCGTTCTTCTCTCCTCGGTTTCTGGCGTGCCGATTTGCCGAATGCTAGCGTCTGCACACCTGCGGCGCCGGGCCACGCATTAGATGGGAGCTTCGACATGGATCTGCAACTCGCCGGGAAATCCTGCTTGATTACGGGCGCTAGCCGCGGCATCGGTTGGGGCACTGCGAAGATCATGGCCGACGAAGGATGCCGAGTCGCGCTCGTCGCGCGGCGCGAACAGCTGCTCAACGAACTGGCGGATGAAATCGCTGGCGCCGGACATGAGCGACCGGTGGTCATCGCTGAAGATGTGACCCGGCAGGGCGCACCGGAGCAAATTCGCGAGCGCGCCTATGCAGCGTTCGGCGGCCTCGATATCCTGGTCAACAGCGCGGGCGGCTCACGGCCGATCCCCTGGGACGCACCGGTCGATGTCTGGCACGAGGGTATGACTCTCAATTTCGAGATGCTGCGGCAGCTGACCCATCAGTTCATCCCCGGCATGCGGGAGCGAAAGTACGGCCGAGTCATCAACATCACCGGGTCGAGCGAGCCGCGTGGCGTTAACGTCGCGAACGCGGCCAAGGGCGCGGTGCATATGTGGGCGAAGGGACTGTCGCGGATCGTTGCCGCCGACGGCGTTACCGTGAACAGCTTGCCGCCGGGGCGCATCAACAGCGAACAGATTCTGGAACGGTTGCACCCAGACCCGGAAGAGCGCGAACGGTTCGCGAAGTCCGAAATACCGGCGGGTTATTTCGGCGAGCCCGAAGATATGGGGTATCTGATCGCTTTCCTGTGCTCGCCGCGGGCGCGCTATATCACCGGCGAGGTCATTCATGTCGATGGCGGCATGCACAAGTTCGCCCTATAGCGCATCCATCTCTCGGGCTCGCCTTGCCTGCGCTCTCCCGATGTCCGATCATCTGGCACGATGAACACGAACGCGCCGATAGGATGGCAGCCGGCGGGACGGGCAACCGGCCCCGCCGCGTGGTATGCTGCGGATTTCGCGCATGACCAATCCTGGCTGCACCGCTTTACCGACGACGATATTGCGGAGATCGAAGCCGCGCTGCAGACAGCATTGGCGACCGGCAAGCCGGTCGTTAACTTGACGCGCGACGATTTTCCGCTGCCTACCGTGGCCGGGAAGCTTGCAGCCGCTGTCGACCAGGTCGAGCGTGGGCGCGGTTTCGTGTTGCTGCGTGGCATCAGGCTACCGAATTATTCGCGTGAGGAAGCGCGCGCGCTGTTCTGGGGTGTCGGTCGTCATATCGGAGATCCGGTTACGCAAAACCCGCAGGGTGCGCTGCTGCACGAGATCGAGGATCTAGGCAACGATTACGGCGGCAACAATGTTCGCGGCCATTCGACCAATGCGCGCCTGCGGCCGCATGTCGACCCCTGCGACATTGTCGGGTTGTTCTGCATCCGGCCTGCGGCGACAGGCGGGCTGAGCACGATCTCCAGTGCGCACACCGTCTTTAACGAGATTCTGGAGAAACATCCGGACTATCTCGAGTCCTTGTGCCGGGGTTTCCGCATCGATTACGCCGGGAAGGGGCCGACCGCCGCGCCGGATCTGACTTCGCCGCAGCGCATCCCGGTATTCAGCGAGTGCGGCGGATCCCTGACCTGCTACTACAATGCCAAACAGATCGAACGTGGCGCGGAAAAGACCGGTGAGCGACTGAGTGAAGTCGCGCAGGCCGCGATACACGAAGTCGAAGCTTTGGCGCTGCGGGATGAAATCCGTTTCGATATGGGCTTCCAGACCGGTGATATTCAACTGCTCAACAACTATACGATCCTGCATGCGCGGACGTCCTACGAGGACGACCCCGCGGCGAAACGGCTCTTGCTTCGGCAATGGCTGAACGTGCCGAACGGTCGACCGCTGTTGCCGGCGGTCGCCGCCCGACTCGGCACCGGGCCGCGCGGCGGGGTCAATCCTTATGCGGCACAACGAGACTGACGAAAGAAGGAGCGAGATCATGGCGGAATATCGGTTGCTGTCGACCAGCGGCATTCTGGGTTACGGGTTTCCGGAGGAGTCGATCAAGCGTGGTGTGGCGATGGGCGTCGATATGATCGGATGCGACGGCGGCAGTACCGATCCGGGGCCGCATTATCTCGGGTCCGGCAAGACCTTGAACTCGCGGCTGGCGATGAAGCGGGACCTCAAGCTGATGCTACAGGCTGCAGTCTCCGAGGGAGTGCCGGTGACGATCGGTAGCTGCGGCGGTGCCGGTGGAGAGCCGCATTTGGAGGTCATGGCGGAACTGACCCGCGAGATCGCCCGCGAAGAAGGCCTCAGCTTCAAGATGGCAACGATCCATGCCGAGCAGGACAAGGGTTGGATCAAGCAGCAGCTCGCTGACGGCAAGGTCAAATCCATGCGCAATGTCGGTGCGCTGACGGAGGATGATATCGAGGACTCCGAGTGCATTGTCGGCTGCATGGGACCGGAGCCCTACATGGCCGCGCTGGACGCCGGCGCACAGGTGGTGCTCGCCGGGCGCAGCACCGACCCAGCGCCCTTCGCCGCTTGCGCCATGCGCGGTCAGATCGAGCCAGCGCCGTCCTGGTATTCCGGCAAAATGCTGGAATGCGCCGCGGCCGGCGCGGTGCCGAAGGGGCATGACTGCATGCATGTGACGATCAAGGACAATGGCGTCATCTGCGAGCCGCCGAACCCAGACAAGATCTGCACGCCGACCTCGCTCGCCAACCAGAGCCTGCATGAGAATGCGAGCCCGAACCTGTTCCAGGAACCGGGCGGGTTGCTGGATACGACGGACTGCCGCTTCGAGGCGGTCAGCGACCGCGCCGCTATGGTCTCCGGAATGCGCTGGTCGACGGACGATCAGTACACAGTAAAGATCGAGGGCGCGCAGCTGATGGGATACCGCGCGATCACTATCTGCGGTACCCGCGATCCGCTGTTGATCAGTCAGTCGGAAGACTATCTGGGATTGGTGCGCGAGGCGGTGAAAACGAAAGCGGAAGCGATGGGCGTCGATCCGTCGAGCTACAAGCTGATGTTCCGTGCCTATGGCCGCGACGGTGTCATGGCATCGCGCGAGCCTCTGGCCACCGACCCGTCGCACGAGCTTGGCATCCTGGTTGAGGTAATCGCGGATACACAGGAGCTGGCCAACACGGTGTTGTCGGTCGCGCGCGTCAGCACGCTTCATCTCGATTTCCCGGGACGGCTATGCAAAGAGGGCAACATGGCCTTTCCCTTCTCGCCGAGCGACATCGAGTGCGGACCGGCCTACCGGTTCAGCGTTTATCACATCGTCGAGCCCAAGGACGCGTTGGAGATGTTCCCGATCGACTATGAAGACGTACGGAATTGAGGGCGAGCGATGCCGAAACTCAAGGACATCGTGGCCGTCTGCAAAAGCAAGAATGCTGGCCCTTTCGAGCTGACCATCGACGCGGTCTTCTCCGACCTGGAAACTTTCGAAAAGGTGAAGGCGACGGGCGTCATCTGCCCGCAGCTTTTCGTCGAACTCTACGGCGTGAAAGAGGAGGATATTCTCTTCACCGTCTATGACGCTGGTCTTGCCTTCAAGGCGACACTGCCGCGGCTTGTCAGTGCCGGCGATCTGGGTGACACCGACGTCTATGGCGCGCAACAACACGCGCCGTTGCTGGAGGTCGACGTGCCGATTTGACCTGGCTCAGGTCATCCTCTCAGCCTGACCCTGAATGGTTATCAAAACCATTCAGCCCCAAGGAAGGGGAGTTTCTTTAGCGTACGCCAATGAACCCTCTCCCTGG
>CAJWOT010000273.1 GCA_913044215.1 uncultured Rhodospirillaceae bacterium | reverse complement strand
TGGTCTTCCTGGGCCTGCACCATACCTTCGGTCTTCGCCAGATAGGCGGCCCAGTCCGGGTCGGCGTCGCGCGACGCGCGCTTGCATTCCATGTCGGCCATGCTGTCGTATTTCCACAGATGCACCACCTGGTTGAGGTGGCCGTGCAACGCCGTGTAGTAGCCCATCAGCTCAAAGCCGTGCCGCAGCATGACCGGCAGCGCCATCTCCTCCACCAGCTTGAGGTACGGGCCCATCTTGCGCGGCGTGACGGTGTAGGTGCGGTGGTTGACGATCATCGTGGGCTCCTGTGTTGGGGTTCGGGCAGGTCACATAACTATACTGTAATGCTTGGGCTGGGGCCGAGAGTCCGCGCCGGGCTTGATCCGGGGACGACAGGTGGCGGGGCTTCAGTCGCCTTCGTGTCATCCCGCACTTGATGCGGGATCCAGTCGACGCTCAAGGAGGCGGGCCGGTCGGAATGAAGTCCGCGTCTTCGATCCCCGTCCTTCTCAGCGACGACAACGCGACCTCGACAGCGTTATGGATCCCGCATCAAGTGAGGGATGACGCGGAAGACCTTTTTAGAACTTTGACCGCGTCACCTGAGCGGCGAATGCGCGGCCGGCAGCATCAGGGTCGAACACATTTCCTCGATCATCGGGCCGCCGGTCTTCAGGAATCCCTGCCAGTCCGGGTCCGCCGCTGCGCCGGCGCGGGCCTGCGTGCGGGCGGCCAAGTCCGGGTAGGCCCAGATATGGCAGACCTCGTTCGGCTGGCCGGCGTCGGTGTGCCAGAGGCCGACGATGCGGGAGTATTTCTCGCGCGCCGGGAGGGCCGCGGTGAAGGCGGCGCACCAGGCGGGGGCGGTGCCGGGTTTGAGGCGGTAGTTGCGAAACTCGTAGATGTTGCCCGGCACCGCCGGGGCTTTCGGCGGGACGATGGCGGTCATCAGGCGGACGTCCTGGCGTTGCATTACCGCGCGGACCGGCGGCAGATAGTCGGTGCGCCAACGCTCGTTCTGCGCCAGCGCGGCCTTCTTCGCCGCGCGGTCGTTGAGGTCCTCATAAGCCCAGAGATGCATCGACTGGTTGAGCGGCCCAATCTCCGTCAGCCAATGGCCGATCAGCACGCCGTAATCGTCGCCGCGGATGGAAAGGCCGATCGTGCCGGCATTGTCGGCATGCACATGCGCTTGGCCGGGCTGCATGGTGTAGGTGCGCAATTCATAGATCATGGGGATTCCGGGTTTGGGGGCGCGGGGCAATAGCCTTTCAGGTCGGGCCGCCGTCCACCCCCTCCTCGCTCCTCCCCCCTTGAGGGGGGAGGAAGAAATCGATTTGGGCCTGCCGGCTGCCCCCTCTCCCTTGAGGAGCTGAAATGTCCATTACAGGCATTTCAGGGTTGGGGTGAGGGTGAACGGCGGTGCGACATCGACCGGGTTATGGATCCCGGATCAGGTCCGGGATGACGCGGAAGAATTCGTTGGAATTTTGACCTCGTCACCCCAACGGCGAATGCGCGGCCGGGAGCATCAGGGTCGACCACATTTCCTCTATCAACGGGCCGCCTTCCTTCAGGAAGGCCTGCCAGCCGGGATCGGCGGCGGCGCCGGCGCGGGCTTCCATGCGGGTCGCGAGATCCTTGTAGGCCCAGATGTGGCAGACCTCGTTCGGCTGGCCGGCTTCGGTCTGCCAGAGGCCGACGATCTTGGAATATTTCTCGCGGTGTTCCATTGCCGCCGTGAAGAGGGCGCACCATTTGCCGATGGCGCCCGTCTTCAGGCGGTAATTGCGGAACTCGTAGACATTGCCGCCGCTCTCCGGCGCCTTCGGACCGATCACCGCGTTCATCAGGCGGATGTCCTGGCGGATGATGACGCCGCCATTGGCCGGGCGGTATTCGTTCTGCCAGCGGTCCAGCTTGGCGAGCGCGGCGCGCTTCTCCGCCCGTTCGTTGAGATCGTTATATTCCCACATATGCATGGACTGGTTGAGCGGCCCGATCTCGGTCACCCAATGGCCGACCAGCTTGCCGTAATCGTCGCCGCGAATCTCGCGGCCCAGGCTGCCGGAATTGTTGACATGGACCATCGCCTGGCCCGGCTTCGTGGTGTAGGTGCGCAGTTCGTAGATCATGGGGGGCTCCCTTCCCTGCTAAATCCGTGTCGTTGCACCCAGCGTAGGCGCATGCTTTCCCCTCTGGCAAGCGCGGGCACCTCGTCTCAACGCCGGAGCCCGTAGGACAGCAGCAACCCGGCCAAGAACACCACCGCGCCCAGATGGAAGGCGGGGGCGTAGCTCTGCACCGCGTCGTAGATCAGGCCGCTGGCGAGCGGACCGGCGGCGCCGATCAGGCCGACCAGGGCCAGGACAGCGCCCATCAGCGCGCCAATCGACGCGGTGCCGAACAGCTCGACGCCGATCGTGGTGAGCTGCGGCAGGGCGCCGCCGAAACCGAAACCGACGATGAAGGCGGCGGCGAGCAGCCCGGCCTGGCCCTCGGCGAGGGCGAAGCCGCTCATCGCGGCGGCAGCGATCAGCATCGACAGGCGGAAGGCGCCGGCGCCGCCGATCCGGTCGGACAGCAGCCCCATCGCGATGCGCCCGGCGCAATTGCCGACCCCGAACAGCATCAGGGCGAGCGCGGCGAAACCGGAGGCGAATCCCTTCTCCGCCAGGAAGGGGGCGATCTGGATGTAGACGATGGCGCCGGCGAACCACCATAGGCCGAAGGCGAGGCTCATATGCCAGAACAGGAAGCGGCCGGCGATGGCGCGGAGGCCTTCCGGCGGTGGTGGGGCGGCGCCCGCAGGTGCCTGCGGCGGCGCGGTGCGCTCGTTTCCTGCGCCGTAGGGGCACAGGGCGCGGTCGGCCGGGTCGCGGTGGAGAAGCAGGGCCGATCCCATCATCAGCCCGCCGGAAAGTAGCCCGAGCCAGAGATAGGCCTCGCGCCAGCCGCACGCCGCGATCAGCGTCTCGGCCAGGGGAGCGATCAGGAACACACCGACGCTGCCGCCCAACACGGTGATGCCGATCGCCAGGCCGCGCCTGGCCTCGAACCAGCGCGACACGGTGGCGACGAGCGGCGCCCAGGCCGCGCCCATCCCCACCGCCGTCACGCCGCCATACAGCGCGTAGAGCTGCCACAGTTCGTCGACCCAAGTGCCCAGCGCAGTGCCGGTGCCAAACAGCAACCCTCCGGCCAGCACCGTGCCGCGCGGCCCAAACCGGTCGACGCACCAGCCCATGGGCAGGCCGAAAAAGCCGTAGGCCATCATGCCGAGCGACATCGCGCCCGACACCGCCGTGCGGCTCCAGCCGAACTCGGCCACCAGCTCGGTGTAAAACAGGGTGAAGGTGTAATAGGTGCCGTATCCGCTCGCGCCCACGACCAGTCCGGCGGCAACGATCACCCAGCCGTAATGCATCGCGCCTGCCCACTCTCGTCCCGCGGCGATCCGCCTACCTTATTGATCCGAGCTAGCGCCGCAGATGTTCCGGACTGTCGAGACCGACGCCGGTCAGGTGGCCGAAAAGCGCGTGCAGCCGGGTCAGGTCGGCGTCGGGCAGCGGCGGGCGCAGGATCGATTCGATATTAGCTTTCAGGTGATCCGGATTGCCGGTTCCAAATAGTACAGTGTCGGCCCCCCGCTGGTGGCGGGCAAAGCGGTAGGCAGCGTCCATCAAACTCTCGGAACTCCCCGCCAGAAACCCCAGCGGATCCCCGGGATCGATCCCGTCCGGGTCCAGTCTTCCCTCCGAAATGAGATTTTGCACCATCCTAACCAACACACCCGGCTGGCTGAAAATGTTGCGCACCACATACATCATCGCGGTCCCGACACCGCCGGCCCGCGTCTTGGGGAAGACATGCTCGCGCGCCGTCTGGTGCAGCATATGGAAGGCCAGCATCATGGCGTCCCAGCATTTCGGGTCGTCCACCGCGCGTCGGATCGTCGACTGTTCCGGGTCGTTAGCCGCGGGTTCGGTGATACCTAGATGGCGGAATTTGCCCTTGTCGCGCTCCTTCAGTATCGCCGGAGCCAGCACATCGCGGGCGTATTCGTAGTCCGGCAGGGCGACGCCGTGCAGGAAAAAGACATCGACATAGTCGGTGCCGAGCTGGCTAAGCGATTCGTCGAGATGGGCGGCGAGCTGTGTCGGCGCGATCCGCTCGCCCTCGACCCGGATCGTCGATTTTGTGGAGATCACGATCTCCTCGCGCGGCCGGCCCCGGAGCGCCAGACCGACCGCCGGTTCGGTCCCGTAGAGCCGGGCGGTGTCGACATAGGTCACGCCCAGATCGAACGCCGCGCGGATGATGTCGGCGGCCTCCGCCATCGACTTGCCGGCGCCGATGCCGACCCGGCTGTTGCCGCCGCAGCCAAGCCCAGCGACGCTGACCTTCAGTCCGGTCCGGCCCAATGTGGTGTATTCCATGCCCCGCTCCTCCGATGATGCCGCTGAGCGTAGCGGATAGGATGCCGATGACGAAACGGTATGGCGGAGGGCAAAAGCGGGTAAGCTGGGGCATGACACGTATCCCCTGCCTCTCCCGGCCGGCCGCGCTGTGCACAATCGCGCTGCTGATGCTGGCGGCCGGCCCGGGCCGGCTGGCGGCTGCGGACCCTGTCAACGTCGATAGTGTCGCGGCCTTGGCGCGCGAATTGCGCCGGATCGAGTTCCTGATTCCGGACCATCATCTGGCGCGGCTTGACGCGATCCCCCGCACCCGGATTGCCGGACCGGGCGCGCCATCCGCCTGGCGCGAGAAGGTACCGTTCCGGAATTCCGTTTTCATTCGGATGGCATTGTCGGCCGTGCTGCAGGTGAACGAAGCCTTGGTCGCGACCCGCGCCCGGGTGCAGAGCCTTACGGTCGCCCGCGCCGGCCCGGCGGATCTGAGCTGGCTTTCCCACCTCATCGCGGATTACGGGGTCGCAACGGCGGACGAGCCACCGACGGAAGCGTTGAAGATGTCGCTGCTGCGCCGGCTCGACACTCTCCCACCATCGCTCGTGATCGCCAAAGGGGCGCTCGACAGCGGCTGGCTGCCATCGCGCTATACGCAGCCGGAAGGCCCCGCCTTCGGCCGCTGGACACTGGGCCGCGTGACGGCAGCGGGTGCGGATGGCGCGGGCTTCCGCCAGCCGCGCGCGGCGCTGGAGGCGTATATGCATCATCTGAACACCCATCCGGATTTCGTTGCAATGCGGGACGCGCGTGTTGCCCTGCGGGCTGAAGGACGATCGCTTGACGGGCACGCGCTAGCCGCCTATCTCGCCCCCGCCTTGGGCCGTCTCGCGACGCAGAAGCTGCAGCGGGTCATCCGCCGCAACACATTGAAACGAACCAACAGGGCGCGCCTCGCCGCCGGCCCAGTGTTTGTGTTCCAACGGGCGGAAGAGCGATGATGCCAGGCCAATCGCATGGGAGACCCGCAGGATGGACTTCGAGCACCTTCTCTACGAAACGGATGGGCCGCGGGGTCACAATCACCCTGAACCGCCCGGAAAAGATCAACGCGCTGAACGAACCGCTGATGCGCGAATTCGAAACGGCGATGTTGGCGGCCGAAGACGATGACATGATCAAGGTCGCCGTCCTGAAAGGTGCCGGACGCGGCTTTTGCTCCGGACATGATTATTCCAAGGAGCATTTCGTTCCGGG
>CAJWOT010000272.1 GCA_913044215.1 uncultured Rhodospirillaceae bacterium | reverse complement strand
CTGGCCGCGGCGTTTCCGGATTACTTTTCCTAGCTCACGGCTCCTGTCATCCCGCACTTGATGCGGGATCCAGTATGCGCCGGCGCTTGTCCAAAGTCTGGACCCCGGATCAAGTCCGGGGTGACATCAAGGGGAGTATCGGCGGTACTGGCAGTGTGTCTGGACAGTTAATAAATCCTTTAAATGCAATAGTATAACGGATTTAAACCGTGCTATTCGGCAGGTATGAGTGGCTGCTGTCATACCCATGATGCACCGACCACCGCCAGGCTGCGGCGTATCCTGATTTTCGTGCTCATTCTCAATGCGGGGATGTTCGGCGTCGAGATGGTCGCCGGGCTTGCCGCGAAATCCGTTTCTCTGCAGTCCGACGCGCTGGACTTTCTCGGCGACGCCGCGACCTATGGCATCACGCTGTGCGTATTGACCATGTCATTGCGCTGGCGGGCCGGTTCGGCCCTGATCAAGGGTGTGTCCATGGGGCTGTTCGGTGTCTTCGTGTTGGCCATGGCGGTCTGGCAGGCGGTCACGGGCACCTTGCCGGGCTATCAGACCATGGGCGTGGTCGGCTTCGCTGCACTGTCGGTGAACCTCCTCTGCGCGCTGCTGCTGATCCGTTTCCGCGAGGGCGACAGCAACATGCGCTCGGTCTGGCTGTGTAGCTGCAACGATGCGATCAGCAACGTCGCCTTCATGATCGCTGCGGCCGGCGTCTTCGCCAGCGAGACCGGCTGGCCCGACATCGCCGTCGCTGTCGTGATGGCGGGCCTGGCGCTCTCGTCCTCCTGGCAGGTCATCCGCCACGCGCTGGCGGAGCTGCGGGACGGCGAACCGGTGCCCGCTAACCCAGCCGCGTTAGGCAGGCCGAGGCGGCGGCGTCGAGAATGGCGTCGGTATCGATCCCGACCGCGCGGTAGAGATCCTCGATATCGCCGGACTGGCCGAAGCGGTCGACGCCCAGCGCCGTCACCTTCTGTGTCCCCACCGCGCCGAGCCAGCTCAGCGCCGTCGGGTGGCCGTCCATTACGGTGATAAGCACCGCGTCCGGCGCCAACTGGCCGAGCATGGTTTCAATTTGCGCGCGCGCGGCGCGGTCGCCCGACCGGCGGCGGCGCTTCGCGTCGAGCCAGTCGGCATGCAGCCGGTCCGGCGAGGTCACCGCCAGCAGGCCGGCGCCCGGGATGTCGTCCAGCAGCGCCTCATGCGCCGCCATGGCTTCCGGCGCAACGGGGCCGGCATAGACGATGGCGAGCTCCGCGTCCGCGGCGGGTGGGGCCAGCCAGTAGGCGCCGGTCGTGATCGCCGTGCGGTCTTGCGCTGATAAGGTCCGCTCGGGCTGCGCGATGGTGCGGGTCGATAGGCGCAGATAGACCGAACCGCCGTCATCCGCCTGCATATGCTCGAAGCCCCAGCGCATGATCGCCGCCAGTTCGTCCGCATAGGCCGGTTCGAAATAGGCGAGGCCCGGCATCGACATGCCGACCAGCGGCGTGTTGACCGACTGGTGCGCGCCGCCCTCCGGCGCCAGGGTGACGCCGGCCGGGGTGCCGGCCACCATGAAACGGGAATCCTGATAGCAGGCGTAGTTCAGCGCATCGAGCCCGCGATTGACGAACGGGTCGTACAGCGTGCCGACCGGCAGCAACCGCGCGCCGAACAGTGGCTCTGACAGGCCCAGCGCCGCCAGCATCAGGAACAAATTGTTCTCCGCGATGCCCAGTTCGAAATGCTGGCCCGATTGCGAGCGCACCCATTTCTGGATCGAGGCAACGTTCTCCTCGCGGAACACGTCGGGCCGTTCGTGCCGGTTGAACAGGCCGCGCTGGTTTACCCAAGCGCCGAGATTGGTGGATACCGTCACGTCCGGCGAGGTGGTGGCGATGGCGCCCGCCAGCGCGCTGTCGCCGCGGCCCAGCTCATGCAGGATTTGCCCGAAGGCGGCCTGGGTCGAGGCTTTTTCCGCCGCCGGCAGGGTCAGGTCGGGGACCGGTACGGCCGGCGCGCTGTGGCGGCGCTGCTTTTCCTGAGCGAAGGGCACGTTGTCGAGGAAGATTTGCAGACGGTCGCGGTCGATCTCCAGCCCGGCGAAGCGGTCCCATTCCGCGCCTTCCGCGATCCCCAGCGACCGGCGGAACCCGTCCATCTGTTCCGGGTTCATCATGCCTGCATGGTTGTCCTTGTGCCCGGCCAGCGGCGTGCCATGCCCCTTGATCGTGTAGGCGACGAAACAGCAGGGGGTGTCGCCCTGCTGCGCTTCGGCTTCGTGCATCGCCTCCAGGATGGAGGTCATGTCGTGCCCGGCCAGATTGGTCATCAGCGCGTGCAGCGAGTCGTCGTCATGGCTGTCCAGGAAGGTCTTCAGACCGGCCGTGCCCGACAGATCCGATGTCAGCCGCTCGCGCCAGGAGTCGGCGCCCTTGAAGGTCAGCGCCGAGTAGAGATCGTTCGGGCATTCGTCGATCCAGTCGAGCACCGCCTCGCCGGCCGGGCCGTGCCGCGCCGCTTCCAGCTTCTTGCCGTATTTCAGGGTGACCACGTTCCAATCGACCGTGCCGAAGAAGCTTTGGATCTTCTGGAACAGCATGTGGTTGATCACGCCGTCGAGGCTTTGCCGGTTGTAGTCGATGATCCACCACAGATTGCCGACATCGTATTTCCAGCCCTCGAGCAGGGCCTCGAAAACGTTGCCTTCGTCGAGTTCCGCGTCGCCCATCAGCGCCACCATGCGGCCGGGCTTCACACCGTCGCCGAGATGGCCGTTCAGCCGCGCATAATCCTGCACCAGCGCGGCGAAGAGGGTCTCCGCGACGCCGAGTCCGACGGAACCGGTGGAGAAATCCACATCGTCGCCATCCTTGGTGCGCGACGGGTAGGATTGCGCGCCGCCCAGCATGCGGAAATCCTGCAGCATGCGCAGGTCCTGCCGGCCGAGCAGATGCATCAGCGCGTGATAGACCGGGCTGGCATGCGGCTTGACCGCGATGCGGTCCTCCGGCCGCAGCACATCCATGTAGAGCGCGGTCAGCAGGGTCGAGGACGAGGCGCACGAGGCCTGGTGCCCACCGACCTTCAGCCCGTCCCGGCTCGGCCGGATATGGTTCGCGTTGTGCACCATCCAGGAGGCCAGCCACAGCGCCTTCTTCTCGATCGCATCGAGGCAGGCGAGATGCTCCGGCGTGATGGCGGCCGATTGATCGGAGTCCACCAGGCGGAGGCTGGTCTTTGCGGAGTGCGGCATGTCGGGAATCCTCAAGGATCGGTGATTGCGGCAATTATATCCTCGATCCGCCCGACGATCTTACCTATGTTTGCGAGGAAACCGGTGATTTGCGCAATATTTCACCAAAATCATTTAATTCGTGGGAAGGGTATGCCTCAAAAATCGTTGGATGAGATAGATCGGCGCATCCTGGCCGTTCTGCAGGACAACGCCCGGGTGGCGAATGTCGACCTCGCCCGCCAGGTCGGCGTGTCGGCGTCGCCCTGCTGGCGGCGGGTGCGGGACCTGGAGGAAACGGGGGTCATATCCGGCTATGTGACCCTGGTCGACCCGGCGGCGCTGGGCCTGCAGGTCAGTATCTTCGTCCAGGTTACCCTGGAGAAGCAGATCGAGACGGCGTTGGAGCAGTTCGAACGCGCGGTCCAGGCGCGGCCGGAGGTGATGGAATGCTATCTGATGACCGGCGATGCGGACTATCATCTGCGGGTGGTCGTCGAGGATCTGTCGGCCTATGAACGCTTCCTGATGGACCATCTGACGCGGGTGCCGGGCATCGCCAACATCCGCTCCAGTTTCGCGCTGAAACAGGTCAAATACACCACTGCCTTGCCGCTCAAATCCTCGTCCGCGCCCGGCTAAATCCGGCGCGAGTCCAGAAAACCGTTGTTTTAACGGGGCGGATGACCCATTTTCTGCCCACCAATCGTGTCAACAGAAAAGGATGATCCGTGGCAAAAGAAGAACTTATGGAATTCGATGGCGTCGTAACGGAGGTGCTGCCCAACGCAATGTTCCGCGTAAAACTCGAAAACGATCACGAAGTCCTGGCCCATACCGCCGGGAAAATGCGCCGTTTCCGCATCCGCGTCCTCGCCGGCGATAAGGTCACCGTCGAGATGACCCCCTACGACCTCTCGAAAGGTCGCATTACTTACCGCTTCAAATAGCCGCGGGCGCTCCGCTTTAAAGAACCGACGACGCGCCGCTTCAAACAGCCGCTGCGCGACCCGACGGGTTGCCCGCTTCGACGAATCCCAGCGCTGCTTCGATGACGCCGGCGTCCGCGCCCGTCCGGTAGGCGTTCTCGCTCAGATAGCGTCGCCATTGCCGCGCCCCGCGCTGGCCGTTGAATAGGCCGAGGATATGGCGGGTCATGGCGTGTAAAGGGACGCCTTCGGAAAGACGTGCCGTTACGTAGTGCAGGTAGTTCAGAACCGCTTCGTGCCGGGTCGCGACCGTGCCGGCCTCGTCAAAAAAGCACTCATCGACACCGGACAGTATCCACGGGTCACGGTAGGCGGCCCGCCCGATCATCACGCCATCGACTTCCGCCAGATGGGCCGCAGCAGCGTCGAGCGACAGTACGCCGCCGTTCAACACGACGGTCAGGCCGGGGAAGTCCCGTTTCAGCCGATAGACATAGTCATAATGCAGCGGTGGGATCTCCCGGTTCTGCTTCGGGCTGAGGCCGCTCAGCACCGCCTTGCGGGCGTGCACGATGAAGGTGTCGCAGCCGCTCTCCGCCACGCAGGCGACGAAGCCCGAGAGGTCTTCGTAGGAATCCCGGTCGTCGATGCCGATGCGCGATTTCACCGTGACCGGTTTCGCCGTCGCTGCGCGCATGGCGGCGACGCAGTCGCGCACAAGCGCCGGTTCCGCCATCAGGCAGGCGCCGAACCGCGCGGCCTGAACCCGGTTGCTGGGGCAACCGATATTGAGGTTGATCTCGTCATAGCCCCATTCGTCCGCCATCGCCGCGCACTCGGCCAGGGCGGCGGGGTCGCAGCCGCCGAGCTGCACCGCAACGGGATGCTCCTCCGCATCGAAGCGCAAATGCCGCGCCGCGTCGCCGTGCAGCAGGGCGCCCGTCGTGATCATCTCCGTATAGAGCAGGGTCCGCCGGCTCAACAGGCGCAGGAAATAGCGCTCATGCCGGTCCGTCCATTCCATCATGGGCGCGACGGAGAGGGTATGGTCGAGAGCGGTCGACATCAGGCCTCAGTCCCCGCCTTGATTACGTTGTCCCGCAACGTCGCGATCGATTTGACCAGCGCGTCGAGCGTCTCGAGATCGTAGCCCGTCGCATCGATGATACATTTCGTGATCCCCGGCGCCTGTTCCCGCAGCGTGCGTCCCTTTTTCGTCAATGTTACGAACACCTTCCGCTCGTCCTCCGATCCGCGTTTGCGGGTGATGTAACCGACACCTTCGAGCCGTTTCAAGAGCGGTGTCATCGTGCTGGACTCAAGCCGCAGCCGGTCGCACAGCGCGCCAACGCTCAGCCCGTCCTGTTGCCACAGCACCGTCAACACGATGTATTGCGGATAGGTTAGGTTCAGCGTCTTGAGCATCGGCCCGTAGGCGCGGTTGAAGGCGTGGCCGGCGGAATAGATCGTGAAACAGATCAGTTCCTCGGCGCTTTGCGGCAGGCG
>CAJWOT010000271.1 GCA_913044215.1 uncultured Rhodospirillaceae bacterium | reverse complement strand
GCTATCTGATCGGCACGCACAATTTCGAATGTTCCGAAGCGTTTTACCGGATCTATGGCTGGGATCCTGCTGAGTTCGCAGTCAGTTTCGAAGCGATTGCCAATGCGGTCCATCCGGACGATCAAGTACATGTCAGTGCGGTTCGAAAACAGGCAGGTAAGCGGAAAGAGGCCTATCGGTGCGATTTCCGGATCGTGCGGCCGGATGGTGAAGTCCGTTTCGTCCGCGGGGAAGGTCGTCCCGAGTTCGACGAAGAAGGGCAACTCGTCTCTTTCTTCGGCGTCAATCAGGATATTACAGAGCAGAAACAGATTGAGGAGGAGTTGCTCCGTGAACGGACCAGGGCGGAGTTGGCGAACCGTGCCAAATCGGAATTTCTGGCCAATATGAGCCATGAAATCCGGACGCCCTTGAACGCGATCATTGGTTTCGCCGACATCATTCGGCGCGAAGTCTTCGGGCCGGTCAGCAACGATAAGTACGGGGAGTATATCGGAGATATCCATGCCAGCGCGGAGCATTTGCTCGATCTCGTGAACGATATTCTCGACATATCGGCTATCGAGGCCGGCGAAATGCCCCTCGCGCCGGTCGATCTCGATATGGCAATGTTGTTCGATGAATGCAGCCGCGTCGTAAGGGAACAGGCGCGGTCAGCGAAGGTCGAGTTGTCCGTCGCGTTGCCGCCAGCCGATGCATTCGTCTATGCGGATCATCGAGCCGTTCGACAGATACTGCTGAATCTATTGTCTAACGCCATCAAGTTCACGCCGCCGGGTGGAGAGGTTTCCATTGGTGCGACAGACTCTGATGAAATTTTTGCAATTCTGGTCTCCGATACGGGGATCGGTATTCCCGCGGAACATTTGGCCACCATCACACAACCTTTCGAGACCGGCAGCGACGATCCGCATACCAGCTCAAAGGGCAATCCATACGTCCGTTCGAAGGGCACCGGCCTTGGCCTTGCTATCGTGCGTTCGCTTGCCAACCTACATGGCGGCGACATTGCCATCGATAGTGAGGAAGGTGTCGGCACGACGGTTCGCGTCTGGTTCCCGCGCCGCAGGCGAGAAGCCGCGTAAATTGCGCGGGCCGGCCCGCGAAGGTTTGTCGTCCCCGTAAGCTTCGTATATTTTGGGTCTGCAAAGGGCCCAATGATAAAACCTTCGAATTTCATGCCGTTTTCTCGATCGGTAAGGCTGCACAGCCGGTCACCGCGGGACGGGTAGGGGCCGATGGCTATCAACACACCCGACCCGAATCCTGACGCAAGAATCGCCGATGCGCGCGACAGTTTTGCCGTCTATCAGGGGCGCCTTGCGGCCTCCGATCAACGGCATTCCGCCGATACGCGGATTCTATGGCGAATTATTCGTCTTGCGCTGCGGTATAGGCTTCGAGTTGCCGTTGCCATCGGCGCAACAATTGTCGCGGCGGTCTTCCAGCTGGCAATTCCGCCGCTGCTTGGTAACGCGGTAGACAGCGCGCTGGGATTGCTGCGCGGCGGTGCCGCAGAGGCAGACGCAGCGCGCGACGCGCTGACTTACGCAGCGCTGCTCCTGCTGGGGGCCTCTGTCTTACGAGGCGCGTTCACCCTGATCCACAACTACAATGGCGAGGCGATCGGCCATCTGCTGTCCTACGATCTGCGCCTCGCGTTTTACAACAAGCTGCAGACGCTCAGTTTCTCATTCCACGATCAGGTCCACACGGGCGAGTTGATCACCCGCGGCATGCTCGATGTCGAGGGCGTGCGCATGTTCATCAACACCGGGCTGCTGCGGCTGATTTTGTTGACGGTCTTAATCGGTATCGGTGCGTATCTGTTGTTGTCGACCGACCTATTGCTTGGCCTATTGAGTCTCAGTTTCGTGCCTTTCGTCGCCTGGCAGTCCTCCGTGGCACGTCTGAAGTTGCGCACGATGTGGCTGACCCTGCAGGAACGCATGGCTGCGCTCGGACAGATCATGGACGAGAACCTGACGGGTATCCGCGTTGTCCGCGCATTTGGTGCCGAGCCGTATGAGATTGAAAAGTACGATGTCGCTTCCGAAGAGGCGATGACGGTTGCGCGCAAGCGAATCAAGACCCGGGTCGCTTCGACGACGGTCATGACGTTCGCCTACTTTGTTGCCATGGGATTGGTGTTGTGGGTGGGCGGGTTGCGGGTTCTGGACGGATCGATGACGGTTGGAACGCTGACCGTCTTCCTCACCTTCATCACCATATTGCAGGCGCCCGTTCGCCAACTGGGTCTCCTGGTGAATTCGATCGCGCGCGCGTCGACCTGCGGTTCCCGTCTTTTCGCTGTGCTCGACTTGGTGCCCGTGATCGGCGACCAACGGGATGCGCCGGCGCTGGATTTGCGTGAGGGCACCGTGCGGTTTGAGGACGTCTCCTTCTCTTATACCGGCGATGGCGCGCCACCGGTCTTACGCGGTGTTTCGTTCGAAGTTGGGCGCGGCAAGACATTGGGAATTGTCGGACCGCCCGGCAGTGGGAAATCGACCATCGCGAACCTGCTGCCGCGTTACTACGATCCGACCGATGGGCAGATCACGATCGACGGCCAAGATATTCGCGACGTGCACATCGCATCGCTCCGGCAAGCCGTATGCGTCGTTCAACAGGACCCGTTTCTGTTCACGGCGTCTTTGGAGAACAATATCGCGTACGGCAACCCATGGGCCGATGACGAGATGATTCAAGGCGCCGCTTCGGTGGCGCAGATAGACGGGTTTGTTGATCAATTACCGGATGGATTTGGCACCTTGGTTGGCGAACGTGGCGTCTCTTTGTCCGGTGGGCAGAAGCAGCGTGTCGCGATTGCCCGGGCCGCCATGCTCCGTTCCGCCGTTTTGATCTTCGATGATTCGACCGCCGCGATCGATGCAGAGACCGAGCAGCGAATCCGGGCAGCCCTCAAGCCGCATATGGAGAACTGCGCGACGATCGTTATCTCCCATCGTCTCGGGGCGTTGCGTCACGCGGACGAGATCGTGTTTCTCGAAGCGGGCCGTATCGTCGAACGCGGCACCCATGACGCGCTCATCGCGGAGGACGGGCGCTACGCGGCGCTGCACGCGCTGCAAAACCAGGATGGCGAGGATGTCGAGGCATTGCCAGGGGCGGCCGAATGACGGCGTTGTCGGGCACCCCAGGTGGCGAGCGCCCGCCGCGCGCAGTCGTCGGCTCGCAGATCAGCACCGACGAGGAGATGTTCGGTGCGGCTTTCGACGGCCGGGTCATCCGTCGGTTCATGTCCTACGTGTACCCCTACCGCAAACGCATTTACGGGGCACTCGGCGCCGTTCTCGTGTTCACCGGCGCGCAGCTTTCCATTCCGCTGATCATTCGATACGCGATTGATGAGGCGCTTGTGTCGGAGAATGCCGGCACCTTCCTCCTGACCTTGGCGATCGCGATTTTCGCGGCGGTGATCACGGTCAATTACGCGGCCAATTACCTGCAGGACCGCATCGTCGGGCTGACGGGAGAGCGGGTTATTTTCGACTTGCGGCGCGCGATGTTCGCACATCTGCAGCATGTCGCGCTGTCTTTTATGGACAAAACCGAGATCGGCCGGTTGATGTCGCGTCTGCAGGGTGACGTGAACGCATTGCAGGAGTTCCTGGAGAATTCGATCACCGCCTTTGGCGACCTCGTCCTGCTGTTCGGCATCGTGATCATCATGCTCACGCTGGATTTCGAGCTTGGACTTTTGACCCTCGCGGTGGTGCCAACCCTGCTGATCGTTCGGTTGATCTGGCTACCACGTGCCCGCGTCGCGTTCCGCCGCGCGCGCGAAACCAATTCCATCACCAACGGCGCCCTGGCCGAAGGGATCCACGCGGTGCGCACCGTGCAGGGGATGGGGCGCGAGGATGTGAATTTCACGCTGTATGACGACAAGGCGCGGGAAAATCTGCGTGCGCATCTGCGTTCGGCAAAATTCGCCCAGGCCATGGTGCCGGTCGTCGACACGCTTACCGGGGCGGCGATGGGAGTCGTCGTCGTGGTCGGCGGCAGCCAAGTGCTCGACAATGCGCTCGATATCGGCGTGATGGTCGCATTCCTGTTCTACGTGCAACGGTTTTTCGATCCGATCCGGTCGCTGACCATTCAGTACAGCGTCATGCAGCGCGCCATGGCGTCCGGGCAGCGCATCTTCGAAGTGCTGGAGGTCCCGCTGGCCATCACCGACAAGCCGGATGCGGCTGACCCGCAGACGGTCGACGGGGACATCGCCTTCCAGGAGGTGACATTTGGCTACACCAAGAACCAGCCGATCCTGAAAGGCGTCGATTTCACGGTAAATCGCGGTGAGACGGTCGCGTTGGTCGGGCCCACAGGGTCCGGCAAGACGAGCATCACCGCCCTTCTGCATCGGTTCTACGATGTTTGGGACGGGGCGGTGACCATCGATGGACGCGATGTGCGCGACTACGCAAAGGCATCGTTGGGTCGGCACATTGCCATGGTGTTGCAGGACCCGTTCCTGTTCACGGGTACCATCTACGAGAATATCTGTTACCGCACCGCCGGGGCGACCCGCGCGGATGTCGAGCATGCCGCCAGGGTCGTTGGGGCGCATGACTTCATCGCGCAGCTGCCGGGTGGCTACGATACAATGCTGGAACAGCAGGGTCGGAATCTGTCGCTGGGCCAGCGGCAGTTGCTGAGCTTCGCCCGCGCCCTCGTCGCCGACGCGAAGATTCTCGTCCTCGACGAGGCGACGGCGAACATCGACAGCTACACCGAACGGCAGATTCAGACGGCGTTGAAGCGTCTGCTGAAGGGCCGCACCGGGATCGTCATCGCGCACCGGTTGGCGACGATCCGCGGTGCAGACCGGATCATCGTGCTGCAGCAGGGGCGCATCGTCGAGACCGGAACCCATGATGAGCTGATCGCCCGCAAGGGTCTCTATGCGCGGCTCTACGCGCTGAACTACGCTTCTTTCGACGATATCCCGGAAGATTTGCTGCAGGATGCCTTGGCCGGGCCGGCAAAAACCTAGGTCTCCTGAGCCGCCTGGTAGGCTTCTCCTTCCGCTTTTAGCCAGTCGCGGAACGCCTTCACTTTGGGGCGCTTGATGCTTGTCTCCGTGTAGACGACCCAATAGGCGAAGCCCGACGGCAGAACCATATCTAACAGCCGAACAAGCCGGCCGGCTTTGACATTGTCAGAGACGAGGGTTGTGCCGCCCAATGCGACCCCAACGCCTTCGACGGCAGCGTTCTGGGTCTCGCCCGCCGTGTCGAAGCGCAGCCCGTGCGTCGGGTCGACCTCGGGCGCGCCGGCTGCGCGCAGCCACATCGCCCAGTCGGGATACATCTCCTCGTGGCGGTGGCTGTCATCGTGCAGCAATGTGACGCTTGTGAGGTCCGCCGGCGATTCGAGTCGCCGTGAACCGGTCAACAGCCGGGGGCTGCAGACCGGGATGATCTCGGTCGACAGCAGATGCTCCGACAACAGGCCCCCATAGTCGTCCTTGCCGTAGCGCACGCCGATCTCGATGCCGTCGCGGGCATAGTCCGACAGGTTCATGCTCGTGGTCATGCGGATATCCACGTCCGGATAGGCGCGGTTGAAATGCTCGATCCTGTGCACCAGCCATTTCGCGGCAAAAGAGGGCGTGACGGCGACCGTCAGCATGCCGGTCTGGTCGTACAGGCCGAAT
>CAJWOT010000270.1 GCA_913044215.1 uncultured Rhodospirillaceae bacterium | reverse complement strand
GCGAGGATTAGGCCATCAATCCAATTCGAACGCGTCCTTGTAGTCGCGTTTCAGCGCCGGGTCCTGATCCGGTTTTTCGAGAATGGAATTGCCGACAGCCAGCACGTCGAGCTCCGTTCCCATGAAGCAATGGAAGGCGTCTTCCGGGGTGCAAACGATGGGTTCGCCGCGCACGTTGAAGCTGGTATTGACCACGACCGGGCAGCCTGTGCGCGCCTTGAAGGCGGTAATCAACGCGTGATACCGCGGGTTGGTTTCGGCGTGCACGGTTTGGATACGGGCGGAATAATCGACATGGGTCACCGCCGGAATGTCGGAGCGCGCGATGTTGAGTTTATCGATTCCGAAAAGCGCCTGTTCCTCCGCCGTCATCGCTCGCTGACGATCGTTCGCGACATCTGCCACCATCAGCATGTAGGGGCTGTCCGAGTTGATATCGAACCAGTCGGCGACATCCTCACGCAGGACGGAAGGCGCGAATGGCCGAAAACTCTCCCGGTACTTGACCTTTAAGTTGAGCGTTTTCTGCATGCTCGGCGAGCGCGGATCGCCCAGGATCGACCGGCCACCCAGTGCGCGCGGACCGAATTCCATGCGGCCCTGGAACCATCCGATGGCTTTCTCGTCCGCGAGCGCATCCGCCACGCGCGCGATTAAAGTCGCCTCGTCGACGGTTTCGAACGTCGCACCCTCCGCTTCGAGACGCGCTTCGATTTCCGCCTGACTAAACTCCGGTCCGAGATAACTGCCAGCCATGGCGTCGAGCGCGCCGTTGGTGTGGCGGGGCTGCCCTTGAAAGCCATGATAGGCGGTCAGTGCTGCACCGAGCGCACCGCCAGCGTCGCCGGCCGCGGGTTGTACCCAGATATTCTTGAACGCACCGTCGCGTAGCACTTTGCCATTTGCCACACAGTTCAGCGCGACACCGCCCGCGAGGCAGAGATTGTCCTTACCGCTTTCCTTGGCAAGTGCGCGGGTCAGGCGAAGCATGACTTCTTCCGTGACCGCTTGGACTGACGCCGCCAAATCCATGTGTTTCGGCGTCAGCAATTCTTCCGGTGCGCGCGCCGGGCCGCCGAACAACGCATCGAACTTGTCGTTCGTCATGCGCAAGCCAGTGCAATAGTCGAAATAATCGAGATTGAGACGGAACGAGCCGTCTTCCTTTAGGTCAATCAGATTGTCGAGGATGAGATCCATATAGGCAGGCTCGCCATAAGGGGCTAAACCCATGACCTTGTATTCGCCGGAATTCACCTTGAAACCGGTGTAGTAGGTGAAGGCGGAATAGAGCAGACCGAGCGAATGTGGCCAATGGATCTCCCGCGTCATGGGGAGATGGTGCCCGGACCCCTCCGCGACCGATGCGGTTGCCCATTCTCCGACGCCGTCCATGGTCAGCACCGTCGCTTCTTCGAACGGCGACGGGAAAAAGGCGCTGGCCGCGTGGCTTTGGTGATGCTCCGCGAACAGCAACCGTGATTCCCAATCGAAATCCGGGGCCGCTTCCTGCAGCTTCTTGGTCAGCATCGATTTCTGGAACAGCTTCTCCTTGATCCAGACCGGAATGGCCATGGAAAAACTCTTGAACCCGCGCGGCGCGAACGCGACGTAGGTTTCCAGCAGGCGCTCGAATTTTAAGAACGGTTTGTCGTAGAACGCGACATGATCGATATCGCCTAGAGCGATGCCGGCTGCAGACAGGCAATACTCGATCGCGTTTGCGGGGTAGTCGGAGTCGTGCTTTTTGCGGGTGAACCGCTCCTCTTGCGCCGCAGCGACGATCCGGCCGTCTTCAACCAGCGCCGCGGCGCTGTCATGATAGAAAGCGGAAATGCCGAGGATCCGCACGGACAACCTAGAAGATCGTGTAGATGAAGGGGGCCACGGCGCTGCCCTGGGTTAGAACGATCAGCCCGCCAAAGATGACCATCATGATCATGATGGGCAGCAACCAGAATTTTTTGCGGACCCGCATGAAGGTCCAGAGTTCTTTCAGGAATGACATTGCGTGCGTTCAGACTCGCTCGTTCAGAACTGTTGTTTCATGGTTTCCGGCTCGGGGCCGGGCGGATCGCGCGGGATCCAGTAACTCTCTGCATCCGGTTCCGTCTCGAGATGCAAAGGGCGCTTGCCGAAAAGACGCATTAGCAGTGCGATCGGCGTGACTACCAGGAAGAACAAAAGTGCCATCACCAGGGGATTGACGATGCGGTGGAGCAGCAGGCCGAACCGCATCCATAGCCTGTTCAATGGCGAAAGCAGCTTGGGCGCCGCAAACGCCAGCGCCAGGAAGACGCCGGCGACGATTAAGGACCACCACCGCACCGAAGACCCGCCGATCAGGGGAAAAAGGCCAATGATCGCGAAGACAACGGCGAACACGATCCCGAAGGATCGATTCGATGAACCCTTTACCGCGTCGCGTTCCCGAAAGCTTTCATGGGTGCCGTGATCCGACATGTTCCCTCAAGACCCCATCTCGCGGATTCGAGATTTCGGAGCCTATATACATGCTGTTGTGATCGCCGTCATTTGCGATTGGTTAATAATATATCAATAAGGATGTATTCGTAGGATCGCTGAAAAATCCGGTAACATTTCGTTACTTGGCGGGTCCTGCACCGTTATGGCACTTTGCGCACCGCTTCGTGAGGAGCGTCCGGGGGATGATGATTCGGGAATTCAATAATGGGTAAAGCGGAAACCGCCGTCGTCGTTCTGGCGGCCGGCAAAGGCACGCGGATGAAATCCGCGCGCTCGAAAGTTCTTCACCAAGTCGCCGGACGTTCGCTGTTGGGGCATGTTCTCGATACGGCGACGGCAATCGGTCCGGAACGGATCGTCGTCGTGGTCGGACCTGACATGGGGGATGTGGAAGCCGCCGCCGCACCGCATGCGGTAGAGCAGCAGCCCGAACAATTGGGAACGGCCGACGCGGTCAAGGCCGCACGCGCGCCGTTGTCGGATTTCAACATGGGCACGGTATTCGTTCTTTACGGCGATACACCGTTCATTGGTGTTGAGACCCTCGAAGAAATGCTGGCCGAACGCGAACGGGGGGCAGGCATCGTGGTGCTGGGCTTCCGGCCCGACGACCCCGCGGCCTATGGCCGGCTGATTACCGACGATGCCGGCCGGCTGCAGCGGATCGTCGAATTCAAGGACGCGTCGGAAGCGGAACGTGCGGTGACGTTATGCAATTCCGGTGTGCTGGCGATCGATGCCGCGGTCCTGTTTCGCCTGATTGATGCGGTGGGTAACGACAACGCAAAGGGCGAATATTACCTAACCGACATCGTCGGCCTGGCGCGCGCTGACAATATCGACTGTTCCGTTGTCGAGGCCGACGCCGACGAATTGCAGGGTGTGAACAGCCGCGCCGATCTGGCAGAGGCGGAATCCTTTTGGCAAGCGCGCCGCCGGCGTCAGGTGATGGATGACGGGGTTACCTTGAGCGACCCGTCGACGGTCTATTTCAGTCACGACACCCAATTCGAACCCGATGTCCTTGTCGGCCCCAATGTCGTGTTCGGACCCGGGGTTACGGTCGGGCAGGGGGCGGAGATCAAGGCGTTCTGTCACCTGGAAGGGGTTAAGATCGGTGCGGCTGCGGCGGTAGGCCCGTTCGCCCGGCTGCGGCCGGGGGCGGTGCTGGAACCGGGCGTGAAGATAGGCAATTTCGTTGAAGTAAAGGACGCCGTGCTGGGCGAGGGGGCGAAGGCGAGCCACCTGTCCTATATCGGCGATGCGGAAGTCGGCCCGGAGGCGAATATCGGCGCCGGCACCATCACCTGCAATTACGACGGATATTTTAAGCACCGCACCATGATCGGTGCCGGTGCGTTCATCGGCTCGAACACGGCCCTGGTTGCCCCGGTTTCGGTTGGCGAGGGTGCGATTGTAGGCGCTGGCAGCGTTATTACCGTTGACGTCAGCAAGGATGCGCTGGCGCTTGGCCGTGGCCGGCAGGCGAACAAGGAAGGCCGCGGCGGCGAGATCAATGCCGAACTGGCGGCAAAAAAGGCACAGGCGAAGAAGGGTCAGAATTGAATGTGCGGCATCATTGGCATTATCGGCACACAAGCGGCGGCACCTCTTCTCGTCGACGGGTTAAAGCGGCTCGAATATCGCGGCTATGATTCCGCCGGGGTCGCGACACTGGTCGACGGTGAGATCGGCCGGCGCCGGGCGGAAGGTAAGATCGTCAATCTCGAAGCGGTTATCGACGGCGAGCCTTTGGACGGAACGATTGGCATCGGTCACACCCGATGGGCAACGCACGGTTTGCCGACCGAGAATAATGCGCACCCGCACGCGACCGACAAGGTGGCGCTGGTCCATAACGGTATCATTGAGAACTTCCAAGAATTGCGCGAGTCGCTGTCGAGCGGCGGCCGCGCCTTCGAAACCGAGACCGACACCGAGGCGGTAGTCCATCTGATTTCCAGCTACCTGGATGACGGCATGACACCGGAGCAAGCCGTCGCCGAAGCGCTGCCGCGTCTGGAAGGCGCCTTCGCGCTGGTGATGATCTTTTCCGGCGAGGAAAATCTGATGATCGGCGCGCGCCGGGGCAGTCCGCTGGCGATCGGCTATGGCGACGGCGAGATGTATTTCGGTTCCGATGCATTGGCGTTGGCACCGTTGACCCAGCGCATCTGTTATCTGGAAGAGGGTGACTGGGCCGTCCTCGGCCGGGAAGAGGCGCGCATCTTCGATGCCAATAATGACAACGCGCAGCGTCCCATTGTCGAGACCGCACTGTCGGGCGCGCTGATCGGCAAGGGTAACTACCGCCATTTCATGTTGAAGGAGATCTACGAGCAGCCGACGGTGATCGGCGACACCTTGCACGGCGTGCTGAACCCGGCGACCAACACGATCACCATGCCGCCGCTGCCTTGTGACTTCGCGAAAATCCCGCGGGTGACGATTAGCGCCTGCGGCACCGCCTATTATGCCGGGCTGGTGTCGAAATACTGGATGGAGCAGACCGCGCGCGTGCCGGTCGAGATTGATGTCGCGTCTGAGTTCCGCTATCGCGAAGCTCCGATGCCGGAAGCGGGGCTTGCCGTTTTCGTCAGCCAGTCCGGCGAAACCATGGATACGATTGCCGCCCTGCGCTACGCGCGCGAGAACGGCCAGCACATCATCTCTGTCGTCAACGTGCCGGAATCGAGCATCGCGCGGGAAAGCGATGCGGTATTGCAGACGCACGCAGGGCCAGAAATCGGCGTTGCATCGACCAAGGCCTTTACCACGCAACTCACCGTGTTGGCCTGCCTGTCGATCGATATCGCGCGGGCGCGCGGCGCGATCGATGCGGCGCGCGAGCGCGAACTGTCGCATGCGTTGGCCGAAGTGCCGGGACGGGCGCTCGAGGTGCTGAACCACGACAAGGCGATCGAGGAATTGGCGCATACGCTCGTCGAAGCGCGTGACGTGCTCTATCTCGGGCGGGGAACGGCCTTTCCGATCGCCATGGAAGGTGCCCTTAAACTCAAGGAAATCTCCTACATCCACGCCGAAGGCTATGCGGCGGGCGAGATGAAGCACGGCCCGATCGCGCTGATCGACGAGAACGTTCCCGTTATCGTCATCGCGCCCGGGAACGACCCGCTGTTCGAGAAAACGGCCGGCAATGTGCAAGAAGTTATCGCTCGCGGCGGCAACGTCATTTTCCT
>CAJWOT010000269.1 GCA_913044215.1 uncultured Rhodospirillaceae bacterium | reverse complement strand
CCTCGACGCCCCCCTTGTGCTTGAACGTCGCGGCGGCCGCGACCAGCAACGCGCACTAGCCCTTACCCCATCCGGTGCAGCGCGGCGCGTCCCACACGAATCCCTCTTGCGTGATAACCCGTAAATGCGGCGGCGCCCGGACCGCGGCATAGTCCGGCTCCGGCGCCTCGCCGCACGGCGGGTAGAGTTCGCCGGCCAGCACGGCCGGCGCCACAAACACAACGAACGCCTACACGCCCCAAAGCTGCACAAACGATCTCATGGCTTCACCACGACGCAATATAGGCGCCACCGGCCGCTGTTTCGCAGTGAAATACCAGGAATTGCCATTTTGGCACCCTCATGACCGCGGGAATATTCTTAACGCTGTGAAAGGCCCAGGGCGGAGCCCAGCGCAAACGGTGCCCCAAACTCGACGAACTCCGGTCCTCGCATTAGGCTGACCGGGCGTAACCGGACATATCGTCACGCTAAGCGCCGGGTTCGCCGGGCGGTTACGTTTGGACGCGACCCGAATGCCGAACTAAGAGAAATGCCATGCCAGAAACACCGCAATCCCTTCTGTTCAGCTCTTATACGCTGAGAGGCATCACCTTCCCGAACCGGATTGTCATCTCCCCGATGCAGATGTACAAGACCGGACCGGACGGCCTGGCAACCCTGTGGCACTTTCAGCACCTAGCGAAATACGCGATCGGCGGCGCCGGGACGGTGATGACCGAGGCGCTGATCGTCGATCCCGTGGGCCGGAACACCTATGGCGATTGCGGTATCTGGTCGGACAACCATATCGCGCCGCTGCGCGACATCGTGGACTTCCTGCACGGGGAAAACACCGTCGCCGCCGCGCAACTGCATCACGCCGGGCCGAAAGCCTCGCGGCAGCGCCCCTGGGAAGGTCTCGGTCCGCTCGGTGACGCGGAAGCCGCCCTGGGCGAGACGCCGTGGCAACCGCTGAGTTCGACGGACAGCCGAACCATCGACGGCTGGCTCCAGCCGCGCATGATGACGCCCGACGAAATCAAAACGCTTGTCGAGGATTACGGTAAGGCCGCAGCGCGGGTCGTCGAGGCTGGATTCGACCTGATCGATATTCACGCCGCGCACGGATATCTCCTCCACTCCTTCCTGTCGCCGGTGGCGAACAGCCGGAATGACGAGTATGGCGGCGACATCACGGGGCGCATGCGGCTTGTCCTGGAAATCGCGGAGAGCGTCCGCGCGAACCTGCCCGCAGACAAACCTTTGTTCTTCCGCCTTTCCTGCGTCGACTGGCGCAAGGATTTGGACGACCGAACCGATGGCTGGACGATCGAGGACAGTTTCGTGCTGGCGCGCGAACTGCACCAGCGGGGCGTCGATCTGATCGACTGTTCTTCCGGCGGGATACGGGCTGAGAACTCGCTGATGGATTACGCCAAGAAACGCAAGAAACTTGCCCGCGGCTATCAGGTTCCCCATGCCGAGGCAATCCGGAATGCGACCGGCATCCCTACCATGGCCGTCGGCGCGATCCTGGACGGGCCGCAGGCCGAGGCGATCCTGCAAGCGGGTCAGGCGGATTTGATCGCCATCGGGCGCGAAGCGCTGAACGATCCGCATTGGGGCCTGCACGCGGCCCAGCAATTGGGGATCGATCCCGAGTGGAAACAGTGGCCCGATTCCTACGGATGGTGGCTGGAATTGCGCGAACGGATCGGCATCGAGGACTGAGGGCGCGCGCTTTTTGCGGTCGGCTTCAGCCTTCAGCAACCCTCGCCGCTTCCTGCTGCAGCAGATAACGCTGGATCTTGTTGGTCGAGGTGCGCGGGAAGTCGTCGACGATATTGACCCGGCGCGGCACCTTGTAGTCCGCGATCGAGCCACGGCAGTGCTCGATCACCGTCTCGGGCGACAGCACAGCGCCGCTCTTGGGCATCACGAAGGCGAAGCAGACCTCGCCAAGCCGTTCGTGGGGCGCGCCGCAGACGACCGCCTGATCGACATCCGGGTGGGTTTCCAGAAATCGTTCGATCTCCGCCGGATAGGCGTTGCTGCCACCGACGATGAACATCTCCTTGGCGCGGCCAGTGATCTGCAGATAGCCGTCTTCGTCGAACCGGCCCAGATCGCCGGTCCGAAACCAACCCTCCGGGGTGATGGCCTCGCGGGTCGCCTCTTCGTTCTGATAGTAGCCCAGCATCACCAGATAGCCGCGCACCCAAATCTCGCCAGCCTCACCGACCGGCTTCTCCTTGCCGGATTCTGGGTCGACCACCTGGACCTCGTAGTCGCCGACTGGCTTGCCCTTGTTCTCACAGGTCACCTCGATCGGCGCGCCGAATTCGGTCAAGGTCGTCATGCCCATCGTCTCGGTCATGCCGTAGACCGCTTGCAGCGCGTCGAAATGCAGCGTGTCCTTGACCGCCGTCGCAATCTTCGGCGTCACCGGCGCGCCGCCAATCCAGGCCGACTTCAGGCAGGTCGTGTCACGCGGGTTGCGCTCGGACTGCTGCAGCAAATCGATGAAGTGGGTCGGGATGCCGCCCATCACGTTTATCCGCTCATCAGCGATCAGGTTGAGCGCCGCGCCCGGCTCCCATTCCGGCATCATGACGATCGCGCAGCCATGCTGCATGGTCGGGATCACCGTCGCGACGCTCCCCGCCACGTGGTAGAGCGGCATGTGTCCAAGTACCTTGTCGCCCGGCTCCATATGCATGGCGCGGGCGATGTTCCGGCCCTCGATCAGCACCCGATGGCAATGCATCGCGCCCTTCGGCACGCCGGTCGTGCCCGAGGTGTAGATAATTACGACCGGATCCTCCGGATCGATTGCTCCCTCCGCCGCGCAGAGCGCGTCTTCGTCGAAGAGAAGCGCGCTGACCTGTTCCAGGGATTGGGTGCCGGGATGCCGTTCGTCTTTCCACAGCAGTATCGCTTCCAGATGGGGGAAGCGCGCTGCCGGCAAGGCGCCGTCCTCGAAACCCGGCGCCATCTCGCCGATCATGCCCAGATAGTCGATATCCCAATAGCGTGGCATGGCGACCAGGATCTTGGCGTTCGACTGTTCCAGGATGAAGGCGACTTCGTCCGTCTTGTAGCGCGTGTTGATCGAGACGACGATCGCCCCGATGCGGCAGCAGGCGAGCCAGGTCAGCACCCACCAGGGGCTGTTGGTCAGCCAGACGGCCACCTTGTCGCCGCGCCCGACACCGAGCTGCAGCAGGCCCGACGCCAGCCGGTCGACCAGCGCATCGACCTCCGCATAGGAAACGCGGTCGCCCTCGCCGACCACGAACTCGCTGTCCGGCCAGCGCTTAGCCGACCGGCGCAACGCGTCGCCGATCGTCATCCCTTGCCAATCCACGTTGTATAGAGACGCCGGTGTCTCCGTTGCCGCCATGTTCACGTTGCCTCACCTACTTTGCGTTCATTCCGATTGGCGACGAACGGTTTGAGATCGCCAACAGCGCCACGATTACCGGCACCGTATCATCGTCGATGATTGAAGGCGAAACCCGGCCAGGACAGGGCCGCCCTTCCGTACGCCAGGCTAGGTTCCCGGCAAACCGTTCGCATTTGCGCCAGGTTGGCGTACGCTGGGTTCGGGACGGCCAAGACGAAGGAGCAGCAGCCATGGCAAAGGTCGAGTTTCGCCTTCTGACGCGCGACGAGGTCGCGTCCGTCATGCCGCCGATGAACGTCATCCTGGACCGGGTCGAGGCCGGCCTGACCGCACATGGCAGCGGCGAGGTCGTGCTGCCGCCCAAGTCCCACATCCATTTGGACGACCGGTACAATGGTCATTTCAACGTGCTGGTCGGCTGGGCGGGACCGATCGACATGGCGGGGGTCAAGGTGGTCGGCGATTATGTGGACAACTACCGCCACGGCCTGCCCTCCGAAGTCGGCATGTTGACCCTGTACGACCCGCAGATCGGTATCCCGCGCGCGATCATGGACGCGACCGACATCACCACGCACCGCACCGGCGCTGTTACAGGCATTGGGGCCAAGTATCTGGCCAAGCCGTCGGCTAAGATCGTCGGCCATCTGGGCGCCCGTGGCACCGCCTTCGCCAACGTCGCCGCGCTGAAGGAAAATTTCGATATCGCGGAAGTACGCGTGAACAGCAAACGGCCGGAGACGCGCGCGGCGCTGGCGTCCGAAATCAAGTCTAAGCTAGGCATTCCCGCCATCGCCGTCGACGACGCGGAGAGCGCGGTCCGCGACGCGGATATCGTCATCGAAGCGACGCGGCTGGAGAAGCCGGAAGTGTTGATCCGCGACGAGTGGCTAAAGGATGACTGCCTGCTGATCACCTATGGCTGGATCATGGCGACCGATCCAAAATCGGTCCTGCGCGCCTCCAAGGTCGTCGTCGATGATTGGGAACAATGCTGCGTCGGCGGCCAGTTGCAGCCGATGATCGCGCGCGGCGACCTCACCCGAGAGTGCATTCACGGTGAGATCGGTGAGGTGACTGCCGGCAAGATCGCCGGCCGCGAGGACAGCGACGGGCTTATCGTTCTGTGGCACCGCGGCTTCGCCATCAGCGACATCATGCTCGGCAGCCAGATCCTGGCGGACGCGAAAGCGAAGGGCGTCGGTACGGCGGTCACCCTGTTCGACCGGCCGGACGAGTAGCGGCGACCCGAACGCGGCAAGCTGCCACACACCCGCCGAGACGGAAAATAGCCCAGGGTCACGGTCTCTCTCGGAGAAAACCCTTCGATTTTGCTGGACCGTCCCCATGCGATAGATTGCGCGCCGCAACATCAATCCTACAGGACCAACGAACATGACCATGTCCCTGCGTCAGATGACGCCGAGCCTCGGCGCCGAGATCACCGGTGTCGATGTCGCGAATTTGGACAACCAGGACTTCGACGCGATCTACGAGTCCTTCAACCGTCACTCGGTCGTCGTCATTCGCGATCAGAACATCACGCCGGAACAGCACGCGGATTTCAGCCGCCGCTTCGGCAAGCTGATGGTGCATGTCCTGAAAGACGATCTGCTGGAAGGCCAACCGGAAATCTACCGCCTGTCGAACAAGGTCGAAAACGGCGTCCCGCAGGGTCGGCCCAATGCGGGGCAGTATTGGCACTCTGACCTGACCTACGAGAAGGTGCCCTCTAAGGGCTCGGTCATGTATGCGATGGAAGTGCCGGATGCCGGTGGCGATACGCTGTTCGCCCACACCGCTGCGTCCTACGAAGCACTGTCCGAGCCGATGAAGGCGTTCCTTTCGGACAAGACGGCGATCCATGATTTCCGGCACGCCTACGATACCTTCTCCAAGCGCATTCCCGGCACGATGCCGATTTCGGAAGAGGTCTTCGCCGCGCGGCCGCCGGTCGAACACCCTGTCATCCGGACCCATCCGGAAACCGGCCGGCAATGTTTGTTCGTCAATCCAGGCTTCACAGTGCGGATCAAAGAGCTGTCATACGATGAAAGCGACGCGATCCTTGCCTATCTCTATGGCCACATGATCAAACCGCAATTTTTCTATCGCCATAACTGGCGGGCCAACGATCTCGTACTGTGGGACAATCGCTCGCTGATGCACTGTGCGGTCGGCGATTACGGACCGGACCAGACCCGCCACATGCACCGCACCACCATCATGGATGGCGATGCGGCGTAGCAGATCGGTCCGGGGTCGGAAGTTAGATCCTTAGCGAGAGGGTTCCGTCTCCCAACGCAACCCGATCGCGA
>CAJWOT010000268.1 GCA_913044215.1 uncultured Rhodospirillaceae bacterium | reverse complement strand
GCACTCATTCGCAAAGGTTTCGCGCAGCTGGATAAATCTGGCGTCAGTGGGGTCTACGTACTCGGTGACCCACAGTACTAGCAACGCTTCGGTTTCGCGCCGACGGAAACGATCGCGCCGCCCTTCCCACTGCCGGCGGAATGGAAGGAGGCCTGGCAGGCATTTGCCTTCAGCAACAACGCGCTTCCGCTTTCAGGCACGCTCTCCGTGCCAGCGCCTTGGCAAGAACCAGCCTTGTGGGGACCATAAGCCAGCAAAACATGCCATCACGGTTGCTGGGCCGCTGAAAAAGATACTAACAATCCGCAACACGCTCTAGGCGACGTCCGCCCATCGCGCCGTGTTGTGCCCAGCATAGGGCGTATCGATACGATTAAGGTCTTGCACGATCTCACCCATCACGCCGGCATTCGTGCCCTCCGGCAAGGTGAGGTTCAGCGCATCGGCTCCGGAGAAACGTTCCTCGATCGCCCCGGCGATATTGCCGAATGTACCCACAGCCGCAAAAAGCCGCACCACGTCGTCGGAAACCTCACCCGCGATCTTGTCCCATTTCCGGTCAGCTACCATTTGGTGCAGCTTCAGACCAAGGTCTTCCAGCCCATAAAGCTCCCAGACAGGGAAGTAGGTCCGGGTTGAGCCATAAAAGGCGACGCGGTAACGCACGGTATCGAGCATCTTGGCGACCGATTCATCGTCTTCGCCCGTGGCGACGAAACCGCCGCCATAGATTTCGATGTCTTTGCGCTCCCGCCCGCTTTGCTTGAGCCCTTCGGCGATATGGCTCATGCAGACTTCTTCCATGTAACGCTTGGTGCAAAAGGAGTGCAGCCGCACGCCGTCGGCGACACGGCCGCCGACCCGCAGCATCGCCGGTCCCACCGCGGCGAGCGACACCGCCGGCATCGGCAGATCGTTCCTCGGCGGCGAGAATTCCGGCGTCATCAGGGTGAACTGATAATGTTCACCGACATAATTCAGTTTCTCACCGGTCTGCCAGCACCGCCAGATTGCGCGTAGGCTCTCGATATATTCCTGCATGCGCGGTGCCGGCGCCGACCAGGGCACGCTGAACCGGCGTTCGTTATGGCCTTTCACCTGGCTTCCGAGACCCAGATAGAAGCGGCCTCCCGAATTTGCGTGCAAATCCCACGACATATTGGCCACCACCATCGGGCTGCGCGAAAATGCGATCGCGATCGCCGTCGACAGTTCTACTTTCTCGGTGGCCTGTGTCGCTAAAGCCAGCCGCAGGAACGGTTCGTGCGCCAGCTCGACTGTCGATACGGCATCGAAGCCGATCGCTTCCGCCTTGGCCGCCGCGGGGCCGACTTCCGACCAGTCACCGGACGGCAGGCCAATACTCACTTTCATGGGGGCTTCCTTTAAATCTTGATCTCACTGCGTCCAGGATAATGCGGTTCGGTCACTCGCGCGGCAAGGACAGTTGACAGGAATTCGATCGCGGCCGATTCTCGCCCTCTTCGCCAGCAACATGGTGACCACCATGAGCCGTCTCGTCTCCGCCCAGAACGTTTCCGAGATGCTTGCCGACGGCGAGGAAATCGCCTTCATCGATGTGCGCGAGATCATGCCGTTCGGCACCGGCCATGCGCTGCTGGCTGCCAATCTGCCCCTCTCGGAGATCGAGCTCACGATCGGGGTGCTGGTGCCTCGACGCGACACGCGCATGGTGCTGATGGACGGCGGAGAGGGGGAAGCGACTGTCGCAGCTGCTCGGCTCGAACCGCTTGGCTATACCGACATCGCGGTCATGGAGGGCGGCGCACCGGCTTGGCAAGAATCCGGCGAAGCCTTGTTTCCCGAGATCGAAGTCCCGGCCAAG
Source organism: uncultured Rhodospirillaceae bacterium (assembly GCA_913044215.1). GTDB lineage: Bacteria > Pseudomonadota > Alphaproteobacteria > UBA8366. The sequence goes on along the minus strand of CAJWOT010000268.1, from coordinate 3,889 downwards.
GGGTTCGGCGCCTTTGCGCGGATCAATGGCAAGCCGAACTTTATCTCGCCGCATGAGCTGAACAACGCGCTCGAGTCCGACGAAGACTGGATCGTGCTCGACAGCCGGCCGAACCGCGAGTTCCGCTGGGGCAATATTCCGGGCAGCATCAACGTGCCGTCCGCCGATCTGGTTCGCTCCTTCGACGACCTGGTCGCCGACCCGAACACCAAGGTGGTGGTGAACTGCATGAGCGGGACACGCGGCATTCTCGGCGGGCTCAGCTTGGTTGTTGCCGGCGTACCGAACGAAGTCCGCGTCCTGTTTCACGGAACGCGCGGTTGGCTGCTCGACGGCTATGAGCTGGAAAAAGATTCAGACCGCGCCGCCGCACCGCCCTCCGATGCGTCCCGCGAAAGCGGTATCGCCAGGGCGGCGCGCATCGCCGACGCGGCCGGTATCAAGAGGATCGATACAGAGACACTGGGGCGTTGGCGCGGTGAGCCCGACCGCACGACTTACTTGCTCGACGTGCGGACTCACCCGGAATTCGAGGCCGGACACATTCCTGGGTCGCGCTGTGCGCCGGAAGGCCGTCTGCCGATGAGCCCAGAGCAGTACTTCGCGACGCTGAACGCACGCTACGTCCTGATCGACGACGATACGGTGCGCGCAACGGTCAACGCCCTATGGCTGACGAAGATGGGCTGGGGCGAAATCGTGATCCTGGAAAACGGGCTCGAGGGTGAAGCCTTGGCGACCGGTCCCGAACCCGCACCCGACCTGGATTTTTCCGACCTGCAGGTGCCCAGTATCGATATCGAAACGCTGGGCAGCTTGGAAAATGTTCGCCTGATCGATGTCGGAACCTCAGACGCGCACGAAGTGGGTCATATCCCGGGCGCGATCTGGTGCTCACGCGTCGCACTCGCGGATCTGTTGCAGGCAGAACCGCATGATGGGCCGACGGTCCTCACTTCCGAAGACGGTCTTCGCGCGAAGCTGGCGGCGCGCGATCTGGGCGACACTCTACCCGAAACGCTCTCCATCCTCGAGGGCGGCAACACGGCCTGGCAGCGCGCCGGCAACGCGGCTGCGACCGGGATCCTGCGGCTGGCCTCAACGCGCGTCGACCATTGGCTCGCCTCTTCCGAACGTCCAGGCGACGTGCGGCAGAATGTCGTCGATTATCTCGACTGGGAAATCACCCTGTTCGACGATATCGAAAAAGGTGGCCCGGTGCCCTACCGCAACCTGATCTGGGCCTGACTATGTTAGATAAGGCAGGCAGCCCGCCGCCGCCAATATCGGATCAAGCGCGGACTTGTCGGTGACCGCTGCGTAGCGTTCCCGCAACGCGTTGAGCGACCGTGCGTGGTACTTCTGCGGCCCCTGCACATAGTCTTTGCCCCCCAGAGTGACCGAGAAGCTTTCCTCGCCTTCCTGCAACGCCCGGGCGTTTGCGGTCGACCAGGGCAGAAAGAAGTCGCCCGCATCACGCAGCAGCGGCTCCAGTGTCGGCTGCAAACTCTCCCAGCTTTCGAACGGACCATCGTTACGCGGCTCCGTCATGCGATAGGCCCACGCGAGCACCTCCGGCGTGCGCGCTCGGATGATCGCCCCCGCGGTGGGATCGAGCGCCATCTCGTAGACCTGTAATCCCAGCCCAAAATCGGCGAAGGCCGGCCGCGCACCAAACAGGTACTTCCGCTCGGCCAGATGAGGCTTGAGTATTTCAAGCAGCCGGTCGAGATAGGCAGAGATCAACGGCGCGTTCTCCGGACTCGACCCGGTGAAATGGACACGGCTCACCATGCGCTCGCGTACGGTCGCCGCCGCCTCGTTTACCGCGTCCCAGGGCGCATCGGGCATGCCGCCGCGCGCCAGCACATGCGCGGTCGCCAACTGGTCGGCCTCACCGAACCAGCGGTGATGGAACATCAGCTTGTTGCCCCACTCGTCGCCATATTCCTCGATTAGAGCCGACAGGAAATTCAGCACTGGGTCTTCGGGATGGATGGAAGGCTCCGGGAAACCCGCGTCGAGCTTCTCCATGATTGGTGTTGAATCCTGTATGCCAGTGCCGTCCGGCGTCACCACCAGCGGCACGATCGGCAGCCGGGCGTATTTCTGAAACTCTTCTTCGTTCGCCCGCCGCGACAGCCACTGGTGCGGGATGCCCTTGTAGCGGAAATAGGCCCTTACCTTGACCGAATAGGGCGACATCTCCGCCCCAAATATTCTGTATTCGCCGCTCATACCCCTGTCCTCAAATCGACGACTGCGATCGCTTCTGCGACTCGATGAACTGCTCCTTGCCAATATTGGCCGCCCGCTCGACCGCCGGGCGCGCTCCGACGCGCTTGAACCAGGCGCGCAGATTGGCGAATTCCGTCAGATCGATACCGTAGGCCTTGTAACCGCGGATCCAGGGCCAGCAGGCCATGTCGGCGATGGAATAGTCACCGCCCAGGAAGTCGCGGTCCGACAGGCGCGTGTTCATCACGCCGTACAGCCGGATCACTTCATTGGTGTAGCGTTCGATCGCATAATCGATCTTGTCTTTCTTGTAATTGCGGAAATGCGCCGCCTGCCCCGCCATGGGACCGAGCCCTCCCATCTGCCAGAACAGCCATTCCTCGACCGCGCTGCGCGCGCGTTGTTCGGCCGGGTAAAACTGGCCCGTCTTGTTGCCGAGATATTGCAGGATGGCACCGGACTCGAAGATCGAAATCGGTTCGCCACCGGGTCCGTCGGGATCGACAATTGCCGGCATGCGGCCATTTGGCGAAATCTTCAGGAACGCCTCGGAGAACTGCTCCTTCTCGCGCAGATTGACGTATTTTATCTCGTACGGAAGGCCGCATTCTTCCAGCATGAGGGTGATCTTCCAGCCGTTCGGCGTCGGCCAGAAATGCAAATCGATGGGCGCCATGTCTTCGTTTCCTGTAATCGTGGTCGCGGGATTGTAGGCGGCGGGACCGGTAGGCGAAACCGCATTCCGCCGCGTTCGCGATGTGCCTATAGTGGGCTCTCCACACTCCCCGGCCGAGAACATGTCCCAAAGAGTCACCGTCGCCCAGGCCTTAGAACTGGCCATTCAGCACCATAATGCCGGCCGTTTGGACGACGCGGAGTCGATCTACTCGCAAATTCTGGACGCCCTGCCGGACCATCACGACGCGCTGCATCTGTTGGGTCTCGTCGCGCATGAGCGGGAGGAACATGTAAAAGCCGCCGAACTGATCGGACGGGCGGTCGCACTCGCGCCGCAGGTCGGCGAGATGCATGGCAACCTGGCCCTCGTCCTGCAGGATCTCGGCCGAGACGACGACGCTATCGCGCATTTCGAAACCGCCCTTTCCCTCAGCCCGGACTTCGCCGAAGGGCATCACAATCTGGGTCTCCTTCTTCAGGGGCGCGGCGACCTGGAAGCGGCGCTGGGCCGTTTTGAGCGTGCGGTCACCCTAGCACCGGACTTCGTGGAAGCGCGCTGCCACTTCGCCGACACACTGCTCGAATGCGGCCGGCCCGAAGAATCAATCCCGCATTACCGACACGCCCTGTCGGTCGACCCCAGCCTCGCGCCAGCACACGCCAACCTCGGGGCCGCGCTTCTGGCTTTCGGCAACACGGCGGACGCGCTTGACAGTTTGCGCCGTGCCGTCCGACTGGACCGGGACAGTGATGCGAATTGGGTCGCACTCGCGGCCGGAATCGAACGGATGCGCGTCGACTCCCTCGACGATGCGTTCCGCGACGAGATTCTGACGCTGCTGGACCATCAAGCCGTAGATCCGCAAACGGTGGTTTCCGCGATTCTGCCCGCGTTGCACGCGATCCTGAAGGATGGCGGGCCCTGCCCTTCGCCTGCGCGCTGGCGCAGCACTGCTTTCTGAACGAGTACGTT
>CAJWOT010000267.1 GCA_913044215.1 uncultured Rhodospirillaceae bacterium | reverse complement strand
CCGGCGGAGTTGGTCGCCATCGAGATCAACCAGGTGTCCGATAGCATCAACACGCTCAATCGGGGCTTTTGGGCGCACTTCAATTGCCTGAACACGCGGCTGCATCCCCGGCATATGATCCAGAACTGGAAGTTCGACCCGGACGAAACCGCGCGGGCCGCCGAGCGTCTGCTGAAAGGCTGATCTCGCGCTGGCCCCGCCGGGGATGCCATACTCCGGAGACCGTCTCGCGTTTATTCCGGAGGACATGCCCGATGGCCCTGACCCTGTTCGAACCGTTTCGCGCGGTTTTCTACACACCTTTCTATGCCGCCCACGCGCTCGGCGCCTACGGGGCGGAAGGCGTCGATGTGAACACGGTGACCTCGGGCGCCGACGTCACGGTCAGCGGTCTAATCGCCGGCGACACGGACGTCACCTGGGGCGGGCCGATGCGCATCCAGTACACCTATGATCAGCAGCCGGATTGCGCCGTTGTCAGCTTCTGCGAAGTGGTCACCCGCGACCCCTTCTTCCTGGTCGGGCGCGAGCCCAAACCGAATTTTGAGATGGCGGATTTGATGGACATCCGCCTGGCGACCGTGTCGGAGGTGAACACGCCCTGGCTCTGCCTGCAGGAGGATCTGCGCCGGGCCGGTCTCGACCCCGACCAGGTGACCCGGGTCCTGGGGAACACGATGGCGGAGAACGATTCCGCTCTGCGGGCCGGCGAGATCGACGTCATTCAAATCTTCCAGCCGTTTCCGGAGCAGCTGGTCGCGGACGGCGTGGGCCATATCTGGTACGCCGCCGCGACGCGCGGTGCCACCAGCTACACGACGCTCAGCACCCTGCGCCCCACCCTGGACGCGCAGCGGGGCTCGATGCTGCAGATGACCCGCGCCATCTATCGGACGCAGAAATGGCTGCACGCGACGGCCGATGCGGACGTCGCCGCCACGATCGCGGACTTCTTTCCCGACATGCCGCAGGAAATGCTGACCGCGTGCATCGCGCGCTACCGGTCGCTCGGATTATGGGGCGTGAACCCGATCCTGCCGCGCGACGGATTCGACCGGCTGCAGGCGAGCGGCCACTCAGGTCGCCTGTTTACGGTGGGTGCCGCCTACAAGACCTGCGTCGACAACAGCCTCGCCGAAGAGGTCATCGCCGCCGACCCGCCTTCGATGTGAGATTGAGCGGTTCCAATTTATTTGGAACCGCGATAGGCCGCGACCGCGGCCCGCAGGCTGTCCGGCGCGGCCGCGCCAGCGCGGACCTATCGGTCCGCTGCCGCCAGCGAAAAACCCTGGATCGTTTCTGTGTAAACAGGAACCGATCTAACCTTCCACGAGCGACTGTTCAGCAACCTCGGGATCGAGCGCGAGGCCGAGCCCGGGGTCCTGCGGCGCGCGCATGAACACGCCCTCTTCCGTCACCACCTCTTCGACGACCGGCCCGGCGAACAGTTTCGTCTGGAATTCCAGCAGCGCATTGTCGGCCATGAAATACTCGATCCACTGCACATTCGGCAGGCCGGCCGCCATGTGGATATGCACCATCTGCAGATCCCAGGGCGAAATCGGCACGCCCTTGGCGGTCGCGAAGGCGTGGATGCGCAGCCAATCCGTGATGCCGCCGGTGACCGCCGCGTTCGGCTGCACAATATCGACCTGGCCCTGTTCGATCAGGGTCCGAAACTCCAGCAGCCCGGCATGCTGCTCGCCACCGACGATATAGGTGTCGCCGGCCCGTGCGCGGACGCGGGCATAGCCGGGGATATCGGCGGGCGGCACCGGTTCCTCCAGCCAATAGATGTCGTAGGGCTCCCAGCGCTTTAGTTGCTGGATCGCGGTGTCCACGTCCCAACTGCCGTTGACGTCGACCATCAGGCGGATGTCCGGCCCGATCGCTTCGCGCACATGGCGCACCCGGTCGAAGGCTTCGTCCGGCGTGACGTAACCACGCGTGCCGCGGATCTTCAGCGCCTTGTGCCCCATCGCGACGTACGAGGCGGCCCTGTCCGCCAGTTCCTCCGGCGCCATGTGATGGGCGCAGTTCGCATAGCTCGGGATCAGGTCGCGATGACCGCCCAGCAAGGTCGCGACCGGCACCCCCGCGGCCTTGCCCTTGATGTCCCACAGCGCCATATCGAGTGCCGAGATGCAGATCCGCACGATGCCCTCGCCGCCGCGCCGCGGGATCGCCTCGTGATACATCCGGTCCCACAGGTCAGACGTGAGCTGCGGGTCCGATCCGACGATCTTCGGCGACAGCACATTCTCGATGATCTGCTGGAACAGCACACCCGCGCCCGGCGGCGCACTGGCGAAGCCCGTGCCCACGATGTCCTCGTCCGTGTGCACGCTCACGATGACGATTTCCGCCACATAGGCGGCTTCCGCATCGCCGCTGTGGCGGCGGGCTTCAACCTTGGTGATCTTCATGCTGGTGTTTCTCCCTCGCCCCGTCAGGGCCACTGTTCATATTAAATCACACGATATCATTTCCGCAGACCGATTGCCGCCTCCCCTCAACCCGTGGCACTGTTCCCTCCAGCAAATGGGAGGAAGCAGCCATGGCCGTGACAGTGAAACCCGATCCCTATTGGTGGGAGGCCGCGCCGCGGCCCGAGACAGAGCCAACCGAGCTGCCGGCGACAGCGGACGTGGTGATCGTGGGTGCTGGATTTACGGGGCTCAGCGCGGCGCTGACCCTGGCGCGGGCCGGGCGGGATGTGGTGGTGCTGGAGAAGGACCGGCCAGGCGAAGGGGCTTCAAGCCGCAATGGCGGCATCGCGAGCGGCAACCTTAGGCTCGGCTTCGGCGGCATGATCAAGGCGTACGGGCTGGAGCGCGCGAAGCAGATCCATCTGGAGGGCATGGAAGCGCGGCGCGATCTCGCCCGGTTCATCGAGGCGGAGAAGATCGACTGCGACTGGAAACTGGTCGGCCGATTCACCGGCGCGATGCGGCCGAAGCATTACGACAATCTGGGCCGCGAGGCCGATTTGATGAACAAGCATCTGGATCTCGGCGCGGAGATGGTGCCCAAGTCCGAACAGCATAACGAAATCGGCAGTGACCTTTATTTCGGCGGCCAGGTGCGTCCCGATATCGGCGGCATCCATCCCGCCAAGTTCCACCAGGGCATCCTGGACCGGGTGCGCGAGGCCGGCGTCACTGTGTTCGGCCGCACGCCGGTCAGCGGCGTCCAGCGTGGCGGCGACGAGCAGACGGTGGCGACCGAGCGCGGCACGATCCGCGCCCGCAACGTGATCGTCGCGACCAACGGCTATACCGGACCGGCGACGCCCTGGCTGCGCAAGCGCATCGTGCCGATCCCGAGCCAGATCATCGCCACCGATCCGATCCCGAAGGAGACCATGGACCGGCTGATGCCGAAGCGCCGCATGCTGGGCGAGACGCGCAACCTGTACCACTATTTCCGGCCCTCGCCGGACGGCACCGGTATCGTCTTCGGCGGCCGCGCCGGGGCGCTCACCGACGACCCGATGAAGAAGCTCGGCCATCTGAGCCGCAATCTGATCGAGATCTTCCCGGAACTCGATGGCATCGGCTTCACGCATAGCTGGTGGGGCTATACAGGCTTCACCTTCGACTTCATGCCCAAGCTGGTGGTCAAGGACGGGGTGCATTACGCGGCCGGCTTCTGCGGCTCTGGCGTCATCTGGGCGCGCTGGCTCGGCGCCAAGGCGGCGCAGGACATCATCGGCAATGCTCCGGCGGAAACTGCCTTCCGCGCCGACGATTTCGAAACCCGCCCGCTCTATTATGGCCGCCCCTGGTTCCTGCCCTTCATGGTCGGCTGGTACGAGTTCAAGGACAAGATGGGGTGGTAAGCCTCAGCCGCAGCAGCGCGAGAATTTGATCTCATGCAAAACGATCCGCTTCTTCAGCCCTTCCAGCTCAAGCATTTGACCCTGCGCAACCGGATCATGACGTCGAGTCACGAGCCGGCCTATCCGGAAGAGGGCATGCCCAAGGACCGCTACCGCGCCTACCATGTGGAGCGCGCCAAGGGGGGTATCGCGCTGACCATGACCGCCGGGTCCGCCGTGGTGTCGCGCGACAGCACGCCGACCTTCAACCAGGTCGTCATGTACAAGGACGAGGTGGTGCCGTGGTTGCGCATGCTCGCCGACGAATGCCACGATCATGGCGCCGCGGTGATGATCCAGCTTACTCATATGGGCCGCCGCACCGTGTGGAACGAGGGCGACTGGCTGCCCGTCGTGGCGCCGACGACACGGCGCGAGCCAGCGCACCGCGCCTCGGTCAAGCTGATCGAGGATTGGGATATCGAGCGGATCGTGCGGGACTATGCCGACGCGGCGGAGCGGGTGCAGGCAGCCGGGCTCGACGGATTCGAGATCGAATGCTACGGCCATCTGGCCGATGCCTTCTGGACGCCGCTGCTGAACGAATTGACCGGCGACTATAACGGCGCGTTCGAGAACCGCATGCGCTTCACCACCGAGGTCCTGCAGGCGATCCGCAAGCGGGTCGGGCCGGACCTGCTGGTGGGCTTGCGCATGGTCGCGGACGAGCAGGAGGAAGGCGGTATCGACGCCGCGGAGGGCAAGCGCATCGCCGCCCACTTCCGCGATTCCGGGCTGATCGATTTTCTCAACATCATCCGCGGCCAGGTCAATTCGGACGCGAAGCTGACCCGGGTCATCCCGCTGACCGGCATGGCGTCGGCGCCGCATCTCGACTTCGCCGGCGAGATCCGTCAAGCCGTGGATTTCCCGGTCTTCCACGCCGCCCGCATCCCCGACGTCGCCACCGCCCGCCACGCCGTGGCCGAGGGCAAGCTCGACATGGTCGGCATGACGCGCGCCCATCTGGCCGATCCGCATATCGTGCGCAAGATCGCCGAAGGCCGCGAGGCCGATATCCGGCCCTGCGTCGGGGCGACCTATTGTCTCGACCGCATCTATGAAGGCGGCGAAGCGCTCTGCTTCCACAACGCGGCGACAGGGCGCGAACGCACCATGCCGCAGGAGATCGCGCCGGCCGAAACCCAGCGCAAGATCGTCATCGTCGGCGCCGGCCCGGCCGGGCTGGAAGCGGCCCGGGTCTGCGGCGCGCGCGGCCACGACGTCACGGTGTTCGAAGCGGCAGACCAGCCCGGCGGCCAGCTGCGCCTCGCGGTACAGTCGCCGAAACGGCGCGAACTGGCCGGCACGATAGACTGGCGCATGGCGCAATGCGAAACGCACGGCGTCACGTTCCGCTTCAACGCGCTTGCCGAGGCGGACGACGTGCTGGCCCTGTCGCCGGAGATCGTGATCGTCGCCACCGGCGGCATCCCCGCGGACCCGCGCATTCCCGGCGCCGACCTGGCCGTGTCCGCCTGGGACATCCTAACCGGCGACGCCAAGCCAGGCAGCAATGTTCTGATCTGGGACGAGGCCGGCGACTACACGGCGCTGCAGGCGGCCGAAGTGATCGCCGAAACCGGCGCGTCGGTGGAAATCCTGAACCGGGAGCGGTCGATCTCGGCCAGCGTGATGGGCATGAACCTGACGCCCTTCCTGGAGACCTTGCAACCGCTCGGCGTCACCTTCACACCCGCCCAGTTCCTTGCCGCCGTGCAGCGGGACGGTAACCAGCTGCGCTGCGCCGTCACCTCCGACTACGCCCACAACCTGCCCGACCGCCAGGTCGACCAGGTGGTCATCAACCACGGCACCCAGCCGCTCGACGATCTGTACTGGGCGCTCAAACCGCTCAGCGTGA
>CAJWOT010000266.1 GCA_913044215.1 uncultured Rhodospirillaceae bacterium | reverse complement strand
TCCCGGGCCTTCGCAAGAATTCCGATATGCGATTCGTGGTCGCCGACCACGCGCACCATTAGGTGACTCGCCCCAGCATCGACATAGCCCTGGAGCCACGGCAGGAATTCAGCTTCCGGTCCGGCAAAACAGGCCTGACGCCTGCGCAGGACTTCTGCCGGCTGGCGGTAATAGTTTTCTAGGTAGCTGTTGATCATGCCGTTGGCCTTGTCCGCATCGTCGTCGATCGACGCGGTGAGGTAGACCGCTCCGGTGACGGCGCCGGCCCGGCCTGCCGCTTCGGCCGCCTCGCACACCGTTTTCCATTGCTTGCCCCAACCCGCCGCGTCGGGGCCCGTCGGGAACCAGCCGTCGAAATGCTTGCCGGCGCGGGTCAAGCTTGCCTCGGCCGATCCGCCGCCCCAGATCGGTGGCCCGCCCAGCCGGTGCGGCGTCGGTCCCAGGGTACTGTCTTCCACCTTCCAGCGACCGTCCCAATCCACCGGGTCACCGGTCCAGAAGGCCTTGCAGAGTCGAAGCCCTTCCATCATTCGGCCGACCCGCTTCTCGAACGGCACGCCGGCCGCCTCGAACTCGGCACGGATGTTGGGCACATCGGCGGCTATGCCGACGCCCATGATGAAGCGCCCCTCGCTGACCTGATCCAAAGTCGCGACCAGATGCGCCAGGATCACCGGATTGCGCAAGGCCGGCAGCAGGACCGCCGTCCCCAGCTCTACCCGGGGCACCCGCCCGGCAACGCCGGCCAGCAGGGTCAGGGGTTCGTGCCGCGGCCGCGCCAGCAGGGAATCGCCAACCCAGATCGAATCGAGCCCGGCGCCTTCCGCCCGTTCCGCAAGCGCCAGCAAAGGCGCGGCGTCGGGTTTTCCCTGCATGATCTGCTCGCGGGTCGGCAGCAGGTATCCCAGCTTTACGGTCATCGGTGGCGTCCCTCTTCTTGGTATTGGCTACGTGGCCGGTTCAGACCTTGGCGCCCCAGGCGCGCTCCGCGTAGTCCTTGGTCACGATGTCGAAGACGACACCATTGGGATCACGGAACTTGATCTCGGTCGCACCCTCGGCCGAGTCCGGCAGGCGCATATGATACTTGCCGCCATTCTCCTCGATCGCCTCGCTGGATACGGCGATATCATCGACGACAAAGCCCATATGATGCAGACCGTGGAAGTCCTTACCGCGCTCGTCGCCGGCCTGCTCGTCTGTCTTGAACTTCAGGATCGCGAGGCTGATCGTGCCGTCGGACAGCATGATCACGATACCGGACTCGAACACGCGCTCCATGCCGAAAGTCTTTTCGTAGAACGTCGCCGCTTCCTCCATATCGGGAACGGTGACGGCGATATGTCTGAGTTTTGCCATGGCTTCCTCCATCCAAGAGAGCGGGAATCGTGGTCACGCGGTGCAGCGCAAGTCAAGGTCAGGGGCGGTGCAACAGAATCTCGGCGGCATCCGCGCGGATGGCTTTCGTCGAATGTCCGGCATCGGGGATAATTTCCAACCGCCACGCGAAAGGCACGCCGATCACAGCAGCCGCTGCCTGTGCTCGGTCGAAGTAGGATAACCCACGCGCATATCGGTGCGGGCCCTGACGTTTCGCCGCCGGCGTGTTGTGAAGGTGCCGGTGATTGGAGTCGGTATCCGCATCGCCCAGCATCACTGTCAGATTGCGGCCGAACGCGACGCGAAGCTGCGCCACCGTTATCCGAACCCCATCCAAACCGTATGGGTAAGCCTGCTGTTTATCGGGCATCGTATACCAGCCCGCATTGGCCGCCACCGCCCCTTCCAAACGTAACTCCGGCATGAAGGTGATCATGCGGTGCACGAACTGCGCACCCGCGGAATGGCCGAACATCAAATATCCCTGCCGCGTCGACCCGGTCCAGGCCCGTGCCGCATCGAATAGGGCTTCCACCGCATTGAACGACCATTCCTGTTGCGGCACCGGGGCGCCCCCCTTGGCGCGCATGTTGCCGCGATTGTAGCTGCGGCCGCCGGGAAAGCGGTCCCGATCGAATTCCGGCGCCAGCACCAGAAAACCGTGCCGGTCGGACAGGTCGCGCCAGACGTCGCGGTACCAATCCGCGTTGCGCTTCACCCCGTGCAGGACCATCAGGATCGGCGCATCTGGCCGGTAATTATCCGGCCGGTGATAATGCACACGCATCACCGTGCCGGGCAGCCCTTCGAAGGCTGCGATTCCAGACCCCGCAGGCAAAGGGCCTTCGCTTACTTTGTCCGTAACGGTTACACAGCCCGACAGCAATATCAGCGACACGACGAGGCTCCGAATCATCCGAGACTCGGCCAGACGGGTTTGCGCTTATCGTTGAAGGCCGCGACCCCTTCCTTGTGATCGGCCGTTGCGAAGAGCGCCGCCAGCTCATTCTGGCCATGCGCGAAAGAAGCGTCCAGATCCATGTCCCATATATGGCGCAGCAGATTCTTGCCGCGCCGGACAGCCGTTGGCGACTTGTCGATGATGCGGCCGACGAGCCAATCCACCTTCTGGTCAAGTTCATTCAGCGGAACCACATAGTTCACGAGCCCGACCTCCTTAGCGAATTCCGCATCGAAGAACTCTCCGCTTAGTGCCATTTCCATGATCACCCGGCGTGGGATCAGATGGCGCAGGGACGCCACAATGACGCTGGGGAACAGGCCGATGCGCACCTCTGGCAGCGCGAAGCGGGCATGATCCGCGGCGACGGCAAGGTCGCACATGGCCAAAGTGCCCATGCCGCCCGCCATCGCATCGCCATTGACCCGCGCGATGTAGGGCTTGCTGAATGCCGCCGCCGCGCGGAAATAGGTGACTGCCGGATGCACCAGCTCCAGCTCATCCAGTTCCAGGGGCGTGTACTCGGTATCGGGCTTCAGATCCGCACCCGTCGAAAACGCCTTGTCGCCCGATCCCGTCAATACGACGGCGAGAACCGATCGGTCTTCCTCGGCCTCGGCCAGCGCGTCCGCCATGCGCTGGAACAGGTCTTTCGTGTAGGCGTTGCGCCGCGCCGGCCGGTTCACGATCATCCACAGAACCGCGCCGCGCCGTTCTAAAATCAGCTCATCTGTCGCCATTATTCCATCTCCCTGTCGCGCGGGCGGCCCGGGCTGTGCAAAGGGCCGTGATTTTGTATTGTCGGGCCGCCGCGCCCTTGCAATACCATTTCAGGATCATCGATGACACAGAGCCAACCACACGTCCTTTCCGGCATCCGCATCCTCGATTTCAGCCGCCTGCTGCCAGGCCCCTGGGCGACGCAGATGCTCGCCGATCTCGGCGCCGACGTCATCAAGGTGGAGCAGCCGGTCGTCGGCGACTACAGCCGCCACAACCCGCCGAACTACAAGGATAGCGGCGTCTATTACAACAGCGTGAATTCCAACAAACGCAGCATCACGATCGACCTCGCCAATCCGGAAGGCCAGGCGGTCGCGCACAAGCTGATGGAGACGGCGGACGTCATCGTCGAATCCTTCCGTACCGGCGTCGCCAAGAAGCTCAACGTGCATTATGAGAAAGCGCGCGCGATCAACAAAGGCATCGTCTATTGCGCCATCACCGGCTACGGGCAGGACGGGCCTCTGTCGCGCGTGCCGGGACACGATCTGGTCATCCAGTCGATGACCGGGCTGATGGGCATGTCCGTCGACCGCGAACCGCTGCCCCCGGTGCCCGGCTTCCAGGCGGCGGACTATGCGGGTGGCGCGGTCGCACCGACAGCGATCCTGGCGGGGTTGATGCGCAAGCAGCAAACAGGCGAAGGCTGCTTCATCGATTTGTCGATGTTCGATTGCCTGTTTTATATGTGCAACATCGTCCTCACGAGCGGCATGTCCCGCCTGGCCGGGCACAGCGGCGAGCCGGCGATGCAGCCCTGGGGCGGCAACCCGCGCTACGCCACCTATCTGTGCGGCGACAACAAACCGGTGGCGGTGTCGCTGCTGGAGGCGGTGCAGTGGCAGCAATTCTGCAATTTCATCGAGCGGCCGGACCTGATCGACGAGAATGAAGGGCCGGAGGACCGGCACACGACCCATGGCGACAAGGCGCCGATCTACCGCGAGGCGATCGAGAGCTATTGCAAGGCGCACACACGCGACAGTCTGCTGGCCAAGATGGAAGCGGAACAGATTCCGGTCTGTGCCGTCTTCACCCCCGACGAGGCGCTCGCGGACGAAAACGTGAAACAGCGCGGTCTGGTCGAGTATGTCGACCATCCGGTGGATGGACGGATCCCACATTTGACCAACCCGCTGGACCGCGCCGGTCTGACCAAGGACGGCCGGACCCCGGCTCCGGGACTCGGGCAGAACAATGAAGATATACTGGCCGAACTCGGCTATTCGGAAGACGAGCGGCAGGCATTGCAGGCGAAGGGAGTGGTACCCTCATGACGACGACGGCGACACCAAACGCGGACGCGGCGGCCCAATTCATTGGTACGGCCCCTGGACGGAACTATCAGGCGGAAGTGATCGAGGCGGCGCGCATGGCGCTGGTCGATGCAGTTGGCGTGGCGCTCGGTGCGCATGGTGAAGGTGCTGGCGAGTCCGTGCGCAATGTCGCTGCCAATTGGGGCGCCGGCGGGGAAGCACAGATCCTGCTTGGCGGCCGCTCCGCGCCGGCGGTAGCCGCCCTGGTCAACGCGACCCTCGGCCACTGCCTCGATTATGACGACACCCATGTCGGCGCAGTCGCTCATCTCGGCAATCCGACCTGGGCCACGGCCATCGCGGTCGGCCAACAGGTCGGCGCGACCGACCGCGAGATCCTGGGCGCCTTCATCACCGGCTTCGAGGTCGGGGCCAAGCTCGGCTTCGGCATGGGTCACGCGGTGAACGAACGCGGATTCCATTCGACCGGCCTGTTCGGCTGTTTCGCCTCCGCAACCGCGGCCGCGGTGCTGCTCGGCCTCGACGAGGAGGGCATCCGCAACGCGCTCGGCGCAGCGGCGACCCAGGGCGCGGGCTTGACTGGCTCCTTCGGCACCATGGCCAAGCCCTTCCATGCCGGCAAAGCGGCGATGAACGGGGTGCTGGCGGCGGAGCTGGCCAAGGAAGGCTTCGAGGCCGCGCAGACCCTGATCGAGCCGGACGGCGGCTTCGGTCAGACCTTCATCCAGGACGGAACGGTCGCACCGCAACTTCTTGATTTCGATGGCAGCATGGAGATTACGCGCAACACGCTGAAGCCTTACGCGTCCTGCCTGCTGACCCATCCTGTGATCGACGCGGCGCGCGCGTTGGCGGACAAGGTGGCCCTGGACGACATCGCCGAAATCAGCGTTGACGTGACGCCGGCCTGCATCAATCTCGCCGGCAAGCCGCAGCCGCAGTCCGGCCTGGAAGGCAAATTCAGCACAGCCTATTGCGCGGCGCTCGGCCTGACCGGCCACATGGTGACGGCGGCCGACTTCGCCGAGGACCGCGTCTCCGACCCGGCGTTGCGCGCTCTGGTCGACAAGGTCACTCTGAACCCGGTGCCCGACATGAAGATGACTGCAGCCAAGCTGACCCTGCGTCTCGCCGACGGTTCGGAAGTCGGTCACGACACCCCCCTCGCCCTCGGCAACCCGGGCAACCCGATGGACTGGGACGACATGAAGGGCAAATTCATGCCGCTGGCCGAACCGGTGCTGGGCGATAAAGCGGACGCCCTGTACGACCTGCTGCGCGGCTTCGGCGACGGCGAACGCATGGACGCGATGCGGGAGATCGTGGCGCGGTAGAGGTCGTGCCATG
>CAJWOT010000265.1 GCA_913044215.1 uncultured Rhodospirillaceae bacterium | reverse complement strand
GCCCGACTGGTCATTCTGAACCGGGATCCAACGGAACTCGATGCGGCAGCGGATCTCGTGCTGAACCGTGAGATCGGCCCGACCCTCGGCGACGTGGTGGGCGTGAATTGACCACCGGCGACGCGACCTCCTCGCTCCTCGACTTCGTTACGAACGTCTCCGCGGACGAAATCCCCGAAGGCGCGCGGACGGCTTGCCGGACCTATCTGCTCGACAGCCTTGGCGTTGCCGTCGCCGGGACATCGGCGCCCTGGGCGGAAGGACTGTCCGGGCTTCAGGCACAATGGGGCGCGGGAGACGACGCGACGAATTGGGTGTTCGGCAGACGCCTACCCGCGCCCGCTGCCGCCTTCGCCAATGCCTATCAGATCCATAATTCTGAGTACGACTGCATCCATGAAGCCGCCGTCGTCCACCCAATGGCGGTGACGTTGCCAGCCCTGATGGCGGCAGCTGAGCGCGAAGGCGGGGTAACCGGTCGTGATTTCCTGTCCTCGCTCATCATCGCCGTGGAGACCGCCTGCACGATTGGCACGGCGGCGACCGGCGGCATGCGGTTCTTCCGCCCGGCCACAGCGGGCGCCTTCGGCGCGGTCGCCGGGATCGGCCGACTGCTCGGCTTCGACCGGGAGATCCTGAGCAATGCGTTGGGCATCGTCTACGGACAACTCTCCGGCAACATGCAGGCGCACACGGAAGGCTCCGTCCTACTCGCGATGCAAATCGGCTTCAACGCACGCAATGCGGTCGTCGCCTGTGACATGGCGCGTGCCGGCGTCCCCGGCCTTGAGGACATGCTGGAGGGTGAATTCGGCTATTTCTCGATCATCGAGCAAAGCCATGATCTGGGGGCAGCTGTCGCGCGGCTTGGCGATCCCTGGTGCATTACCGAAGTCGCGCACAAACCGTTCCCGAGCGGCCGGGCGACGCACGGTGTGCTGGACGCCCTGTTGGAGCTGCAGCGCGAGAACGGGTTCGGAGCCGGCGATATAGCGGCCATTAACGCCGAGATACCGCCCCTCACCCACCAGCTCGTCGCCCGGACACCGCAACCCGGCATGACGCCCAACCAGGCGCGCCTTTGCATCGGATACGTCGCGGCGCGCGCACTCCAGGACGGTCAGCTCGGCGTCAGCGATTTTACACCGGAGGCGCTGCACGATGCGGCGACGATCGATCTGGCTCGAAAGGTTTCGATCACTAAGGACAACAACCCGGATCCGACCGCGCTCGCCCCAATCAACGTGTACGTGACGCTGACGGATGGGCGGCAGCTGGAAAAGACCCAAACCCTGATCTATGGCAACCCGGCCAAACCGATGACGCGCGAGGCACATCTCGAAAAGTTTCGATCGAACTGGGGTTCCGGCGCAGTGTCGCTACCGATCGCAAACGGCGAAGCGTTGATCGAACAGGTGGATGCGATCGACAATGTCGCGGATATAGGCGAACTCTTAGCCCTTATTAGGGCTTAGCGCGCCACCGTTCGCAGGCTAGCAAGACCGAGGTCTCGATCTGGCGGTCGCCGACGGTCCAGTATGTGCGCAACAGGCGTTCTTTCTCATCATGCGACACGCGCAGGAAACCGCGCGCCTCGTAGAAGCGCACCGCCCAATCTGCATCAGCCCAGGTGCCGATCAGCATGGGCGTCGCCGTCGCCGCTTGCAGATGTTTGAGCAGCTTGCCCCCGATCCTGCCGCCGCGGTGATCGGTCCGCACATAGGCATGGCGGATCAAGGTGACGTCCTGCACCAGCTCGATCCCCATGACACCGGCCAGCCTCCCATCGATCTCGTAGCCGGAAAAGCGAACGCCACGCGCGATCTCCTCGGCCAGTTCGTAGTTCGGCATATAGGGTTCATGGTAACAGTCATCGGGGATGACGCCTTTGTAAGCGGAAGCGGCATCGTTGATGATAGCCCCGATGGTCGCGAAATCCTCCGCGGCACAGGGACGGATCATCCGCCCGCCACGCTCAGCGCGCTGTCGGCGAATTTTGGCGCGATCTCTTCCGCGAAACGCGCCATCTGTTCCTTGACAACTTCGTGCGGCTTGTTGCCCACATTGAAGTACAGGATCACTTCGTCGATACCGGCCGCTTCGACCCGTTTCAGGGTTTCCGTGATCTGTGCCGGCGGGCCAAGCAGGATCGATTTATCCGTCAGATCGTTTTTTTTCATATTTTCAAGGATATCGACAATCTTCATAAAGTACTGCATCGTCGGCGGGGCCTTGGCTGGATCCTTGGGGAAGGCCGGCAGAACGCAATGCTTGAAGTAGGACATCTGCGCTTCCCGGGCGCGGTCTTCCTCTGCCGGCGTATCGGCGATGTGGATGAAGTAGCTGCACATCGCCCGGCCCGGTTGGTTGCCGTGCGCCTGGCATTTCTCCCGATAGTTCGCGACTGCACTGTCGAGCCCGCCGAACACCATGCCGGCCGCGAAGGGTGCGAAAATGATGTTGTGCCCGCGTTTCGCCGCCATCTCGACGCTCGTTTCCGAAAAGCTGGCGACGTAGAACGGAATCGGGTTCTGCACCGGTTTCGGTGTGATCGCCATATCCGTGAAGCTATGGCGCGGCCCGTCATGGGACCAGGGTCCGTCGGAGGTCCAGGCCTTCCAGATCACATCCATACGTTCTTCGAAGATTTCCGCCGAGGCCATGAAATCCGCATCGAACGCGCCGTACTCACGGCGGTCGTAGCCGCGCCCGCAGGCAAAATCGACCCGCCCTTCCGACAGCACGTCCAAAGTTGCCCAGCACTCCGCCACATGGATCGGATGGTGCAGCGGCAGCACGCTCACTGCCGGTGCCAATCGAATGCGTTCCGTCACCGCGGCGACGCTGGTCAGCACCAGATCGGGCCGTGAATTCACACCAAGCGTGTCGAAATGATGCTCGCCTATCCAGGCGGAATTGAACCCCAACGTTTCCGCCAGTACCGCCTGCTCGCGGATTTCGCGCACGAACTGCGCGGCCGTCCGGGGATTGTCCGGATAGGCGTTGTCGCTAAGCGTGAAATAGCCGAATTGCATTGAAGTGCCGTACTCGGGCTATAGGCTCAGCAACGCGTCGATCTTGGACGGTTCCAATTCCTGGCCATGCAACAGCGTATCGTCGACCTGCAGCACCGGCGAGGTGCGGATGTTCTTGGAGTCGATGAACTCCGCCGCGTCCTCGTCCATCATCAGGTCCTTCGCGGTGAATTCCACGCCACGGTCCCGCAGATAGGTTTTGAGCTGTTCGCACGGCGCGCAGAGCGGCGTGGAATAGACGGTGACATTCGCCATGGTCAGGTTTTTCCTTCCGCCTTGAGCTTGCGATAGAGCTCTTTCTTCTCTTTCCACTCGCGCTCTTCTTCGGGGTCCTGGAAGGGCTGTTCCTGAGTGAAGATCAGATCCTTCCAGCGCTGCCCGCCACTCCAATCGTATGGCGCGCGGATCGTCGTGTTCGGACCCTTGGCGCTTTCCAGCAGATCGAGCGCTTGGTCGAAGATCGATCGTTGCATATCGACCTTATTTGGTTCCCCGCAGGGATTGCCGAGCGGGAAGTCGACGAACAGGAAGCGGGCAACGCCGCAATGTTCGACGATATCGCGCGCCGCCCCGATGATGACCGTCGGGATACCGTTCGCTTCGAGATGACGGGCAACCAGACTCACGGTCTGGTGGCAGACGGGTCAGACCGGCGTCAGGATCGCCAGATCGACATCTTCATCACGGCAGCGGCGCAGCACCTCCGGTGCATCGATCTCGCGGGTCTTACGCTGGCTGTAAGCGTTGTAGACACCGTACAAGGTCGGCGCGACGGCCCCGATCCGCCCGGCTTCGGCTGCTTCATGCATCCGCGTGACCGGGAAATAGGTGTTCACATCGTCCAGGCTGGTCGCGTGCTTGTCGAAATCGTAGGTCTGGCTGTAGAGGTCTTCGACCGGCGTATCGGCCGCGACGTTGTAGACGTTCGCCGCCTCGCCCTTCTCCAGCGGCGTGCGCTGGTCGTCCCAGCTCCGCACCGCAATCTCGCTGGTCGAGACCAGGGTCACGCGCGATTCCGACAAGGGTTTCTTCAGCGGCGTGAACGGCGTTTCATCGAAATGCGCCCAACGATAGGGCTTCTCATAGCCTTGCGAGAGATAATACTCCCGCGTCCGGTCGATATATTTCACATGGGTCAACGCGATATCCCCCGATGGTGAGCGATGCGCGCCAAGTCTGGCACGGGCGGCTCCAGACCTCAATCCGCCGCTTCTTTATCCGCATCGTCCGCCACCTTCTCCCGCATGGTGACGAACTCCTCCGCCGCGGTAGGGTGAATGCCGACAGTGGCGTCGAACTGCGTCTTGGTCGCCCCGCATTTCAGCGCGATGCCGACGCCCTGGGTCGTCTCGCCCGCGTCCGGCCCCACCATATGGAAGCCGACGACCCGGTCGCTCACCCGGTCGACGATCAGCTTCATGAAGGTCTTTTCGTCATTGCCGGTCAAAGTGTGCTTCATCGACGTGAAGGATGAAGTGTAAATATCGACCGCGCCGTAGGTTTCCCGTGCCTGCGCCTCGGTCAGGCCGACCGTTCCGATATTCGGCTGGCTGAACACCGCGGTCGGTACGTCAGCGTAGTCCATGGTGCCGGATTCGCCGCGGAACAGGTTTGCCGCCAGCACCATACCCTCGGCGATGGCGACGGGTGTCAGCGCGATTCGGTCGATCACATCGCCGATCGCGTAGATCGAGTCGACGGAGGTCTTGAACTGGTCGTCGACCACGATGGCGCCCTTGGCGTTGAGTTCGACACCAGCTTCCTCCAGACCAATCCCTTGCGCATTGGGCGCCCTACCTGTGGCGTACATGATCAGGTCGGTTTCCACTTCCGTGCCGTCCTCAAATTCTGCCAGATAGGCGTCACCCTTCTTCTCGATGCGCGCGATGTTGGCGTTGAAGCGCAGGTCGACGCCTTTCTTGCGCATCTCGTCCGCCAGGAAAGTGCGGACATCGTCGTCGAACCCCCGCAGGAAGTGTGGCCCGCGATAAAGCTGCGTAACCTTGCTGCCAAGCCCGTGGAAAATGCCGGCGAACTCGACCGCGATGTAACCACCGCCCACAACGATAGCGCGCTCCGGCAGATCGTCGAGGAAGAACGCCTCGTTGGAGGTGATCGCGTGCTCCTTGCCTGGAATGTCCGGCACCACTGGCCAGCCGCCCGTCGCGACCAGAATGTATTTCGCCGTGTAGGTCTGTCCGTTGACCGAAATGGTGTGCGCATCGACGACGGTCGCGCGCCCCTCATGCAGCTCTACACCGGCGTTAGCCAGCAAGCGGCCATAGATACCGTTCAGCCGCTCGATCTCCTTGTTCTTGTTGGCAATCAAGGTCGGCCAGTGGAACTTGCGTTCGCCGACGGTCCAACCGAATCCGGCCGCATCCTCGAACTCCTCGGCGAAGTGCGACGCGTAGACGAGCAGCTTCTTTGGCACGCAGCCGACATTAACGCAGGTCCCGCCGAGATAACGGTCCTCGGCAATCCCGACCTTGGCTCCGTAGCTGGCGGAAATCCGCGCCGCCCGGACGCCACCGGATCCCGCGCCGATCACATAAAGATCGAAATCGTACTCGGCCATCGCACACCACCCTTCGCTAAATTCTGTAAACCAGCGTCACATATAGGAGGGCTGCGGCGAAAAGGGAATAACGCTTGTGTGAAGCCGCACGGTCAGAGGCCGCAATGGAGTTCCTGCATGGTGATGGGGAAATCCCAATCGGTCTTCCGAAATGTCCGACGTTCAACGAA
>CAJWOT010000264.1 GCA_913044215.1 uncultured Rhodospirillaceae bacterium | reverse complement strand
TCTTGTGCGCATCTCGGGCGCCGGCTGGCAAATTCCAACAGGGTTCGATTTGACGTCGGATCGCATCGACATCGCCCACCGTGATCCCACGCCTGGCGAGATCGAGCCGGGGCGCCGGTTTCTTGCGTTTCAAGGCTTCCGCCACTTGCTGCATCGGTGAAACCGGCTTCTTGGCTTCTTTCGGTTTGCGTTTTTGCGGTTGCGGCGGTTTTCGCTCCAGCTTGTCGACCGTTTTCAGAACAGACGCGAAATCGTGCTTCGGCTTGGGCGGTTTCGGTTTTGCCTTCGGCCGCGGTCTTGGTTTTTGCGCAGCTTTTTTGGGCTTCGGCTTCGGAGGTTTTTCCGCCTTTGGCTTCGGCTTCGGTATCGGTGTCACATCGGGCGGCGGCTTCGGGGCGGGCACCGCTTCGGGTTCTGGCGGTTTCGCCGCAAGCTGCGGTTTGGGCGGTGGCGGACGGCGCGGCGGCGGTGGCGGCGGCGGAGCGGGTTTTGGCTTTGCCTTGGCGACCGGTTTCGGTTTGGGCGCAGGCTTTGCCTGTTCGGTCGCAATCTCTACGTCGATCACCTGAGCCGGCGCGATTGTTGGCGGTGCGGAGGGTAAAACGCCCAGCCACGCGAACAGAAAGACCGCGATGTGCAATGTTGCGGATATGGCGGCGGCTATTCGCATCCGGTCGCACTATTTTTTGCTGGTCTCTGTTTCTGGCAATTTGGCGAGCAAAGAGACCTTGCGGAAGCCCGCCGCACTCAATTCCCCCATCACCTCCATCACGGTGCCATATGGCAATGTCTCGTCGCCGCGAATGAAAATCCGTAGGTCGGGATTGGCCTTCATGATCTCGCGCAATCGCGGAATCATGTTGTCCAGGGTCGTCTCGCTTTCCTGCAGGAATAGCTTTCCCTCGCCATTAATGGAGATGACCAAGGGTTCCTGCGTATCGTTGATCGTCGCGGCGCGGGTTTTCGGCAGGTCGACCGGAACGCCAACCGTCAGCAAGGGGGCGGTGACCATGAAAACGATCAGCAGCACGAGCATGACGTCGACAAACGGCGTGACGTTGATCTCCGCCATTTTCGTGTAGCGATACTTCCCGTTTCCGCGGTAGCCGCTGCCTGCCGTCTGGCCCGCCATGGATCAGTCAGCCTCTTCGAGCTGCCGCGACAGGATCCCGCTGAATTCGTGCGCGAAAGCCTCAAGCCGGCCGGCGTAGCGGGTCAGATCGGTGGAAATCTTATTGTATGCGACGACGGCCGGAATCGCGGCGACGAGACCCAGTGCCGTAGCGAAAAGCGCCTCGGCGATGCCAGGCGCGACGACCGCGAGGCTGGTCTGCTTCGTGATCGCGATCGATTGAAAGCTGTTCATGATGCCGTAAACCGTGCCGAACAGCCCGATGAACGGGGCGGTCGATCCGACGGATGCCAAAAACGTCATGTACCGTTCGAGATGCTCCATCTCGCGGCCAAGACTGACCTGCATTACGCGATCGATTCTTTGCTGCAGGCTGGCATGGGATATCTGGCTGCGATCGATCCCGCGCGACGCGGTGCGGCGCCATTCCCGCATCGCGGCCGTGAACACCGCGGTCATCGGGTCCACAGCGCGCTGCCCAACCTGTTCGTACAGGCCGTCGAGAGTCCCACCGGACCAGAACTCATCCTCGAAGGCCGTCGCGGCACGGTCGAGCCGGCGCATGCGCCAGACCTTTTCGATGATAATGGCCCAGGTCCAGATCGAGGCCAGGATCAACGCGACGATGACGATCTTCACGATCAAAGTCGCTTGCAGGAACAGCGACCAAACCGACAAGTTCACGTTCTCGACAGAGCCGGCCAGTGCTGTCGCCTCGACTAAAGTTTGATCCATCTACAATTTCCTACTGAACATCATGCGTATAGGCTTCAAGTACCGCGCGAACCGGTTTCGGGAGGCGCGCCGGCCGGCCATTTTTGTCAATACAGGCCAGACGTACCGACAGCCGTACGAGATCCTCTCCATCACGGCGAACGATTTGCTCCGCCGACATGGAGGCCCCACGTAGCGACAACAGACGGCTGTGAATGGTGAGCGCATCGTCAAGCCGCGCCGGTTTTATGTAGTCAGCGGCCATATTGCGGACCGCGAAGGCGATACCGTGTTCGGCCCAGAGATCGCGGTGTCCGATACCGGCCTCTCGCAGCATCTCGGTGCGGCCGCGTTCCGCGAACTTCAGATAGTTCGCGTAGTAAACGATGCCTTCCGCGTCCGTATCCTCGTAATAGACCCGGACAGGGCAGACATGAACCGCGGCGCCGTCAGCCATCATGTGCCTCGTCATCGGAGGGCAGCTCCAAGAGGTCGGGCTGTTGCTCCGTCGCCGCCGGCGCGTCAAGGCCGAGATACCGCCACCCCTGCCCTGTCAGCATGCGGCCCCGCGGTGTCCGTTGCACGAAGCCGCGCTGTATCAGATAGGGTTCGATAACCTCTTCAATGGCATCGCGCTGCTCCGCCAAGGCGACGGCCAGCGTATCGGCGCCAACCGGCCCGCCGCCGTAATTTTCCGCCATGCAGGTGAGGAGCCGGCGGTCCATTGCATCCAGCCCCTCGGCATCCACATCCAGTCTGAGCAAAGCGTTGTCAGCGATTTTCGCATCGATCACGGATTGGCCATCGACGAGCGCGAAATCCCGGACACGGCGCAGCAATCGCCCAGCGATCCGCGGCGTTCCCCGGCTTCGCCGCGCGACCTCACGCGCACCATCCGCTTCCAGCGCCACATCAAGCACGCGGGCGCCACGCTCGACGATGCTCTGCAAATCGTCGATATCGTAGAAATTCATGCGCAGCGGTATGCCGAAACGCTCCCGCAGCGGGGTCGTGATCAATCCCGTCCGCGTGGTAGCACCAACCAAGGTGAACGGCGGAAGGTCGATTCGGATCGAGCGTGCCGCCGGTCCTTCGCCGATGATCAGATCGAGCTGGAAATCCTCCATCGCCGGATACAGCACTTCCTCGACGGCAGGATGCAGCCGGTGGATTTCGTCGATGAACAACACGTCACGCGGCTGCAAATTGGTCAGCAAGGCCGCCAAATCGCCTGCTTTCGCCAGAACCGGTCCCGACGTTGCGCGAAAACTGACCCCAAGCTCCCGTGCAACGATCTGGGCAAGCGTCGTTTTGCCCAGCCCGGGCGGCCCGAAGAAAATGGTGTGATCCAACGCCTCACCACGGCTCCTCGCCGCCTGGATGAAGACCGAGAGATTTTCCCGAACCGCTGTCTGGCCGATGAACTCCGACAAGGTTTGCGGGCGCAGGGATGCCTCGTCGATGTCAGACTCCGCCATATCCGGCGCGACGATGCGGCTCGCCGGGTCATTCATTGCGACATTTCCTTAAGGCCGAAGCGAATTAACGATTCGAGAGGCGCTTGTTGACCCAACTCCTTGCCGGCTTTCGCAATGGCATTGAACGCGTCGCCGCGGGAATACCCCAAATTCACCAGCGCAGAAATCGCTTCTTCACCGTCCGGTGTCGCCGACGACGCGGTTTCAGACACGTCGATACCGCCGCCAAGCGCCATGCCGCCAACTTTGTCACGCAGCTCCGTGACAATTCGGCCGGCCAGCTTCGGCCCCACCCCATTGGCCCGGGCGACTGCTGCTTTATCCTGCGCCGCCACGGCTTGAACCAACTCGTCGGCCGTTAAAACCGACAGGATGGCCAAGCCGACCCGGGCCCCCACGCCCTGCACCGTCGTCAGCAGGCGGAACCAAGCCCGTTCCGCCGCATCGACGAAGCCATAGAGGTGGATGTGGTCCTCACGGACATGCGTCTCAACGGCGACCTGGACCGCCTCGCCGACCGCAGGCATCCGGGACAATGTTCGCGACGAGCAAAAGATCAGATACCCGACACCGCCGACGTCGATGACGGCGAAATCCTCGCCAAGCTCGCCCACAATGCCGGAAAGTCGCGCGATCATTGTCCCGCCGCGGCGCGTTGTAGGCGTCGTCCCGTTTCCGCAAAATGCGCGTGACAGATTGCGACAGCCAGCGCATCAGCCGCATCCGGGCTTGAAAAATTGCACCCGGGCAAGATGCGTCCGACCATCATTTGAACCTGCTCTTTCGCAGCGTGCCCGGCGCCGACGACCGATTTCTTTATCCGGTTGGCCGAATACTCGGCGACGGGAAGTCCAACCAAGGCCGGCGCGAGAACAACGACACCGCGTGCTTCGCCGAGCCGCAATGTCGTGCCCGGGTTCTTGTTGACGAAGGTTTCCTCCACCGCGGCCTCGTCCGGATCGAAATCCGCCAGGACCTGCGCCAGGCCTTCGTGCAAATCCCGAAGGCGCCCTGCAAGATCTTGTTTTGGGCTCGGCGAAACGGTGCCGTCAGCAACATAGGTGAGCCGGTTCGCTTGGACATCGATGACGCCCCACCCCGTATTGCGAAGTCCCGGATCGAGCCCGATTAACCGCATATCACCGGTAAGACCTTATGTCGTGAGCCGTTCGAGGACATCATCCGCGATGTCGTAGTTGGCGGAGACGGTTTGGACGTCATCGCTATCGTCGAGCGCTTCCAGAAGTTTAAGGAGTGTGGAGGCCGCGCCCTCCTCGACCGGCACGTTGTTTTGCGCTTTCCAAACCAGCTTTGCCGACACAGGTTCACCAAGCGATCCCTCGAGGGCGCCGCAGACCTCATGAAGCGTTCCGGGATCGCAAATGACTTCATGCCCGTCTTCCGTCGATTCCACATCGTCGGCGCCCGCTTCAAGGGCCGCTTCGAATACCGTGTCGGAATCTGCCTTTTCCGCCTCGTACCGGATTTCCCCGACATGGTCGAACATGAACGAAACCGCGCCCGTTTCCGCCAGGTTCCCGCCATTCTTACTGAAGGCGGCCCGCAATTCCGACGCCGTGCGGTTTCGGTTATCGGTAAGGGTTTCGACGATAATCGCTACGCCGCCAGGCCCATAGCCCTCATAGCGGATCTCTTCGAAATCATCGCCCTCACCCGTACCAGCGCCTTTCTTAACGGCACGGTCGATGTTGTCCTTGGGCATATTGCCCGCCCGCGCCGCAATAATGGCCGTACGCAAGCGCGGATTCATTTCCGGATCCGGACCGCCCAGGCGGGCAGCAACGGTTATTTCACGTCCAAATTTCGCAAATAGGCTCGCGCGGCGCTTATCTTGAGCGCCCTTTCGGTACATGATGTTTTTGAATTTGGAATGGCCAGCCATTTCGCTCCATCAAGATCCAGAGTGACAATCAACTTATTGAGCAGGTGTATGCGTACCTGCTAGTTTGTTATACCAGATGTAGTGGTTATGTGCCCAGCAATGAAAGGGCGGTTTTGACGTGCTTAGGCAACCAATATGGCGATAATGCGGCGTAATGCCATCTTTCATCGCCGTTATCGTTTGTTTAAGCATAATAATCGTACACTTCGACCCGTCCAGAAGCGCCCACGCAACACTCGTCCTCCGGTCTCGCAAGCGGCCGATCGACTATCAAGAGGCCGGTTGACCCTGGCATGGCATACGACCTTGAACAGCTGAACATTCTGCTCATCGAAGACGATGCGTCGATGCGCGCCCTGATCCGGGATATGCTTTATGCCTTCGGTATCAGCAACATCCAGACGGCGCAGGAAGGCAGCAAGGCCTATGCCGAACTGCGGCACTTTCCGGCCGATATCGTGTTGACGGACTGGGTGATGGAGCCGCTCGATGGCATTGATTTCACACGCATGGTCCGGACCGCGCCGGACAGTCCCAATCCTTTCGTCCCGATCATCATGCTTACCGCACATTCTTCGATGGAGCGGGTGA
>CAJWOT010000263.1 GCA_913044215.1 uncultured Rhodospirillaceae bacterium | reverse complement strand
CGATCGGCAGTTCCTTTGGAACACGCCGCTGCGCCTCCGGTCGCCGCGAATCCAGATCGGTCGCGGCCAGTAGCAGAAACTGGAGCCGGACCGGCCCCTGCACGCGCGGCGGCTTTACCTCCAGTTCAGCACGTTCGCCCTGGGCCAGCCGCTGGTTACGCAAGAATACCTTCGTCCGAACCGCCTCGGCACCGCGCTGGGCCCGGGCTGCAAGCACAGTAAGATTTATGGCCGGCCCCTTATTGGTAACGCGATAGACGAGGCCGCAGAGGCCACGCAGCGGCGTCTCAGCAAACTGCCCGCTGTTCGCAACCGACCTCTCGACGATACGAGGCGCGGCGGCGTCGAAATGGACAGCGGCGCAGCTCTTGCCGGGCGGGGCGCGGCGTTCCACGAGCGTCGTCAACAACTGGGGCGACGCCGGTACCGGCGTCGGTTTTACGGCAGGCGTTTCGACGGTTGGCACGACTGCGGCCACTGTTGTCGCCACCGCTTGCGCCGGTGAAGCAATGACCGGTTTCCGGTCGCGTTCCACCAGCCACCAGGCGGCACCGATACCGGCAATGAGTAGCGCGGCAATCGTCAATAGCGGAACGGCACTGCGGCGCGGTCTAACCGAGGCGGGAGCGACCTGTACCGGGACGGTTTTCTCGGGCAAATCGAGCCCGAGCAATGTGAAAGCCTGTGCCGCGGTCGCGACAGGGGCGAGAGAGCTGCCGTCCGCTGCCACCTCAGCGTTGTCTTGCGGCACTAGAACCGTCGTCGCGACGCCGTCGGCAACCAGCGAATCGAGCAGCGGTTGGGCGAGCATCAGCTTTTCCGCAAGCGCATCAACGGAAAGTACGTTGAGGTCCCGGTCGATCTCTCCTGTCGTCAACACTGCGACGTCCGCCGCCGAACCGTCGAGCCGCCCGACTTTATGGAGTGCGTGCGCCAGGAAAACGCCGAACTGCCAGCTTAATCCTTCCGAAATGCGGCCGGAGACGTCGAGCCGATAGGCCGGGTGTCCGAAGCAGCTTTCGATAACGCCCGTCGGCGACCGCACGAATGCTTCGTAGGCCGGGCTGACCGGCAACGCGATCGCCTTTCCGTCGAGGCAGATGACCGATTTGACGCCCGGATCTTCTTCCGTAATTCGTTGAATTGCGACCGGCCCATCAGTGGTCAGGATGAAGACGCGGATTGCCGTCAACGCAGATACACCTCCGCCTGTCCGTCACGCAGCGCCTCGACCAGAGGCGAACCCAAATCGGCGAGGATCTGGATCGTCCCGTCATGCGCCACCGGCAGCTGATGCTTATGGCAAGGCCGGCCGGACCGGCATACATAGATCAAGGCCGGCGGCGGCATCTCCAAATCGGCGAGCTCGATTATGACGTAGATTTGCGTCGGCTCCGCGCGTGAGGGCCGAAGGGTAATTCGATATAGGTCGCCATCGCGCCGTAACGCCGGACCGCTGCTCGCCGCGGCCACCTTCGGGAAACGGTAGATGGCGGTGCGGTCGAGGAGACGGATTAAGTCTGCTTCCAACGCCTCGTCCCGGGCCAATGCTTCAGCCAATTCTGGCGCCATGTCGCGATCGGGATCGTTCGCAAACGTATAAAGGTCGGAAAATCCCACGCGGCGTGGCGTCGCGACCGGTTCAATCGCCGTATCGATCATATCCAGCGCCTCGAACATGCGGGCCGTCGCCTCCTGTTGCTGTCGATCAAGGCTACTCCAACCGGATGTCATATGTCTGCTCCGTACAAGACGCGAAATTGGCGAAGGAAAAGGATTCGATCCCGCTCGAACTGGGACCCATAAGCCGCATCGTCACCGCCGGCACGGGCCAGCACTTGACCGAACGCTGAGAGGCGAGTGCGGAGCGCGAACAGCGGCGCTTCACCGGCTGCAAAACCGCCGGCGACCGCAGGATCTGCCATATCGCGGTCGCGGAATCCCTGCCGCGACAAACCGGCATACGCCGTCTTCGCATCCGTGACGAAGTTCCGCAGCGGTTCCGTGAGTGAATCCGTCGCCGCGAGAAGGGTCGCGAACCGGGCCGCGACGCCGTGCGGCGCGAAGGGAATGACGTTATCGTCCTCGGGCCCGGTGACGGCAAAGTGCGCCGCGAGGGAGCTGTAATCGAGATCCGGCCGCAAGCGCAACAGGACTGTGATCGCCTCAGCCCGCCCCGCTTCTGCCAGCGCATGAAAGCTGGCCAACAGGCTCCGCTCCACATGCTCTGCGAGCGCAGAGAAACGAGCACGGCATTCGGCGTAGTCCTGCGCGACACTATCGTCGATCAGTGCCAGAAAGGCATCCGGTGCCAACCGGC
Source organism: uncultured Rhodospirillaceae bacterium (assembly GCA_913044215.1). Lineage (GTDB taxonomy): Bacteria > Pseudomonadota > Alphaproteobacteria > UBA8366. The sequence goes on along the minus strand of CAJWOT010000263.1, from coordinate 3,544 downwards.
GTCGCAATCCCTGCGTAATGCGTGCCTGCGCCGCACCGAATACCTCGCACCGCAACACCGACAATGGCAAACGGTCGGCGACCGTATCCGATTCAACGAGTAGTTCGAGTGATCGCGCTTCCGTCTTGGTCAGGAAACGCACCGCGCTGCAGGGGTCATCAGCCAGCTTGTCGAGCGGGTTTTCGGTCTCGCCGACCGTCTCCAACCCATATTCCAGCTCATGGGGCTCGACCTCGCCGGCGGAGCGGTCCGCGCCCAACACTTTGACATTCTCCAGACCATCTCGGTTCTGTGCTGCGGCCAGGGCCTGTATAAAGCGCAGAAAAGCGAGATAGACGGCGCGAAAGGTCTTAAAATCCGCGCCTTTGTCGCTAGCGGATTCTTCGAGCCAAAAGTCCAGGATGAGAGCATCGTCAATCGCGTCGGGCGACTCGTCCGCCGCGCGGTCGAGAAATGCGATCAGGCGCCGGAACTTGCGCTGACTCTGCGCGCTGGACAAATGTTCCTTCAGATAGGCGTATAGCTGCGAAGCCAATTCCTTGGCGGCGTTGCTGACCTGTTTGCCCGTCGCGCCCCTGGCCCGCAGCGGTTCGATCACGTCGTCGACCGCCCGATAGCCGATCACCGTGACGAGAAATTCGAGCATGGCCGATAGGAACGGCATGCGGCTATAGGTAACGGTGAACGTCCCGTCGGGGTAGTCGAGCTTCAATCCGGTCTTCGCCGCCGCGATTCCCGGTAGCGATACAAGGTTCCGTTCCGCATAACCGCGAAAGGCGCCGGCGCGTGCGGGGCCGCCGCCCCAGAAGAACGCTTCATAGCCACCTGCGCAGCCATCCGCTGCGCGGATCAGATGGCACAGTTCCAGCAATGGCAGCGCATAGACCCGGCAAACCACCGTGCGTACGAGATCCCGGCAAATCACTTCGGTGAATTTCGGCTGCCCGTCGGCTTCCGCATCCGCGACCGTGCGGAAGGCGTTGGCCAATTCGGCGCTCTTGTCCGCCTCGAGCAAAAGGCGTTCGGCAACGGCGGCGTTCATCAGATCCTCCTGCCTTGCGCCAACCGGGTGCGATAGTGGCGCTGCAATTTTCGCACCTTCGTCACGTAGGTGGCGGTCGCCGGGATAATTCGGGCATTCGGCCAGACGCCGACCCGCGAGCCGCCATTGTAGTATGACAGCGCCAGATCGACCCTGCCGCGATAGCGTTTCACCAACCGTCCCAAGAAATGCAGACCAAGCCGGATATTCAGGCGAGGATCCCACAACCGTTCGGCGCGGATACCGTATTCGCCAGCTGCGGTGGCGGGCATGATCTGCATGACACCGCGCGCGCCTTTATGGCTCTCCGCTTTGGGATTGAAATTCGATTCCGCGTGTGCGACGGCCAAGGCGAGCGATACGGGAACCCCCATATTGACGGCTTCGCGCGCAACCATCTCCTTTACAGCGGCCCGGTCGAGGCCATGACGCGCCGACACATCGGTCGTGCAACTGGCCAGCCCAAAAGCGGTCGCCGCAACAATCGCGAATTTGAGGATCCGAATTTCCAAGACACGGATCATCGTTCAACCACGCCCAGGTGAGAAGTCGTCCAACAGGCGGCCGGCACGGCGCGCCCGAACCGCCAATCCGCTGTCGGCAAAATCGTCGAGGTGCGGCCTGCCGACGGAGGCGCCAATCGCCTGCGCCGTCGTCCGCGCTTTCGCATCGAATCGGCGCTGCCACACCCGTACCGCAGCCACAAAACGATCGTCACCTCCATAATACCGCAGCGCTCGGTCCAGCCGCGCCGGGAAACGCGTCACCGCCTGGCGCAAGGCATGGACCGCTGCCCGAATTTTCGCCGGGGTCCGCCACTGCGGCGATTGCAGCTGGACCACGGCGACTGCCAGCGCCAGCGACGGCGACAGGCCTGCCCGCAACGATTCCGCAATAATGGCGCGTTCCGCCGGTATCGCGCCATGCGCGGCGCCCGCATGGAGGACGAATAGCACTGCGAAGAACGCCGCCAACTGCAGTGCCCAGTCGATCACGATCGTACCGTTTCGTCTCATTGCGTTTCCCCCTGCAATGCACGCAGCCACTCCTTATTGAGCGTCGAGACGACCAGACGGTCGGATGCGACTTTCTCTCGTGCGGCCATGGCCTCACCCAAGGGTAGGCCTGGATCGATGGCGAGAATGAGGCGTCCGTGGGTCTTTACTGTGGCCGGATCGACCGGGTGCATCTGCGTGTCGAGGAAGCGTCCCCGATAGTATATGACGACTGTATCCTCGGATTCGACCGCGACGGCGCTCGCTTCGTTCGAAGACGGCACGAGCATCGCGGCAGCACCGGCCTCCCCTTTTTGCGGTGCCGAACCCATGGAAATGATGGTCAGCACCATGATGCTGAAGAACCCCATGGCGAGCGCCAGGGCGATTTCCGTCATCGGGTTGCCTTGTGCGCCGTCATGCATGTCGTTCACCGAAAGCCATTGTTTCACCTTGGTTATGAAAGGCAGAGAGCCGTTTACCGCTAACGCTGCCGCTCACGCAGGCTGGCGACCAAACCGCGCGTCATGCGGCCGTCTTGACCCAGCCCGTCGTTGCGCTGGAACATGGCTATGGCGCGGCGCATCTGCGGCCCCAGGATGCCGTTTACCGGACCCGGATCGTAGCCAAGCGCATGCAGGAGACGCTGTGCCTCCGCGACGGTCGGACGGCCGCGGACCGGTGTCGCATAGGTCAATTGCGGCTCCGGCTGCGTCTGCTGCCTGGGTAGAACTTTAGGTGTTGGTACCGGGTCGGCCGCCGGACCTATTGCGAGCGTCGCCGGGATCGAGTCCCGCCGCACTTTCTCGCGCCAGGTTACCGCAATACCGTCGACGCCGCGCAAGGACAGGCTGACCTCCACGGCCTCACTGAGCGGCCAATAGGTTCCGATTAGGCGATATGCGCCGGGCGCCAGGATCGTATCGGTATCCGACACACCGACCAGGACTCCAGCGCCCGTCAACACGCCGGTCGACTGCCGGCGAAACTCATCGGCCACCCGGTCCTGCAGATAGGCAGCAAACGCCGTATCCGCAGCCTCGCTGCGATAGCGAATATCGCCGATTTGAATCGATTCCAAGCCATCGACCCGCTGCAACAGATAGCGCGCCGCGACCGGCAGGGCCTGATCGAGGCCGAGCGTCGCCTGGTCCTGATCGCGCAGCCGTAGACGGTATGATTTTGTGCTGGCCAAAACGGCGCCATCGCCAGTCGCGACCGCCTTGTATGACAGGACCAGCTGCTGCCGTTCACGGCGCAGCGTCCCGATCACCAGGATATCGGCCCGCGCATTTTCCAGCAGCGTCTCGACCGGATCATCCGGCCCCGGACGCGCCCGTTCGGAGACGTCGCGTACCAATGCCGGCAACGCACCGCGGGCGACGAAGGTGTGACGACCGCCGCTCTTTGAGATCAGTGCCGACAGCAACGAGGCGTTGAGCGCGTTTGCCGCGGTCAGTGAAATGGGCGTTTTTTCCGCCGCAAAAGATTGCACCGCGATGCGCGG
>CAJWOT010000262.1 GCA_913044215.1 uncultured Rhodospirillaceae bacterium | reverse complement strand
TTCCAGACGTGCGAACCACCCCATTGCACGACATGGGAAGTCGCCGGCAGCGCACCGCAGAACGCGTTGAACTCGTCATAATTCATGAAAACTTACTCTTCGGGCTCCGTCGTGAACATCAACGGATGGCCGGCGCGGCGCCCCATATCGGTCGCTTCCGTCGCTTTGCTTTCGGCTATGTCTCGCGTGAAAACGGCCACCACGCAAACACCGCGCTGATGCGCCGTCATCATGACACGATAGGACTGCTCCTCGGTCATGCGGAAAACGCTCTTCAGGACCGTGACGACGAACTCGCGCGGCGTGAAATCGTCGTTTACCAGTATCACCTTATGAAGCCGCGGCCGCTCGGTTTTCGGCGTCGTCTTCGTGCGTCTTACGGTATCCGTATCGCTCATCGCATCCAGGCTCCGTACGATTTGCAAAACGAAGATTAGCATAAGATTGCAAGCGAAGCGCCCACCTGCCGCCATAGCGCCAGACGTTGCCCGCAAACAGCGGATTGGTTTAGAAAAGCGGCGGACTCCAAAGAAGGCGACAGCGCAGCATGGACAATCCTGATCTGGCCCCGATAGCGCTCGGCGACGTTGTGCGCCAAAACGTTCCCGTCATCGATCTCGGCGGTCCTGCCGGCATGCGCGATCCAGACACGATTGCGCGCGTTGCCGGTGAAATCGGCGATGCGTGCCGCGATTGGGGATTCTTTCAAATCGTCAATCACGGGGTCAAAAGGCAGCATATCGACGGAGTCTGGCGGACGGTTTCCGCGTTCTTCCAGCTACCGCGCGCCGATAAACGGGCGCTCAACCGGACAAGCGAAAACCCCTGGGGCTATTTCGACCGCGAACTGACGAAGAACCAACGCGACAAGAAGGAAATTTTCGATATCGGCCCGGAAATCGGCGCCGCTTCATTGTCGGACGATCCGTTCTCGGGGGCCACGCCCTGGCCCGACGCGCAACCGGCGTTCCATGATGTCATGCGCGAGCATTTCCGTCTTTGCGAACAGCTCTCGCAGACAATGCTGGAGGCTATTTGCCTTAGTCTTGACCTGCCGAAAACGCATCTGGCGGACAGCTTCCAACCGAACCACACCAGTTTCCTGCGGATCAACTACTACCCCGTCGATGACCCGCTCTCCGATTTGACGGAAGATGAGCATGGCGATGCCGATCTCGGCATTCACCACCACTCGGATGCCGGCGCTGTAACGGTCCTGCTGCAGGACGATGTCAGCGGTTTACAAGTCTTCAAGGACGGGCTCTGGCATGTGGTGCAGCCGATCGACGGCGCCTTCGTCATCAATATCGGTGACATGGTCCAGGTGTGGTCAAACGATGAGTATCGCGCCGCACTGCATCGCGTCGCCGCCATGGAGGAAGTCGAACGGTATTCGATTCCGTTTTTCTACAATCCTTCCTACGAGGCGCAGATCGCACCGCTCGCCTTCAGCGCCGGTCAGGAACGCTACCGCGCGATCGATTGGGGCGAGTTTCGCCGCCGCCGTGCTGACGGTGACTTTGCGGATGTCGGCAAAGAAGTTCAAATCTCCGACTATGCGGTCGGCTGACCGAATTTCATGACGGAGTCCGTTACCGTCGTCATCCCGTCCCGGCTCGACCAGGTTCATGTGGAGACTGCGGATGAGCTATGGCTCGATAGAGCCGTCGCGAGCGTTCGCAAGCAAACATGCAGTTTACCGATCAACATCGTTGTCGGCCTCGACCATGGCGCGGCGGCGCCTTCGCGCTTTCTGGAAGACGCGCCCGAAATCACATTCGCCGTTGCGGACGAGGTCAGCCAGGCCGCAGCGATCAACGCCGCGGTCACCGAGGCGAGCGGGACCTATCTGGCGATGCTCGAAGACGATGACCGGTGGCAGCCGCGGTTCCTCGAACACGCGCTGGAGGCGATCAAGGAATGCGAGTTCGTCTCATCGAATCAGCTGGAATTGCCACCCGACGATGTCGTTGGCCATATCAACGACTTCGCGACGCCCTCCGGATGGTTCATGCGCCGGTCCCTCTGGCCGGAGATCGGTGATATGGACACGTCGTTCCGGTTCCATCTCGACAATGACTGGCTCGGCCGGCTATCGGATCAGGGCAACCGTCGTGTCCTCCTCGTCGAAGCGGGTGCAGCGACCAATCTGTACGAGCTAAAGGAGAAACGGCCGTTTCTGCATAGCTTTATCAATGCGAAACCAGGGTTCAATTTCGTCGTCCGGCACGGCGAGGATGCTCCGTTGGTCCTGCGAACCGCAAATCCTTTGGGCGGCATGTCGATGATTAAGATGTCGCCGCAAGCGCGCGCCCAGAGCGAAGCGGAACAGACCCGCCTGATCGAAAAGTTCGGACGGTTCCCTTACTGACAAAGAGTTTCGGCAAGGCGACGTGAGCGTTTTGTTACGGTGAAACGATGCCGTCAAATGCTAAAAAATTTCGCATAACGCTTAAAAAATTTAGCCACTCTCATAAATTTATTTTGACGCTACAATCGCGCCAATAATTTACCGAAGGGAGCTGGTCATGGTCGACGTTATCGACATCAAGGAACTCGCTAAGCAGGTCAAACCGATCGTCAACCGGGGACCGCACACGACAGAGAGCGAAGTCGATGCGGCCTTTGCCTCGCTGGGTCAGGGCGATTTCAAAGACGCCAATGTCTTCTTCGGCAGTTTCGATGGATGCGCCGGCTGGGAGCGCCATCCTGCAGGCGAGGAACTGGTCCAGATTGTTGCCGGCAGCACGGAATTCGACATTATTGTGGATGACGCTTTGGAAACGCTTCAGCTCTCATCCGGCAACTTGGTCATCGTTCCGAAAGGGTGCTGGCACCGTTTCCGCTCGAAAGACGGCGTTACCGTCATGACCGCGACGCCGAAAGGTGAGGAACCCCACCTGTTCGTCGACGATCCGCGGCAAGGCTGACAGAGCAGCGCGCGCACCAGCCGGCTAAATCAGCCCATCCATGATGCTGTAACCGACCGCGCGGCCGATTCCGCGCCGGAATCCTTCCAACCGCATTACCTGGCCGGCGGCGATATTGCACAGATTTACGTCCGGACCGAATTGCCCGATCAGGTCGACATGCTGCTGCGGAAAGCGATAAGGATCCGCCTCGATGATGATGCGGTCGAACCAATTTTGCCGGCGCAACTCGTCCAATCCCGAAGCTGAGGTTTCCGCCAGCATATCGATCTCGCTCTGCTCGACGATGACATGTTCTATCCCGCATTCGGCGACCGAATGAATTACGGCGCCCAGCTCCTCCAGCTTCATCGCCTCGGTCGGCGCTTTGCGACCGAATTCGTAGACCACATCGAAACCGGCCTTTTGGAAACGGTCGATAAATCCCTTGCGCTCGTCATCTTCAAGCGTGATGTAATTCTCGGAAATCTCGAAACCCATCAGCTCTTCGCGGCGCAATAACGCCTCGAATTCTTCGAGCTGGTTCTTGGCGTAGGCGTACTCGAATAGCATGCCGCCGGCAAATGGATGGCAGTCATAGTCCCGGTACAGGCGCGCAGCTTCCTTGACCGTTGCCTCCGGCATCAGAAGCCCATTCATCGCGTAGATTTTTGCGTGATCGATATACTCGGCGGCGCACTTCAAGAGCCCCTCTATGCCGCCTGGCACGCCGGTCCAGCCCATCTCATCCGGTCCGAAATCGATCATCGTGGTCAGGCCGCGCTTACGGGGTTTGCCTTCGCGCTGCGGCAGTTGAAACGCTTCGCTCATATCTCAATCCTCGCCGAATTTTCCGCAACATGCGTTACGCGGCCAAACGCGACAAGACCGTTTCGCCGTTTTCGCGACGCACAAACCCCGTTAGGCTGACCTCGACCGTCATCGGCATGAAGAATTATTGGTATGAGTGAACGCCGCATTCGCGTGGGCGAAATCGAACTGAACTACCGGCTGACCGGACCGGAAGGTGCGCCGGTCGTCAGCCTGAACCACTGTTTTTCCGGCGATCACCGGTATTGGGATCACCATCTGGCCGCCTTCGAAGGGTTCCGCATTCTGCGCCACGACGCGCGCGGCCATGGCAAGAGCGACAAACCGGCAGGCCCTTACACGCTCGCCATGATGGCGGACGATCTGCGCGGTCTTCTGGACCAGTTGGCGATCGAGCGGGTTCATCTGTGCGGCGTGTCGATGGGCGGCATGATTTCGCAAACACTCGCGATAGCCGCACCGGAGAGGGTCGCGTCGCTAGCGCTCGTGAATACGACATGCCAATACGACGCCGAACAGATCAAGGGATGGCGGGACCGGGCCGCCCTCGTTCAGCGTGAGGGCGTCGCCCCATTACATGAACTACTGATGACGCGCTGGTTTACCGGCGATGCCGCAACGCAACGCACACCGGGTTACCGCTACATGGAAGATTGCCTGCATCGGTTCGAACCCGAAGCGTTTGCCGCCGTCAGCGCAGCGATCAGCGATTTGAACACCACCACCGGTTTGGCGGCACTCGACATGCCGCGCATGGTCATCGCGACGAAAGACGATCCGGGTGTCCCGACAGCCATGTCTGAGCTTATGGCGCGGCAACTGAATGTCGCACCGCAATGGATCGGCCCGGCGCAACATCTTGCGTCGCTGGAGTACCCGGAAATTTTCAACGGATTGATGCGCGATTTTCTTTCGCAATTCGCCTGACGGTCTGTAACCGCGCGCTAGCGCTCGCCCCCGAATCGCGAGCGGTACTCCGCCTTCAACGCCGTCCCGGTTTGCCGATTCCATTCATCGAAATCCGGCCCCGTCCAAGCCCGATGGTCCCCGCGCGCATACGCCTCGGCATTTCGGTGGTATATCAAGGCATTACGCTTGGTCTTTAAGAAGGCGTTGTGGCTGCGCACGACCTTACCCGGCATGCCCATGACGATGGAGTTGTCCGGCACGACCGTGCCTTCGGTCACGAACGATCCGCCCGCGACGATGCAGTTCTGGCCGATCACCACACCGTCCATCAGCGTCGCGTTGATGCCGATGAGCGAATTGTCGCCAATCGTCGCGCTGTGCAGAACCACGTGATGCGCAATCGAACAATAATCGCCGATCACGGTCGGTCCGTCAGCGCTGACATGCAGCATCGCATGATCCTGGACATTGCTGAATTTTCCGACCGTCACATGGTGGTTTTCGGCGCGGATAACCGCGTAGGGCCACAGGCTTGCCCCTTCTTCGATGGAGACCTTGCCGTAAACCCGGGCGGTCGGATCGATATAAGCCGGATTGTCCAGCGTGACGTCCGGCCCAAACCGCTCCGGGTGGCGCTCACCGAGACCATCCATGAAACTATTCCCCAGGAATTCGCGAGGCCGCCAGAATAGTCGAGCTAAGCCCTTGCAGCCAATGTGAATTACAGGCGGCTCTATCCGCCGCGCGCGATCTTGATCCGATCGTTCATCACGCGGGTCATCACCATGCGAATCTTAATTTTCTGACCTTTGAGTGCGTTGGCCCCCGAGCCCGTCTGGAACGTCTCTTCGAGGATTTCCCAATAGCTGTCATGGATCCGCCGGTCATTCTCCTTGGGGAAAAGGACATCGATCAGATAGGCGAAGCAATCGCGCAATTTCGCCGACGTATCGGATTGATCGATCATCGCGGTGAATCTCGTATCCGGCGCTTGGAATACGGTCATCCAATCAATGCTGCCATCCGGTAGTTTCGGCCAATCCATGGCTAACGCGTTCCGATGTTCACTAATTAACCTAAATAAAAAACATAAGCGTTTATAACCCCTTTACGGTAACCAATAATTTTCTACGTCCCATTTTTACTCAAAGCTGTATATCGATCGCCCCCTGCCATTTTTAAAGAAAATTCACAGTTTTTCGTTGCCTGTCGTCCAACGTTACCTAAACTCCCGGCATTGCTGAACTGCGAGAAATTGATCTCATGAA
>CAJWOT010000261.1 GCA_913044215.1 uncultured Rhodospirillaceae bacterium | reverse complement strand
GGCCTGAAGGAGGGCGACAGCCCGCTAACCCAGATTGATTTTCCCACGCGGCCCTATTATTGGGGCAATCCGTGGTTCCTCGCGCCCGCGGTGCGCTACTATCGTTGGAAGGATGCGCGCGCGGCGTAATGGCAGTCGCGAGCACGCCAGGTTTCGGCAGCTGAGCGGGGGCGACCGGTGAAGAACTATCAAGATGGCGGCGAGGCCATATTGGAGGCGTTTCGCCGCCTGGACGCGGATTACGTGATCTCCTCGCCAGGCTCCGAATGGGCGCCCTTCTGGGAGGCGTTGGCGCGCCAGAAGCGCGACGGCGCCGACGGCCCCGCCTATATGGATTGCGGGCATGAGAGCATCGCCGTCAACATGGCAACCGCCTACACCAAGATCACCGGACGGATGCAGATCGTGCTGCTGCATGCTGGCGCCGGCATGATGCAGGGCGCCATGGCGGTGGATGCGGCGGGCGCGATGGAGACGCCGCTGGTCATCATGTCGGGCGAGGTGCTCGGCTATGGCGAGGGCGACATGGACCCGGGCTCGCAATGGTACCGCAATCTGAGTGTCCCCGGCGGCACGCAGCGGCTGATCGAACCGATGGTCAAATGGTCCCAGCAAGTCGCCTCCATCGATACCTTGCACGAGACGATCGTGCGCGCGGGCGAGATGGCGCAGCGCACGCCGCAGGGCCCGGTCTATCTGTGCGTGCCCATGGAAACGATGCTGGAGGCCTGGGCCAAACCGGATGCCTCCCGCACGGTGCCGGCGGCACCCAAGCTGCAGCCGCAGCCGGCGGATATCGCGCGCGTCGCCGAAGCCATAACCGGTGCGGCCTGCCCGGTCATCTCGGTCGAGAACATCGGACCCGACCCGGAGGCGTTCGGCGCGTTGGTCGAGTTGGCGGAAACCGCGTCGATCCCGGTGGTCGAGGGTCAGGGGGCCTTTTTCGGTAACTTCCCCAAATCGCATGACTTGTACTTGGGGCAGCGCATCGACCCGCTGTTGGAAGAGATGGATCTGGCCTTGCTGGTCGAAAGCCGGGCACCCTGGTATCCGCCAAGCAACACGCCGCCGGGCGCGCAGATCGTCTCGATCAGCGCGAACCCGCTGAAGGAGCACATGGTTTATCAGGCCATGCATGCGGAGACCTACTTGGAAGGCGATCCGGCAACGAGTTTGCGCTTGCTGACCGCGGCGCTGCGCGCCCAAGGTCTCGACGGCGAGGCGGTGGCCCAGCGGCGCGCGCGCTGGCGCAGCGCTCACGAAGAATGGCAAGACGGTCTCGCCAAGGCCGAAGGTGAAGCGGCCGCGGCACCGACCATCACGCCGCCCCTGGTGATGAAGGTGCTGCGCGACGTGCTGCCCCGCGAATGCTGCATCGTCGACGAGACCATCGTCCATCAGACGGAAATCCGCGAGCACCTGATGTGGGACGACCCGCTGACCTTCTTCCGCGCACCCAGCGGTCTCGGCCAGGGGCTGGGCTACGCGCTGGGCGTCAAGCTGGCTCTACCGGACCGCGCGGTCGCGGTGACGATCGGTGACGGCAGCCTCATGTACAACCCGCTGGTCCCGACCCTGGGGCTGTCGGCGGAGCAGGATCTGCCGCTGCTGATCCTCGTCTTCAACAACAGCCAGTACGCGGTGATGAAGCATTTCCACAAGCGCTTCTATCCCGACGGCACCGCGGTTTCCGATGACGATTACTACGGCGTCAACATCAAGGGCCCGGACTACGAACAGGCGGCCCGGATGGTGGGCGGTTACTGCCAGCGCGTCGAAGCCCCGGCCGACCTGCCGGCCGCGGTAGAGGCGGCCTATGCCAGCGTTAAAGCGGGCAAGACCGCGATCCTGAACCTGATCATGCCGGGCGACGGCGGGGTGAAGTAAGGACCGGAGCTCTCAAGTCATAACCGCCATCGTGTCGCCCCGAATTTTTAGTCCGGGGGCCAGCCTCGAAACATCTCGAGTTTCATAGCCTATCCGCCGTGGACGCAGACTGGACCCCGGCTCAAGGCCGGGATGACACGCTGTGTGGGAAATAAACCTTAGTGCCCCTTGAACACCGCATCGCGTTTCTCGGCGAAGGCCCGGGGGCCTTCTTTGGCGTCGTCGGTCTGGCCGACCACCCAACGCATCGCGCCGCCGAAGCGCATGCCCTGCTCGAAGCTTTCATTCATCGCGGTGAGCGCCACTTCCTTGACCGCGCGCACGGCGAGCGGGGCGTTGGCGGCGATCTTGCCGGCGATTACCTGCGCCGTGGCCATCAGCTCTTCCGGGGGTACCACCCGGCTGACGATTCCAGCCTGCAACGCGGTTGCCGCGTCGATCCGGTCGCCGGTCAGGATCAATTCCATGGCGATCGATTGCGGAATACTGCGCGCCAGGCGCTGCGGGCCGCCGCCGCCGGGGAAGAAGCCGCGGACGATCTCCGGCAGGCCGAACTGGGCATTGGTCGAGCAGACCCGGATGTCGCAGATCAGCGACAGCTCCATGCCGCCGGCCAGGCAGTAGCCGTCGACTGCGGCGATCAAGGGTTTTTCGATTTTCATCGTCGGCCAGCGTGCTGCCAAATCGGCCTCGATGACCGTCGCGGGGGCCTGATCCTCGCGCCGCTTGCCGCCACCGGCGGCGCGTTCCTTCAGATCCGCCCCGGCGCTGAAGGCACCGCCCGCACCGGTGATTATGGCGACGCGGATATCGTCGTCGCTGCGCACCTGCTGCAGATAGTCGGTCAGGTTGCGGCTCATTTCCTGATTGATGGCATTGCGTTGCGCAGGCCGATTTAGTGTGATGACGGCCACGTGGTCCTTGACCTCGAACAACAAAGAATCGCTACTCACACATCCTCTCCCTTAATTTTTATGGGCCTATCGGATAAATTCCGGCGCCGTCACAGGGGCGGCTGACGCAGAGTAGTATTGAACCTCGCATGACCGACAAAGACAAACACACGGAATTCGATTACGACGTCATCGTGATCGGCGCCGGCATGTCCGGCCTCTACCAGCTCTGCCGGCTGCGGCAGCGCAATCTGCGCGTCCGCGTGTTCGAGGCGGGCACTGGTGTCGGCGGCACCTGGTACTGGAACCGCTATCCCGGCGCACGCTTCGATTCCGAGAGCTATTCCTACGGCTATTCCTTCAGTCAGGAACTCCTCGACGAATGGGACTGGACCGAGCATTTCGCGCCGCAGCCCGAGACCGAGCGCTATCTCAACTATGTCGCCGACAAGTTCGATCTGCGCCGCGACATCCAGTTCTCCGCCCGGGTCACCTCGGCGATCTTCGATGAAGACCGCAATTGCTGGGATATCGGGCTGGAGGATGGCAGCCACCACCGGACGCGGTTTCTGATCACCGCCGTGGGCCCTCTCTCCGCGCCGACCATGCCCAAATTCGAGGGCATCAAGGATTTTCAGGGCGAGTCCTACCACACCGGCCTGTGGCCGAAGACGCCGGTCGACTATGCCGGCAAGCGGGTCGCGGTGATCGGCACGGGCGCGACCGGTGTGCAGACCATCCAGGAGGTGGCCAAGACGGTCGGGCATTTGACCGTCTTTCAGCGCCGCCCGAACTGGTGCAAGCCGCTGCGCAACAAGCCGATCTCGAAGGCGGAGATGGCGGAAATCCGCAAGGACTACCCCAACATTTTCAAACGCTGCCAGGAATCGCTCTCCTGTTTCATGCACAGCCCCGACCCGCGCAAGGCGATGGACGTGTCCGAGGCGGAGCGCGAGGCCTTCTGGGAACAGCAATATGCCGAGCCCGGCTTCTCCATGTGGATCGGCAATTTCAGCGACATCCTGATGGACCGCGAGGCGAACCGGCTGGTCTCCGACTTCGTCGCCCGCAAGATCCGAGAGCGCGTCGACGATCCGGAGACGGCCGAGTTGCTGATCCCGACCGATCACGGCTTCGGGACGCGGCGCGTGCCGCAGGAGACCTTCTATTACGAGGCCTACAACCAGCCCAATGTCGACCTGGTCAGCATCTTGAAGACACCGATCGAGCGGATCACGCCGACCGGTATCCAGACCAGCGACCGGCATTGCGAGTTCGACATCATCATCTACGCCACCGGGTTCGACGCGATCACCGGCAGCTTCGACCGCATCGATCTCCGCGGCGTCGGCGGCGAGAGCCTGAAAGAGAAGTGGCGGCGGGCGCTGGAAACATATCTCGGCGTTCAGGTCGCCGGCTTCCCGAACATGTTCATGCTGATGGGGCCGCACACGGCGCTCGGCAATATCCCGCGCAGCATCGAATACAATGTCGACTGGGTCACGGATCTGATCGACCATATGCGCGAAAATGGGCTGACTCGTTCGGAGCCGCCGCAGGCCTCCGTCGACGCCTGGACCGACTATGTGATCGAGACCAGCGAGGGGCTGCTGACCAACGAGATCGATTCCTGGATGACCGGGATCAACTGGAACGTCGAAGGCAAGCAGAAGCGCATCGTCGCCCGCTTCGCCGGCAGCGCGCCCTACTACCGGTCGCGTTGCGACGAGGTGGCGGCGGCGGGCTACACGGAACTGATGCTGAGCTAAGAGGGGGGCGCATGCCGCAGATCACCGTCAACGGGATCGACCACCATTACCGGCTGGAAGGACCGGCGGGCGCACCGGTTCTGACCCTGGCGCACGCGCAGGGCTTCACCCTCGATAGCTGGGCCGCGCAGTTCGACCATTTCGCCGGGCGCTACCGGGTGTTCGCCCCGGATCTGCGCGGCCATGGCGGCACGGCGATGGCCGGCGCCGCCTACCGGATTGAAGATTTGGCAGCGGATATCGTGGCGCTGCTCGACGCGCTCGGCATCGAACGGACCCATTATGCGGGTGCGTCGCTCGGCGGCATGGCCGGCTTCGCCCTGGCGCTCGACCATGCGGACCGACTGCGCAGCGTCAGTTTCGTCACCACCCAGGGCATCCTGCCCCAGACCAGCATCGACGGGCAGCGCGCCGCGACCGACGTGATGCGCCGCGACGGCGCCAAAGCGCGGGTCGATGCGATCCTGGAGCGTTATCTGCGCAAGGGATACCGCGAGGACCGGCCGGACAGCTACGCCGAACTGCGGCGGCAGTTCCTGGACGTGCCGGTGGAAGGCTATGCCGAGGCAGGCGCGGCCATCTTCGCCATGGATTTCGACGGCCGCATCGGCGCGATCGACCTGCCGGTCATGATCATCGCCGGTGAACATGACATCGCGACGACCCCGGAGCGCATGATGCTCTATCGCGACGGCATTCCGGGCGCGCGCATGGACACCGTGCCGAACGCCGGCCACATGCCCTACGTGGAAGAAGCCGACGCCTTCAACGCGATCCTGGCGGGGTTTCTCGATGCCCAGCCGACAGGCTAGGCTACCGGCCAATTCAACATAAGCCATTCCGACGAGGTATCCGACCATGCCCGACTCCATCGAAACCCGCTATTCGCCCCTGGTGCCGCCCGACATGCAGGACGAGCTCTTCTGGAAGGATGCACGCGAGCCGGAGGATGAGCGGCTGTGGATTCCGAGCGGGCCCGGGCGCTGGTCGCGGCCGCTCTGCTACAATGTCAGCCAGGGCTACTGGGTGCATCTGACGAAGGTGACGCAGGCCGGCATCGTCTCGCGCCACCGCCATCCCGCACCGGTGCACGGCTTCGTGCTGGAAGGCCGCTGGCGCTATCTCGAACGCGACTGGGTGGCGACCGCCGGCAGCTATCTCTACGAACCGCCGGGCGACGTGCACACGTTGGTCGTCGATGAGGGCGACAGCATGCTCACCCTGTTCCACAATTCCGGCGCGCTGCTGTTCTGCGACGAAGAGGGCAACACGACCGGCACCACCGATGTCTTCGACCGGGTCGCCGCAGCACGCAAGCACTTTGAGGAAGTCGGGCTGGGTTCGGATTACGTCAAACGCTTCATCCGCTAA
>CAJWOT010000260.1 GCA_913044215.1 uncultured Rhodospirillaceae bacterium | reverse complement strand
GAAGCCGAGCTCATTGCCGTCGAGGCTGCCGCTCGGAATTCGGTAGGAGGAGATGACCATTGGGCGGTCAAGCTCCGTGTCTCCGCAGGAGCCTCGGGTTTCGACACGCTTGGAGCGGCTCAAGAGAAGGTGCGGATCACAGCGACGTCGGCGCAACCGATATTGGATTATCTTTGGAACCGGATTGTAGCGGCGAGCGGCGGTCGGATTGTCGAGCGACTGTCGATGAAATAGACAGCGAGAAGAGGATTCCATGGCGCGGCGCAAATCATTAACGAAACCAAGCTTTCCGACCATGCAGCCAATCTGCGGCGTAAAGCTCGCGACCGTCGCGTGCGGTGTGGCCTATAAGGGCCGCACCGATTTGATGTTGGTCGAATTGCAGAAGGGCACGCAGATAGCCGGCGTGTTCACCCGTTCATTGACCGCTTCTGCACCCGTCAAATGGTGCCGCTCCATTCTGTCCGGAGGGAAGGCGCGTGCGATTGTCGTCAATGCGGGAAATGCCAATGCGTTCACCGGCCGCGCGGGGGACGAAATCGTGCGGGCGACGGCGTCTCGGGCAGCCGAAGTTATCGGGTGCCGCGAAAAGGAAGTGTTCGTCGCATCGACCGGCGTGATCGGCCAGACCTTCTCGCCGAAACTGATTCCCGGCAAGATCGCAGGTCTGCACAAACGCGCCCGGGCGGACCGATGGGACGAGGCCGCACGGGCGATCATGACGACGGACAGCGTGCCAAAGGGCGTGGTACGCACGGCGGAGATCGCCGGTGAGACCGTCACGATCAACGGGATCGGCAAGGGCACGCAGATGATCCATCCGGATATGGCGACGACCCTGAACTTTCTATTCACCGACGCGGAGATCCCGGCGCACGTCCTGCAAAAGTGCCTGAGCTATGCGGCTGACCGCTCTTTCAATTGCATTACGGTGGAGGGCGATACCTCGACCAGCGACTCCCTGTTTTTGTGTGCGACGGGGGCGGCGAAGCATACGCGTATCACGGACTTTCGCGATCCGCGGCTGAAGGATTTCCGCCGCGCCTTGCTCGAGGTCTGTACCGGCCTATCTCAAGCCATTGTCCGCGACGCAGAAGGCGGATCGCGTTTTGTCACGCTGCACGTTACCGGGGCGGCGTCGATGCAGGCGGCGCGCAAGATCGGCCGGACCATCGCCTCGGCTACCCTGTTCAAAGTCTCCATGGCGGAAACGCTGCCGCCTTGGGGCCGCATGATCATGGCTGTCGGCAAGTCCGGCGAGCGTGCCGATCGTGACAGACTTGCGATCGATGTGGGCGGTTTGCCCGTTGCGCGCGAAGGCGCGGTGATCGACGGCTACGATGCCGATGGCGTCGCGGCGCATCTCAAAGGGGCGGAGATCGAATTGTCGATCGATATCGGCATCGGGCGGGGCAAAGCGACTGTGTGGACCTGCGATCGCTCGAAGGGCTATGGCTGATCCGTCATGCCGACACGATACTGGCAGGAACTGGGGACCGAAGAGTTCGCGGCACTCGACACAGCCCGCGCTATCGCCCTGCAGCCCCTTGCCGCGATAGAACAACATGGTCCACATTTGCCGGTGTCCGTCGATAGCGACATTTGTGAGGGAATCCTGGCCGCGGCGTTGAAGCGGCTTCCAACTGACGCCTTGGTGCTTACCTTGCCGGCGCTATCGGTTGGTAAGAGTGACGAACACGACCGCTTTCCAGGCACCTTGTCGATTCCTGCAGAAACCTTGATACGGCAGTGGAACGCGATCGGCGATAGCGTTGCCCGCGCCGGTCTGCGGCGTTTCGTCTTCTTCAACAGCCATGGTGGTAACCCGCCGGTGATGGAGATCGTGGCGCGCGATTTACGGGTCCGGCACGGCATGCTGGCGGTCTGCGCGAACTGGTGGGATCTGGTGGACTTAACCCATTGGTTTGAGCCCGACGAAATCGAGCACGGCATCCATGGCGGCGAGATCGAGACCTCTATGATGCTGCATCTGCGGCCGGATCTGGTGGATATGGGGAAGGCCCGACACTTCGAGTCTTCCGGAAAACATTTGGCGGACCGGTTCACGCGACTGTCTGCGACCGCGCGGCCATCCTTCGCTTGGGAGACGCAAGATCTGAACCGGTCCGGCGCCGTCGGCAACGCGGCAGCGGCCGATGCTGAACGGGGTCGCGCTGTTGTCGAGGCGGCGGCTTGTGGTCTGGTCGATCTTTTGGGGGAAGTTGGTCGCTTCGAGCTGGACCGGCTGGTCACGGATCGGACAAACGGATAGGCTGCGGCCATGTCTGACCAGAAACAGCCAAGATACTCACTTCTGCAAGTCCCCCTTAAAGTCGTCAATGTGGGGCTGGAAGGGTTCGCACAGGATTTGCAGCATCATGGTGCGCCGGTCCTGCATGTCGACTGGGCGCCGCCGGCGCGCGGCGATGCGCGGCTTGCTGATCTGCTGTCGAAAATGGGCAGTTAGCGCTAACGCTATGGAGATGATCGAACAGGCGAATGCCGAGGCGCTGCAGCGCTTGCTGGCAGGGGATCCTGTCCTGATCGACGTGCGGCCTGCGGGCGAGGTGCTGGCCGATTTGGGGGATCGGACCATTCTGCATGCCGGTCCGCCGATAGAATGGTCGCGGATGTGCGGGCCCATGCGGGGTGCCATCTCCGGTATCGCGGTGTTCGAGGGGTGGGCCAAGGATCTGGACGACGCGGCAAGGTTGGCGGCGGAGGGCGCTTTTGGCTTCCAACCCAATCATGATTTTGACGCCGTCGGGCCGATGACGGGCATGACCACCGCCAGCCAGCCGGTCATGGTCGTGGAGAATCGCACGACCGGGAACCGAGCCTACTGCACCATCAATGAAGGCCTGGGAAAGGTCATGCGGTTCGGCGGCAATGATGCAGAGGTGCTCGACCGTTTGCGCTGGTTGCGCGATGTGCTTGGACCGGCGATGGGGGAGGCGCTGCGTCAATCTGATGGCATTCCGCTCAAACCGCTCATTGGCCGTGGTCTGACCATGGGCGATGAGATGCATCAGCGCAACGTGGCGTGCAGCGGACTGCTGCTGCGCGCTTTAGCGCCAGACCTGGCCCGGGTCATGACGGACAGTTCGGCGCTGGCCCAAGCGCTGGCCTTCATTGCCGGGAACGATCAGTTCTTCCTCAATGTCGCGATGGCGACGGGTAAAGCGATTACGGATCCGGTCCGAAACATTGAAGGATCGACCATTGTCACCGCAATGAGCCGCAATGGGACCGATTTCGGCATCCGCGTCAGCGGGACCGGCGACGAGTGGTACACCGCGCCGGTAGAAATGCCGGAGGGACTTTATTTCCCAGGCTTCGGTGCTGAAGATGCCAACCCGGATATGGGTGACTCGACGATCGTCGAGACGGTCGGGCTTGGCGGTTTCGCAATGGCGGCGGCCCCGGCGGTCGCGGGCTTCGTCGGTGCCGGTGCGGCGTCCGATGCTGCCCTGTTCACCCGGTCGATGGGCGAGATTACGATCGGCGAAAACCCCGAATGGACGATTCCGGCGCTCGATTATCAAGGTGTCCCGACGGGTATCGATATCCGTCTGGTGGTTGAAAGCGGCATCGCACCGACTATCAATACCGGCATCGCGCACAAGGAGCCCGGCCGAGGACAGGTCGGCGCCGGCGTCGTCAAGGCGCCACTCGATTGTTTCGACGCCGCGCTCAAGGGGATCGCCGACCGCCTCGGCATAGCATGACCACGCAAACCGGGTTTATAGCGGGCCGATATTTGGCTGGCAGACCATCCGGAACAGTTGTCGCCGTCTTCGACCGGAGCGCCTATCTGAGCGTCGGTTCGGGGCTTGTTTGCCTGGCCGGTAGGTTGTTGCCGGAGGGGCCGTTGATGGTGCCGTACCCGCGGCCTCATGCGTTGCGTCTCGGCGAGCGGGTCGAGCTTGCGCCGAACACAAACCGGTTGTGGCAACCACCTCCGGCTCCCCGCTGGTCGATTGGGTCCCTGGAGCAGGGCATGGCGGCTGTTAAATTCTTGAATGGGATTCAAGAATGGCTCGATCACGCTGCGCCAGGGGTAGAGGCCGAAATAGCGTCTTGGCTGATGCGACGTATCACGGGCAGCCTTGTTGGCATACCTCAATCGGTTCTTAAACTGGTCGGGCTGGGGCCTGGATTGACACCGTCCGGCGATGATTTTCTCGGCGGTATCATGGTGGCTATGCATGCGCTTGGGCGTCCGGAGATCGCTTCGGCTCTCTATGACTCACTGGACCTGTCCCGGACCAACCGCATAAGCGCGGCGCATCTGACGGCCGCGCGCGAGGGCGCGGCGGCGGCACCATTGCATTCGGCGCTGCACGATACGTTGTGTGGCCGAACCGATACCCTTCCGGCGCGGTTGGCCGGCTTGGATCAGATAGGGCATAGCTCAGGCCGGGACGCTTTTGCCGGTTGCTACGCTGCGCTTCGTGCCTATTGCGACGCGGAAAAGCGGCGGAGCGCAGCGTGAACGGTCAAGAGTCGTAGGCGATCAGCGACGTGAAGGGCGCGTCGATCTTTGCGCGACCTTCGAGGAAGGTCAATTCGATGATGCAGGCGCAGGCGCGGACATCCCCGCCGACCCGCCGCGCCAATTCGATCGAGGCCTCCATTGTCCCTCCCGTCGCCAGCAGGTCGTCGAGTATTACGACCCGCTTACCCGGAGCGATCGCGTCGGCCTGAATTTCGATCGTATCGGTGCCGTATTCCAGATCATATTCATAGGCGATTGTCTCGCCCGGCAGCTTGCCTTTTTTGCGAACCATGGCGAAACCGCAATTCAGTTCCAGGGCAAGTGGGGCGGAGACCAGGAAGCCGCGCGATTCGATCCCGATCAACAGATCGGGTTCGTGTGGTGCGATGGTTTCGGTCAGTAGCGAAATGCAGTGCTTCCACGCGCCCGGATGGGCCAGCAAGGTCGAAATGTCGTAGAACAAAATTCCCGGTGTCGGAAAGTCCGGGATCGTGCGGATATGGTCTTTCAGGTCCATGGTCTCTGCCGCCTTGGTGGACAAGCGCCGCACTCTACCGTCGGCTTGGTGAGGCCGCAACGCGACGCTGTCGCGCTTTTGCGTTTCAGTCGAGTGTGCTATGCGACACGAAGTCGGCATGGTTAACGGCCCGAGGCCGGCTGTCGGGGGTGGTCATGGACCAGGAAGCGGCATGGGATATGCGCGCGGGCGCGGGGGACACGGCGGTTCTTGCTGCTGCGGGCTCCTGGACGGTCAACGCTGTCGCCGACCTGGACCGCCGCATCAAACGGACACAGCTGGACGGGGCAAAGAAGGCGGAGCTTAACGTTTCCGGGCTCACCCGTCTCGATACTGCTGGAGCGTGGTTGTTGTATCGGACCCGCCGCGACATGGCGGCGGATGGGGTCGAAATAGAATTCACTGGTCTGGATGCGCAATATGCGCCGCTGCTCGATTTGGTCGAGCAGGCTGATCTGGCACACCCGGAAATCGACCGTGAGCGGCCGAACGCCCTTACCGTATTGGCGGCCCGCGTGGGCAAGGCCGTTATCGATATGGTGGAAGAGGGCATCAGCCTGCTGAATTTCCTCGGCCTCACCATCACGACCTTGTTCA
Source organism: uncultured Rhodospirillaceae bacterium (assembly GCA_913044215.1). Classification (GTDB taxonomy): domain Bacteria; phylum Pseudomonadota; class Alphaproteobacteria; order UBA8366. The sequence continues at coordinate 342 of CAJWOT010000260.1, read as the reverse complement.
AGGTTCTGCTGCGGCCGCGGCGTATGCGGATCGTTTCCTTGGTCAATCAGATCGAGCAGACAGGCCTCAATGCGATGTGGATCGTCGGCCTGCTGCTATTCTTGATTGGCGTCGTGCTGGCTTTTCAAAGCGCTGAGCAATTACGCAAGTTCGCCGCGGAAATCTTGACCGCGGACGGGCTTGCGATCCTGGTTCTACGGGAAATAGGAGTGCTGATCGCGGCGATTCTGATCGCCGGGCGGTCCGGCTCCGCCTTCACGGCCGAAATTGGCATGATGAAGGTCAATGAAGAAGTCGATGCCCTGCAGACGACGGGCGTCGATCCCATCGAAGTGCTGGTCC
>CAJWOT010000259.1 GCA_913044215.1 uncultured Rhodospirillaceae bacterium | reverse complement strand
GCCAGCCGACGGCTCCGTGCAGATCGAAGACGTGACACGGCAATGGGGCACGCTGCTAGTCACCGGTCCGAAGTCGCGCGGCATCATCTCCGCCGCCGTCTCCGATCTCGACCTGTCAACCGGCGCCTTCTCCTGGCTGACCCATCAACCTCTGGACACCCTGGGCGGTCACCTGCTGAGGGTCTCTTTCGCGGGCGAGTTGGGCTTGGAGTTCCATGTGCCGATGGATCGGTTGAAGGAAACCTATGACATGATCATGGACGCGGGATCGGATCACGATCTTCGTGACTTCGGCATGCTGGCGCTGGAATCGATGCGACTCGAAAAGGGCTACCGCAGCTGGAAGGGCGGCCTCACCGGCGACTACTCGATGTTCGAGAACGGGCTCGGCCGCTGGGTCGATCGCAACAAGCCCGACTTCGTCGGCCGCGAGGCCTTGATGGCAAATCGAGATGCCGGTGTGACGCAGGACTTCGCGACATTCGTCGTGGATGCCACCGAGGCCGACGCCCCCGCACTGTCGACCGTCTGGGACGGCGACCGCAAGGCCGGGCTCGTGCTGTCCGGCGGTTACGGTCACCGCACGGAGAAGTCCATCCCGTGTGCGTCGTCGACAACGCCTATCTCGCATCGGGAACCCAGGTCGAAATCGATATCTATGGCGAGCGACGGTCCGCCACCCTTGCTGACACACCGGCGCTATACGACCCTCGGTCGGAGCGGCTGCGCGGCTAAAAGTTCACAGTCGATTGTCTGCTGTTCGATAGCCCACTACGCTAAACGTCGAACGATTCCATTTCGGAGGGGCGCAGATGACTTCCGAGACGACGATTGAAGGGAACACGGTCAGCGGTGACCGCTTACCGGACAACCACCCGGCGCCGCACCACGGACCGATAAGGGGCCCCTCCGTCTGGTACGGGCCAGACCTGGCCGACAGCGAGTCCTGGATTTACGAACTGTCCGCGGATGAGCGGCAGGAGCTATTGGCGGCGACCGAGGATGTCCGCGAACGCGGCATACAGGACATCCGCCGAACCGACTTCCCGTTACCGCGCTTTGGCCCGCGGCTCGACGAACTGCGGCAAGAGGTGCTGCGCGGCCGCGGCTTCGTACTGTTGCGCGGTGTCCCCATCGAAGAGCTGTCGATGGCGGAAACGGCGACACTCTATTGGGGCCTGGGCACCTATTTCGGCGCCGCGCGGCCACAGAATGTGCGGGGCCATCTGCTGGGGCATGTTACCGACGTGCAGGACCGCGTCATCGAACGGGCGCGCGGCTATCTCACCAACCGGCACCTGCTTTACCATTGCGACTATGTGGACATCGTTTCGCTGCTCTGCCTGAAGAAATCGAAATCCGGCGGGCTGAGCTCGCTGGTCAGTTCGCACACGATCCACAACGAAATGTGGCGCCGCCGCCCGGACCTGGCAGAACTACTCTACGGGCCTGTCGCCCATGACCGGCATGAGGAAGTACCACCCGGCAAGGGGCCATGGTACGAGCTGCCGATCTTCAACCATTTCGACGGCCGGCTCTGCATCTATTTCATCCGCCGTAATATCGACAATGCCGCGCAATACCCGGATGCGAGGCCGATGAGCCCGGAACTGGTCGAGGCGCTCGACATGGTCCACTCGCTGGCGAACGACCCCGCGCTGCACCTCCGGATGGCGTTCGAACCGGGCGATATGCAGATCCTGCACAACCACCAGATCATGCACGACCGCACCGCCTATGAAGACTGGCCGGAACCGGAACGGCGCCGCCACCTGCTGCGCCTGTGGCTCGCCCCGCCGGACGGCATTCCTCTGCCAGAAGCCTTCGCCGGCCTATATGGCAGCGTCGAGATCGGCAATCGCGGCGGCGTGACCGTCCCCGATATGCAACCGATCGTACCGCTCGAGCCGGTTTAAATCCTCAAGCGCTCAGGTTTCGTGCACCGGCCCAAGCGGGTAATAGCGCACGCCCGACCGTAGCTTCGTGAAAGCGAAATCGGCCGGGTTTGCGCCATGTCCCCCGGGTGCCAGCGCCGCGAAAGTGGTTTCTGCGATCGGGTCGAAGTGCGCGCGATAGTGGCAGGTGCTTTTGAGCACGATGATCTTCTGCGCGGTCAGGTCGACGCCGAAATTCTCGAATACCATGCGGTCGAGCGCCTGGACGCGCCGGCTGCTGACCGCGACCTTGACGCCGCCGATCGACAGAAGGGCCGACGGGCCGACATCGTAGGGTTTGCCTTGCGAGACCGGACCCGTCGTCTGATAGCGGCCGTCATTCACGACCTCGACCGTGAAGGTGCCCCGGAACGGCTCGACACCAGGAAGGTCGGTACGGCCCCCCAGATCCAGTTCAATCTCCGCGCCGACTCCGGCCTCGTGCGCCGCTTCGGCGGCCAGATCGTCCCGGACCACGCCAAAGATCGCGCCCTGCGCGTCGTTGCGCACCAGGGCGGCCAGCATACCCACCGTATCCGCGCTGCCGCCGCAGCCGGGATTGTCCTGCGTGTCCGCCAACACGATCGGCTTGGTCGCGGTTTCAGCCAGCCGCATCGCCTCCTGCACCGCCTCGTCCGGCTGCAACAGCGGTTCGGCGAACTCCGCCTCTTTCAACGCCACGGTCTGGGCGATCTCGTCTGCCGCGGCATCGGCCTCCTCCTGACTGTAGGCGTGCACGCTCACCGTCGGGCCGCAATCGCGTAGATCGGCGGGCGGGAACCCGGCGAGATAGGCGAGCGACAGCATGTCGTCCGTCTGCCGCGCGGTCGCCGCTTCGACGATGCCCTTGGTCGGCTCGACCAGGGTGCATTGGAAGTTCAGCGGCAGCAGGAAGGGCAGATGCCGCAGGGCCCGTCCCGACGGGCGGCCGTCGATCAGCAGGCGCTTCATGGCGACGGCGGCGCGCTGGCCGGTCTCATACTGATCGACATGGGGATAGGTGCGGTAGGGCAGGATGGCGTCCGCCTCGCGCACCATCTCCGGCGTCACATTGGCGTGGTAGTCGAGGCTGATGACGACCGGAACCTCTTCGCCGACGACGGCGCGCACCCGGCGCAGCAGCTCCCCTTCCCCATCCTCGAACTCTTCCGACACCATTGCGCCGTGCAGGTCGAGATAGACGCCCTCGACCGGCAGCGCCTGGGACAGGCGAGAGATCAGCTCGCTCGCGATCATCTCATAGGCGCGCCGCGTCACCGCGCCGCCCGGCGTGGCGCTGGCCCACAACAGCGGGTAGATCTCATGATTGCCGTCATTGCCGGCCATGAAACCGGCGGTCGCGGCGCCCTTCTCCTCGAACTCGGCCAGCATGTCATCGCCGCGTGGCATGGCCGGCCGGTCCGCCGGATGAGCGAAATCGTCATAGTCGGTCGGGTCCGGCACAAAACAGTTGGTCTCATGCATGAAGCCGGCGATCGCGATGCGCGCCATTTTTCCGTACTCCCTCTAAACAGTATTTCTTGCTAGTACTCGCGCAGCAGACGCCCGCAGCCTTCGATTTTATCTTCGATCCCGGCGGCGCGCAGCGCCCCCCAGAAGGTCGCCTGGGCGCTGGAGATCACGGGTTTGCCGAGCTTGTCCTCCAGCCGGTCGAGCGAGCCCAGGGTGGCCATGTCGGAGCAGCTCAGGAAAATCGCGTCCGCTTCCGGACTGTCGATTGATTCCGCCAGACCTTCCACCGCGTCCGGCGGCACGAGGTTCATGTGCCGGCCGCGCTTCTGCGCCTCGAACAGCATCACCCCTTCGTCGGCCGTCACCGTCAGCCCCTGGCGCTCGAAATAGCGGCGTTCCGCGTGGTTTATATCGTCTGTATAGGGCGAGCCTACCGCGACGCTCTTGACGCCGAAGGCCTCGAAGGCCGCCAGCACGGAGCCCATCGTCGTGACCGTCGGCCGCTCGAGTTCGCCGGCGATCTCGTCACGGGTCTGTTCGTGCGGCGTCTTCAGCGCGCTGGCGGTGCAGCCATAGGCGACGACATCGACCTCCAAGCCGCGCAGCTCCTCCAGGACCCGGGGCAGATAGGCCTCCATAGCCTTCAGCGGGTCTTTCGATTTTTCGGCGAGCAGCATCCGGGTGGTGTGGATCGTCACCCCGTCGGGCGCCATGCGCCAGAACTCGGTCTCCGCGACCGTGTTCGGCGACGGCACGATCAACCCGATCCGCGCCCGGCTGCCGTAAGGCCGCTTGGTCTTGTCCGGCGTTCTGTATTCCATATTGCGATCTCCCAAACTCCGCTCAATCCGGCGACGCGGCCAGAAAGCGGTGCAATTCGCTTGCGATTAGATCCGGCGCCTCAAGCAGCACGGAATGTTTCAGTTCCGGCAATATGACACATTCGGCCCGGGGAATCCGCGCCGCCAGCAATTCCGCCATGCGCGGTGTGGAGCCCGCATCGCATTCGCCGGTCATCACCAGGGTCGGCGCAGTGATCCTGTGGATTTCGTCGGCAAGGTCCGATTCCGCCAGCACGCGGTAGGCCGCGGCATAGGCGGCCGGATCGTTCTGCAGGCTTTTCTGGCGCCGCCACTCCAGCACATCGGGGCGGGACGCGATGAAGCCGTCGGTGAACCAGCGGGTGACCGCTTCGCTGAGATGCGCGCCGGCCCCTTGCTGCGACAGGGTTTCGGCCCGGGCCAGCACGCGGGCACGTTCTTCGTCGGTCCGTCCCGCCACGGTGCTGATAAGCGCCAGCTTGTTCAGACGTTCCGGGTATTTCAGCGCAAAGGCCTGCGCGACCAGGCCGCCAAGCGAAAACCCGGCCAGGCTGATCGTCGAAAGTTCGAGTGCGTTCAGGACACCGTGAAGGTCCTCAACGAAATCATCCAGCACGAACGGTCCCGACGGCTTGTCCGAGCGGCCGTGCCCCCGCTGGTCCAGGCTCAGGACATCGAAGCCGTCACCGAGCGCGGCAACGACGCCGTCCCAGGTTTCAATATCGGCGCCGACGCCATGCAACAGGACAATGCTGTCCCCCGTGCCGCTGCGCCGCACGTGGAACGCGTTGGCGCCGACCTGTACATATGCCATTTCCCGCCCCCGCGGATTTGTCCGATAGCGCCAATGGATGCAAGAGGTTAGCATCCCAACCGAAGCCTCGCCACGGACCGGAAAGAGCAACGGACATGACCTCTCAAAAACTAGCCGGCAAGACCGCACTGATCACCGGCGGCGCCCGCGGCCTGGGCCGCGGCTACGCCCTGCACCTCGCCGGGCTGGGCGCCGATATCGCCGTCATCGACCGTAACCTCAAAGCCGCCGACGTCTACGAATTCGAGCGCGAATTGCTGACCGCGGATACGGTCATGGCGGAGTGCGAGGCGCTCGGCGTGCGCGCGATGGGGCTGGAAGCCGACCTGACCGACCGCGCCGCGGCCGAGGCGGCGGTGCAGGCGGTGGCGGACAAGATGGGCCGCATCGACATTGCGGTCTGCAACGCTGGCGGCGGCACGGTGACCTTCGCCGACGAACGCCAGCCGCGCGAAGGCGCGAACGAAACCCTCGACGAGGTCACCGTCGGCACGCCGTCCGACACGCCGGAGCACATGCTGAGCCGCGTGCTCGACATCAACATCAAGACCTGCATGTACACCTGCATGGCCGTCGCGCCACATATGAAGAAGCTGGGCTACGGCAAGATCGTGACGGTCTCCTCAACCGCCGGCGTCGACGCCAAGGGCGAGTATCATCCCTACGGCCTGTCCAAGGCCGCGATCATCCACTACACCCGCGCCCTGGCCCAGGAGCTCGGCCCCCACAACATCACCGTCAACGCCATCGCCCCCGGCATCATCCGCACTGGCCGCCTGGGCGACCGCGCCGAAATGGCGAAGGACCGTGTGCCGCTGCGCCGGGAGGGCACGATCGAAGATTGCGCCAAGGTGGTGGAGTTCCTGACGACTGACATGTCGGACTATGTGACGGGCCGGACCATCATCATCGATGGCGGGATGCTGCGGTAGCCGTAAAGTGC
>CAJWOT010000258.1 GCA_913044215.1 uncultured Rhodospirillaceae bacterium | reverse complement strand
CCGAGCTCGACCTCAATCCGGTGCTGGCCGGCCCCGACGGGGCGGTGGCCGTGGATTGGCTGCTGATCCAGGACACCGACCATTAGAAGAGCAATTCGCTCAAATGCCGCCATTAAGGAAAAATTAACGCCTTTGTAACTTTTCGCGAACTGATATCGCGAGATGGTTGTGAGCGGTAACGGCGTTCAAGCCAGAGGATTGCAGGTTCTCGACCGTAAGGTGTTTCCGGTCGGGGAGAAGATCTTCCGTGATGGAGACGGCGGCAGCCGCGCCTACATCGTGCAAAGCGGCAGCGTCGATATCGTCAAGGAGATCGACGGCAAAGACGTCACCGTCGGCACGGTGGGACCGGGCGGCATCTTCGGCGAAATGGCGCTTATCGACGACGAGCCGCGCATGGCCTCGGCGATCGTAGCCGATACCTGCGTGTGCATTGTCATCACCCACGCGGTGTTTCAGAAGAAACTGAACGATCTCGACCCGTTCCTGAGCGGCGTCTTGCGCATCCTGGTCGAGAACATCCGCTCCATCCAAGCGGCCAAGCAGGCAAGCCAGGGCTTGGAATCGATGTTCGAGTGCGTCGATTGCGTGGATGAAGACGACGATCCTGTCGCGGAAGCGGAACCGGTCGTCGAAGAGGAAGACGCCGCATTCGAAATCGCTTGATCGGCGTCCGCGTCAGCCGCGCGCCTGCTTGATCATCTCCTTCGCGATGATCCCCTGGTGGATCTGCGAGGTGCCTTCGAAAATCCGGAACAGCCGCACGTCGCGGTACATGCGCGAGACGATATTCTCGTCCATGTATCCGGCGCCGCCGAGGATCTGCACCGCGCGGTCGGCGACGCGGCAGACCATTTCGGTCGCGAATAGTTTGCAGGAAGACATGTCGCCGAGCGCCAGCTCGCCGGCATCGAGCCGCCGCGCCGTCTCCAGGATCATCGAGCGAGCGGCCAGGTTCTCCGCCTGACTGTCCGCCAGCATGTTCTGGACGGATTGGAATTCGGCGATCGGCTGATTGAACTGAACGCGTTGCAGCGCGTAGGCGAGCGCTTCCTCGATCAGCCGGGTTGCCTGGCCGACACAGGTCGCGGCGACATGCATCCGCGCCGCATTGATCCCGGCCATGGCGGTCTTGAAGCCCTGCCCCTCTTCCGGGCCCAGGAGGGCGGAAGCCGGAATGCGGCACTCGTCGAAGAAGACGTTGCTGGTGTGCGAGGCGTGCTGCCCCATCTTGCGGTCGTGCCGGCCGGTGCTGAGCCCCGGCGTGTCGGCCTCGACTATGAAGGCGGAGATCCCCCTGTTGCCGGAATCCGCCTCGCCGGTGCGCGCCATGACGACGAAGACGTCGGCGTCCGGCGCATTGGTGATGTAGCACTTCTCGCCATTGATCACGTATTCGTTGCCGTCGCGCCGCGCCCGCGTCGTGATCCCGCCGGCATCCGAGCCGGCGCCGGGCTCGGTCAGGCCGAAGGACCCGGTCCATTCGCCGCTTGCCAGCTTCGGCAGGTAGGTGTCGCACTGGTCCGGCCGGCCGCTGAACAGGATCGCCTGCGAGGCTAGGCCCAGGGTGGTGGAAAAACGCGACCGGAAGGTCGCCGAAGTCTGGGTGAACTCGAAGGTCGCGCGGCATTGCTGCTCGATTGTGAGCTCCAGCCCGCCATATTTCCGCGGGATCGTCATCCCGAATAGGCCGAGCTCACGCATCTGCTGCACGACCGGCTCTGGAATGCCGCCCTCATCGTCGACCTGCAGTTCGATCGGCTTCAGCTTTTCGTCGGTGAAGCGGCGGATCGTGTCGAGATATTCGCTGAAATCGGCTTCGGATACCGCGCTGGTCATGGCTTTGTCCTTCAACTGGCTACGTTTCGCCGCGTCATAGCATGAAACCGGTCCGATGACAGGAATCCGGCTCGAATGAGACGAAATGTCTCGCTTCATGATATTTTGTTGCGCTGCGGTAGGTCGCACGTTTAAATCGGCGCCGCTTCACCATCAGGAATTCGAGGACCATGCCGAAAGATCCGAGCAGCGAAGAGTATGTGATTGGCGTTCTGGGCGCCGGCGCCATGGGGCGCGGTATCGTCCAGGTCGCGGCCGCCGGCGGCATGACGGTCCGGCTGTTCGACACCAACCAGGCGGCCGTCGAGGACGCGGTCAAGTTCATCGGCGGCATGTTCGACCGCGCGGCAGAGAAGGGCCGCATGGAGAAGGACGATGCGACAGCCGCCCATGCGCGTATCCATCCCATCACCAGCATGCAGGAATTCGCCGGCTGCGACGCGGTGGTCGAGGCCGTGGTCGAAAATCTGGACGTCAAGAAAGCCGTTTTCGCCGAGCTGGAGTCGATCGTCGCCGACGACGTGATCCTGGCCAGCAACACGTCCTCTCTGTCGGTGACTACCATTGCCGCCGAGTGCGCCCATCCGAGCCGGGTCGCCGGTTTCCATTTCTTCAACCCCGTGCCGCTGATGCCGCTGGTCGAGGTGATCGCCGGCGTCCTTACCGACGAATGGGTGTGCGAGGCGCTGATGGGCATCGGCCGCCGCATGACCCGCGAGCCGGTGCGGGTCAACGACGCGCCGGGCTTCCTGGTCAACCAGGTCGGCCGCGGCTTCAACATCGAAGCGGCGCACATGGTTCAGGAAGGCATCGCCGATACGGTGTCGATCGACCGCATCATGCGCGACGGAGCCGGCTTCCGCATGGGGCCGTTCCAGCTGATGGACCTCACCGGCCTCGACGTGACCCACCCGGCGACGGTGTTGATCTACGAGCAGAGCTTCCACGAGCCGCGTTTCCGGCCGGCCATGCTGATGGAGGCGCGGACCCGCGCCGGACGGCTTGGCCGCAAGACCGGCGGCGGCTTCTACGACTATCCGGACGGCCAGATGCAGTCGCCGGACGAAGCGACCGCGCCCGCCTATGACGGCCGCCCGGTCTGGGTCAGCGGGGCCGAAGCTGACGGCAAGGCCGAGGTGGTGGGCGTGCTGAAAGAGGCCGGCGCCAATATCGACGATGGCGCCGAACCCGGCGCCGACTCGCTGATCCTGGTGACCCCGGTCGGCGACGACGCGACGACGGCGGCGGTCGATCAAGGCCTTGATCCGGAACGCACGGTTGCCGTCGATACCGTGGTGGGTTTTGGCCGGCGGCGTACCCTGATGACGACGCCGGTGACGGATCCGGCCTTCCGCGACGCGGCGCATGGCGTGATGTCGGCGGACGGCGTGCCGGCGACGGTCGTCAATGACGGTCCCGGCTTCGTGGCGCAGCGCATTATTGCGATGATCTGCAATGTCGGCTGTTCGGTGGCGCAGTATGGCGTCGCCTCGCCGGAAGATATCGACAAAGCGGTGACCTTGGGCTTGAATTACCCCTACGGTCCGCTGGAATTCGGTGACCGCATCGGACCGGCGCGCATTTTGCGCATCTTGGATGGAATTTACGGGCTTACCCGCGACCCGCGTTATCGGCCGAGCCCGTGGCTGACGCGCAGAGCCAAGCTTGGCGTGTCGCTGCTCACCCCGAACGCGCGGAGTTAACTAGGAATCATGACGAGGGAAGGAATTTAGGCAATGTTGGACGCATATCTCTATCTCGGTAAACGCTCGCCCTTCGGCCGCTATGGCGGCGCCCTGTCGCCGGTGCGACCGGACGACCTGCTGGGCAATGTCATCAAGTCGGTCGTCGATGAGGCGCCGTTCAACGCCGAAGACATCGACGACGTGATCGTCGGTTGCGGCAACCAGGGCGGTGAAGACGCGCGCTGCGTTGCGCGCCACGCGCTGCTCGCCGGCGGTCTGCCGGAAACGGTGCCGGGCCAGGTGCTGCAACGGAACTGCGCCAGCGGTCTTTCCGCTGTCGTGTCGGCCGCGCACGCCGTGACGGTCGGCGAAGGCGATTTGTTCATCGCCGGCGGTGTCGAGAGCATGAGCCGCGCGCCCTTCGTTGTCGGCAAGCATGAGAAGCCCTTCGAGCGTGGCTTTGAAGTCTACGACTCGACGATCGGATCGCGCTTCCCGAACAAGAAGATCAAGGAAGAGTATGGTGACTGGGCCATGCCGCAGACCGCCGACAATCTGGCGCAGGACTACCAGATCAGCCGCGAGGAAGCGGATACCTTCGCGCTCGCCAGCCAGGACAAATACCAGGCCGGCGCGGCGAGCGGCTTCTTCGATGGTGAAATCACGGCGATCACCGTGCCGGGCGGCCGCAAGCAGCCGGACGTCACCGTCGACACCGATGAGCATCCGCGTGCCACCTCCATGGAAGCGCTGACCAAGCTGCGCGCGCTGAACCCGGATGGCGTCACGACCGCGGGCAACGCGTCGGGCGTCAATGACGGGGCCGTCGCCATGTATATCGGCAGCCGGGAGATGGGTGAGAAGGCGGGCATCAAGCCGATCGCCAAGATCCTGTCCTCCGCGTCCGCCGGCGTTCCGCCGCGCATCATGGGCATCGGCCCGGTGCCGGCGTCGGAGAAGGCGCTGGAGCGCGCCGGCCTGACGATCGACGACATGGACGTCATCGAGATCAACGAAGCCTTCGCGGCGCAGGTTCTGTCCTGCCTCAAGGGTCTCGGCCAGTCGTTCGACGACAGCCGCGTCAATATGAATGGCGGCGCGATCGCGCTCGGCCACCCGCTCGGCGCCTCCGGCCCCCGCATCTTCCTGACGGCCGCGCGCCAGTTGGAGAAGACCGGTGGCAAGTACGCGCTGGCGACCCTCTGCGTCGGTGTCGGTCAAGGCACCGCGGTCGTTCTGGAGCGTATGGACGGTTAAACCGATCCAGCCGGACCGGCTGATCGTAGAATAGGGGAGGGCCGGGACAGTGTTCCGGCCCTTGCCGTCTAACTTGTTGAAACGAAAGCCGCATGCGCGCGGCAGAAATAGATGAGGCAGCCATGGCCAGTTTCGCCTGGGAAGATCCGCTCTTGCTGGAAGACCAGCTTTCCGAAGAGGAACGCCAGATCCGCGACGCGGCGAACGAGTTCGCGCAGGGCGAGCTGGCGCCGCTGATCCTGGAATGGAACCGGACCGAAACTTTCGATCCGGAAATCATGAAGGAGATTGGCAAGCTCGGCTTCCTGGGCGCGACCCTACCGGACTATGGCTGCGCCGGCATTTCCAACGTGTCTTACGGGCTGATCGCGCGCGAAATGGAGCGGGTCGATACCTGCTTCCGCTCGGCGATGGGCGTGCAGTCGGGCCTCGTCATGGCGCCGATCCACATGTATGGCTCGGATGAACAGAAGGAACGTTACCTGCCCGGGATGCGCGACGGCGATATCATCGGCTGCATGGGGCTGACCGAGCCGAGCCACGGCTCCGACGCGGGCGCGATGGAGACGCGGGCGAAGAAGGTCGATGGCGGCTACAAGCTGACCGGCACGAAACAATGGATCACCAACTCGCCGCTTGCGCATGTCGCGCTGGTCTGGGCCAAAAACGAGGAAGGCCAGGTCGGCGGCTATCTGCTGGAGCGTGGCAGCGAGGGCCTCGACATGCCGAAGATCGAGGGCAAGATGGCGGTCCGCGCGTCCTCGACCGGCTTCATCTACATGGATGAGGTGTTCTGCCCGGAAGAGAACAAGCTGCCCGGCGTGACCTCGATGCGCGGCCCCCTGTCGGCCCTGTCGAACGCGCGCTTCGGCATCTGCTGGGGCGCCATGGGCGCGGCGGAGGATTGCTGGTTCAAGACCCGCGACTATGTCGTCGAGCGCGAACAGTTCGACCGTCCGCTGGCCGCGAACCAGCTGGTGCAAAAGAAGCTGGTCGAGATGCAGACCGAGATCGCGCTGGGCCTGCAGGCCTGCCTGCGCATCAGCCGGTTGCGCGATGAGGGCCAGGTGACGCCGGAAATGATCAGCCTGGTCAAACGCAACTGCACCGGCAAGGCGCTCGATATCGCCCGCGTCTGCCGCGACATGCATGGTGCGAACGGGATCGCGGACGAATATCACGTCATTCGCCACATGGTGAATATGGAGGTCA
>CAJWOT010000257.1 GCA_913044215.1 uncultured Rhodospirillaceae bacterium | reverse complement strand
GCGTTTCTGACCTCTAAACATGATTTCGTCTATCCGGATGTCGAAAACGACCGGGCGATGTACGACGCGCTGGCCCGCGGCGACTTCGACTTCTGGCGCAATGTCACCAACGAACAGGTTTACGATCGGGGTCAGCAGGAGATGCGTAATTGGTAGGCCCTGATGGGGGCGATGGAGGCGCTCGGCCGCGCGACGCCCAGCTATCGCGCCTTCATCGAGTCCTACTCACAGAACTCGAACAAGTGCTTCGTCGTCTACGATGCACACTAGAGCGGGTAGACCAGGAGGATATCGATCCGGCGCGAATCCAGCACCACGATACGGCGCCGGAAACGCGGCGTGTCGCCGGACACGTCGATCAAGTCGAGATATTTTCCGCAGGCATAAGTTTCCATATCGCCGTTTTGCATCGTGCGATTGACGATGAAGTTGGTCCGCGCACTGTAGGTATCGGCGGAATTGCGGTGCAGCCGGGGACGCTCCATGACATGGCAATAGCAGTGCGGCTCGAAGATATTGGCTTCGCGCATCGCCTTGACCCGGTCCTTCATCATGCCCCTGCCGTCGCAGTGCAGGACGCCGATGGCGTGGCCCGCCTCAAAGCCTTCGCGCGAGATGATCTGATAGAAGCCGGTCTCGGTGAAGTATTCTGGCCAGGCTTCGATCCGGTCATCGTCGATGCTGTGGACGTAGTCGGAGAACATATCCTCGATATGGACGCGCAACAGGGCGTCATCTATCTCTACGATACCTGCCATGCCAACGGCCATCAGGCGAACCCCATGATGTTGCGGTAGCCTTGCCAGAAGCCCCGGATCGAGGTTTCCGTCGCCCGTGATCCTTCGCTCGGCGCCACGTCGAGGCCGCCCATCTCCAGGAATTCGGCGGCATCCGCTGCGCTGCCGCGGGTGCCCCGTTCGACGAATTCATTGATGCAGCCATCTTCCAGCGAAACCAGGCCGCCGGCGCCGGTCAAGTTGCCCTGATTGGTCCGCATGCGGGTCTGTTCTTCGGTGTCGCCCTCATATCCCAGATACATCCAGAACAGTTCCGTCCGGTCGATGCCGCGCGGGACGAAGTGGCGCACGGCGAGGGAGTTCAAGGTGAGCTGGATGGCGAGGCTCGGGAACACTGCCTGAATGCTGTGCGTGATGCCGTCCTCGAACTCCGGCCAAGCGTCGAGCATTTCCGGTCCTTCGAGCTGCGAGTCGTACTGCGCGGAATGCACCTTGGCATTGGCGTACTCTTCGCTTTCGTCCAGTGTCGCGCGCTTGGCGTAGCTGATGCTGTGCCAGCCATCGTCCGAAAGCCTGATCCCGCCATCCATGTCCAGCCGGTTGACCTTGAAGGTGGTGTAGAAGGTGTGCAGGAGGGTCGCGTGGTAGGAGTCGCGCACATTCTCCGCGTAGAGCTTCCAATTGTGTTTCATCACCTGGCTGTGAAAGCCGAGCAGCTTCAGCGGGCGTCCCAGGTTGCGGCGTACATGACGGTCCATGTCCTCGCCGAGGAATTCCGGTACCGGCACGGTCTCATCGGAAAAGGTTCCGAAAACCATGCCGCAATAGACCTGGACGCGAAGCGGCTCCAGCCGGTGCTTCTTCGGATCGAAATCCTTCGGCATACCGCCCTTGCCGCGGATGCCGTTGCGGAAGGCGACGCCGTTCAACTGACCGTCGAGATCATAGGTCCAGGAATGATAGACACAGGTCAAATGCTCGCGGTTGCCGCGTTCCTGCAGACAGACCAGCGATCCCTTATGGGCGCAGCGATTGACCATCGCGTGGACATCGCCGTTCGCGTCGCGGGTTACGATGACGGGGATCTCGCCGACGAAGGTGGTCTTGAAGTCGCCCTCGTTCGCAATGTCGATCTCGAGGCACAGGAAATTCCAAACGGGGCCGCGGAAGATTCGCTCATGCTCCAGTGCATAGATATCCGGGTCCGAGTAGAGCCGGTAGGGGACGCGCGTGACGCCTCCTTCCGGCCATTGGAAGGAATTGTCGAGTGGGTTGGCAGCGATTTCGGTCATGGCAGTAGACCCTAAGCCTTTCAAACGGAACCTGTATTCGAGCTAAATTCGACCGCAATGTCCAGCCAGCGTTGCGGCGTGACCGTGGCGCGGTCGCCGCGGCGCAGCAGGGCGGTCGTCGTTTCCGACTCAATGACCGCCGGCCCTGCGATGGTCTGACCGGCCGGCAGAATGTCGAGATCGTAGATCGGCGCATCGATCCAGCCGTCGATGTAAATCCGCCGATGGGCCACGGGCGCCGCGTCAGGGCCAGCCGGATTCGGTGCTTCGTCCGGCGTTTCCGGCAGGACGCCGACGACAGCGACCCGTGCATTGACCAGCACGACTTCCTGGTCCTTGAGTGAGTAGGTGAACAACTCCTCGTGCCGGTCGTGGAAGCGGTTGGCTACCTGCTGCATCAGATCGTCCGCGTCCCAATCCAGCGCGTCCAAGGTGACATCGACTTCGAAGACCTGTTCCCCATAGCGCATATCGGCCAGGCGGCGCAGTTGCACCGGGCCGTCGAACCAGGCAGCAAGGCGCTCGCGGCCTTCGGCCTCCATTTCGGCATAAAGGCTGCGCAACGTATCCGCGCCGAGCGCGCCCATATCGCCGACATGAGTACGGCTGACCTCGAAGCGCAGATCGGAGGCGAGCATCCCCCACGCCGACAATACAGAAGCGACGCGCGGTGCGATGACGCGTTTGATCTCCAATTGCCGCGCCAGATCGGTGACATGAAGCCCGGCCGCGCCACCAAAGGAGAGAAGCGCGAAGCGCCGCGGATCGACGCCGCGCCGTACCGAGATCAGCCGGATGCCCTCTGCCATGTTGGTGTTCACGACCTGGTGGATACCGGCCGCCGCTTTGGTCTCATCGATGCCCAGCGAACCGGCGAGCCGGGCGACCGCTGCCCTGGAGGCTTCGACATCGAGCTTCTGGCGTCCGCCGAGAAAGTTGTCGGCGTCGAGATAGCCCAGAACAAGGTTGGCGTCGGTTACGGTCGGTTCGGTGCCGCCGCGGCCATAGCAGGCGGGTCCGGGATCTGCGCCGGCGCTCTGTGGACCGACATGCAGAACGCCGCCGGCATCGACCCGCGCGATGGAACCGCCGCCCGCACCCAAGGTGACGATGTCCAGGCTCGGCAGCGCGACCCGTTCATTCGCAACAGCCCGGTTCGAGGACAGGGTCGCCTCGCCATCGACGATCATGGAGATATCGCTGCTGGTGCCGCCCATGTCGAACGGGATGAGATCGTTCACGCCCATCAATCGTGCCGAATGCCGGCCGCCGCCGACCCCGCCCGCGGGTCCGGAGAGCACTGTGCCTGCAGCCAGGCGCACCGCTTCCGCAACCGGCGTCACGCCGCCATGCGAAAGGATGATCAGCAAGGTGCCGGTGTAGCCCGCCTCCTCCAGCCGTTCGGCCAGCCGGGTCAGGTAGCGTTCCAGGATTGGACCGACATAGGCGTTCACGACTGTCGTCGAGACCCGCTCATACTCCTTGATCTGCGGCAGGACCTCAGAGGAAAGGGACACATAGGTGTCCGGTAGACGCTTTGCGAGAGCCGCGCGCGTGGCCTGTTCATGCGCGGGGTCGCGATAGGCATGCAGATAGCAGACGGCGACCGAGTCGACGCCTTCTGCCTTGAGATCGTCGATCGCCTGATTGAGGGATCGGCGGTTGAGCGGCGTGCGGACGCCATCATGCGCGTCGATCCGTTCGCGGACGCCGAGCCGAAGGTAACGCGGCACGAGCGGTTCCGGCGGGGCCAGCCGCAGATTGTAGCGTTCCGGCTTCAGGCCTTCCCGCATCTCCAGCACGTCACGATGGCCTTCGGTGGTGAGCAGCCCTACCTTGGCGCCCTTGCGTTCAAGCAAAGCGTTGGTCGCCACGGTCGTGCCGTGGACAATGCGTTCGGCCTGACGCAGCAGGTCGCTCAGCGATAAGCTCAGGCGCTCCGCCAACCGAGTCAGCCCGTCTATCACGCCGATCGACTGGTCCTGTGGGGTCGAAGGCGCTTTGGCCAGGGTCACCTGGCCGGTTTGGTCTATCGCGACGACATCCGTGAAGGTGCCGCCGACATCGATGCCGATACGATACATGGATTAGCTCGTGATGATGCCGTTGCGCCGGTCCCGCAGGCGGGCGTCCGGGTCTCGTTTTGCCGGATCGCCCCAACCGCCGCCGCCGGCGGATTGGACATGGAAGCTGTCGCCGGCACGCACCGGAATGCCCTCTTCCTTGGTCTTCAAAACGCGCGGTTTGCGGCGCTTCGAGCGGAGGGTATAGCGATGCGGCGCGCTATCCGCGCCGCCGACCAGGCCGCAGGAACCGTGTTTCGCCCCTTCGCCGGCGGTATTGGCGATGCAATCTGTGTCTGTCTCAACGACGAATTCCATTTCGGCGCCGGAGCCGCCACGGAACTCGCCGTCCCCGCCTGAGTCAGGCCGGAACTCGTGGGTTTTGAAGTGCAGAGGAAAACGGGACTCGGCGACCTCGACACTGCCGAATTTCAGCCCGCCGGTGGAATGCCACTCGCCGGCCGTATGCCAGCCGTCGCCGCCGGAGGAGGCGCCGGCGCCGGGCCGGGCGTGGAACATGTGCCAGATGAAAGGCTTCCCAGTGCGGGGATCCTCGCCCTTGATGGCGATGCGGAACCGTTTACCCCATCCGGCCATCGTCCGGTCCGGACAGGCAGGTGCCAGCGCTTTGACGATCGCTTCGATGATCTCTTGACCGCAATGGCTGGTGCAAAGCGTCACCGGCGCGCCTTCATGCGCCCAGACAACGGTGCCTTGTTTGGCGATCACATCGATGGGCCGAAAGGTGCCGCCATTCTTCGGGGTATCCGGATCGATCAGGAAGGCGATCGCCATGCCGACCGCGGATCGCGTATTGGCGTAGGAAGAGTTGATGAAACTCGATACCTGTGGGTCAGAGTCGGACAGATCGATCGTAAGGTCGCTGCCTGATTTTGTGACTTTGGCGTGCACGCGGATATCCTCATTACCGCGCCCGTCATCGTCGAGCAGTGCCAAACCTTCGTAGGTGCCGTCCTTCCATTCCGCGAAGACGGCGCGCGCTTGGCGTTCCGAGGCGTCGAGGATGGCGTCGACAGCAAGTGACACCACGCCGCCGCCATACTCTTCCATGAGCGCCTGGAGACGTCTTTCACCGATATGGACCGAGCCGATCTGCGCGGCCAGGTCGCCGTGAAAATCGCGCGGATGGCGGACATTGGCGGCCATCATGCGCAGGATATCTTCGCGCAGCTCGCCCTTGTCATATAGCCGGATCGCCGGTAGGCGCAGCCCTTCCTGCCAGATCTCGCGCGCCGACGCGTTGTATGCGCCGTAGGTCGCGCCACCGATGTCACTGTGATGCGCTCGGTTGACCGCCCAGAAAACCAGCCGGTCGCCGTCGAAAATCGGCACGAAGGCTGTCAGGTCGGGCAAATGGCTGCCGCCGAAATAAGGGTCGTTCAAGAGGAACACGTCGCCCTTATGAACATCGTCGCCGAAGAATTCGACGACCGCCTCCGTCGCCCAGGACAAGGCGCCCACATGGACCGGAATATGCTCTGCCTGGGCGACGAGGATGCCGTCTGCGCCACACAGGGCCGTCGAAAAGTCACGGCTGGAATTAAGGATCTGCGAATAGGAGGTCCGCAGCATCGCCTCGCCCATCTCTTCGACGATGGCGCTAAGCCGGTGCTGAATGACGGATACGGTAATCGGGTCGACGGCGGCGGCCGCCGTTGCTTCGAGTGTACTGCTGTCGTTCATGTCATTTCCTTTGCACCGCGAACCTAGCATGCCGTCCGCCCGATCTTGAACTGCTATACGGTTCGATAGACCATGGTTCAATTGTTCGATGTTCGGAGAGCGAAGCGGTATGTCACCTGATACCCCGCAGCTTGAAAAAGGACCGGACAGGTTTTTCCGTCTGCCTTCGTTTCAAAAAGCCGCTGACGGCCAGCCGCGCTTCACGCTCGCCTTGCCG
>CAJWOT010000256.1 GCA_913044215.1 uncultured Rhodospirillaceae bacterium | reverse complement strand
TCAGGGTCGCTAGCGGGAAGATGTTGCGTTTCAGTTCGCCGGAGAAAGCGAAAATGATGCGACGCGCGCGCTCCAGATGACGTAACTCGCCGGTCAGGTAGTAGAGCCGCACGAAAACATGGACCAGTGTCCCGTTTCCGGCTGGAACCGCGTTGTCGACCACCGACTTGGTCTGGGCGATCAAGTTGGGGGTGTCGAGCGCGGCGAGGAAGTAGCCGCCGCCTTGCTCGTCTAAATAGTGCGCATCGGCGATATCGGTCCAGGCGATGGCGGAGTCCTGATAATGCACTTCGCCGGTCGCTTCATACAGGGCCAATGCGGCGCGGCTCATATTGGCATAGTCGTCCAAGGTCGCCGGATGGTTCAGTTTCCCGGCGCGCCAGCTGTGCCTCAGCCTGCCGTCGACGGACATCCGGTCGCGGACGAACGCGAAGGCGCGTGCGGCGGCGGCGATCCAATCCGGTTGCTCGAAGGCGAGACCGGCATTGACCAGCGCGGCGATCATCATGCCGTTCCAGTCGGCGAGGATTTTGTCGTCCTTGCCCGGCTGTATCCGTTTGTTGCGGATGTCGAGTAAGGTGGCGCGGCAGCGCGCCAAGGTCGCCTCACGGGCGGGCGGGCCTGGCCGGACGGAATGCAGGCGGTTGGGGATATTCTTGCCTTCCCAGTTGCCGTCATGGGAGACGTCGTAGACTTCCTTGAACAGTGCCGCGTCATCGCCCAGCGCGTCGTCGATTTCCGTTTCGCTCCAGACCGCGAACTTGCCCTCCTCTCCCTCGCTGTCCGCATCCAGCGAACTGGCGAAGCCACCATCCGGGTCGGTCATGTCACCGAGCACCCAGTCGACCGTTTCCGCCACCCGTTCGCCGTAGAGCGGGTCGCGGGTCTCCTGCCAAACCAAGGTCAGCAGATCGAGGAGCTGCGCGTTGTCGTACAGCATCTTCTCGAAATGCGGGACGAGCCAGCGCGCATCGACGGAATAGCGCGCGAAGCCGCCGCGCAGATGGTCGTATATGCCGCCCTGGCACATTTGCGTGAGGCTGGTCGTGACAGCGTCGCGGTATTGCGGCCGTTGGGTACGCTTCCAGGCACGCCAGAGCTGGTCGAAGAAAGAGGGTTGCGGGAATTTCGGCGCGCCGCCGACGCCGCCGTGCACGGTGTCCACTTCCTGGACAAGCCGTTCGGCCGCGGCGTCCATGGTTTCGACCGAAATATCGCCGCCGGATTCCGATTGGCTCAGGCTTTGCAGACCGCTGCGCATGGCTTCGGTATTGTTTTTTACACGCTCCGGTTCCTTGTGGTAGACCTCCGCAATACCTTGTAATACCTGAGGAAATCCAGGCCGGCCAAAACGCGGTGCCGGTGGGAAGTAGGTGCCGCCCCAAAACGGTTCGCCTTCTGGATTGAGGAACATGGTGAGGGGCCAACCGCCCTGTTCGCCGAGCATCTGCAGCGCGGTTTGATAGATCGTGTCGATGTCCGGCCGCTCCTCGCGGTCGACCTTGATGTTGACGAACAAATCGTTCATCACATCGGCAATCTCGTCGTTTTCGAAACTCTCATGTGCCATCACGTGGCACCAATGGCAGGCGGCGTAACCGATCGACAGCAGGATCGGTTTGCCGGAATCACGCGCCGCCGCGAAGGCGTCGTCGCCCCAGGGCTGCCAGTGCACTGGGTTGTCCTGATGCTGCAGCAAATAGGGGCTCGTTTCCTCTGCGAGGCGATTGCGGCTCATGGGCGGGTCACTCGCGATGTGATGATTTCGGCAGGGGATGATAGTAATCTTGATCCCGCTGCGACAGGGTCAAGCGACCCTTTAACCGGAAACGGAGGCTTCCGCGATGAAATTCAACATCGAGATCGATTGCACGCCAGAGGAAGCGCGGAAGTTTCTCGGTTTGCCCGACGTTTCTGCTGTGCAGGAACGTCTTATGATCAAGGTGGAAACGCAGATGAGCGCGGCCCTCAAGGACATGGCGTCGGATGCGATGCTGAAGACATGGCTTCCGGCCGGTATGGAAGGGTTCTATCAGATGCAGAAGGCGTTTTGGGCGCAGTTCGGCGGCAAGGATGACAAGTAACACAGGCTTCCATTAGGACCCCGCGCCGTGACCGACACGATCTTTGCCTTGTCCAGCGCCGCCGGCCGCGCCGGTCTTGCCGTAATCCGGCTGTCCGGGCCCAGGGCGGGGGCTGTCTTGGAACGGTTGTCCGGCGGGCCCCTGCCCCACCCGCGGAAAGCGACCCGGGCCGTTCTCCGTGATCCCGCCGATGGCGGCACGCTGGATGACGGGCTAGTCCTGTGGTTCCCCGCCCCCCGTAGCTATACCGGAGAGGATGTCGCGGAACTGCACTTCCATGGCGGTGTCGCGGTGGTCGCGGCAGCGCTGGAGGTGTTGTCGGCACAGCCCGGCCTGCGTCTGGCCGAGCCGGGCGAGTTCACCCGCCGTGCCTTTCTCGCCGGCAAGATCGATTTGACCGCGGCCGAGGGACTGATCGATCTTATCGACGCAGAGACCGATGCGCAGCGGCGCCAGGCCCTGCGGCAAGCCGACGGTGCGTTGGGCCGGCTCTATGCGGGATGGCGGACCCGGTTGGTGGCATTACTGGCGCATTTCGAGGCGTCGATCGATTTCGTCGACGAGCCGATCCCGGAGTCGCTTGAGGCAACGGTCCGGGAAGGTATCTTGTATGTAGAGAATGAATTAGCACTACATCTGGATGATCATCGGCGCGGTGAGCGCCTTCGGGAAGGTGTTCACATCGCCATTCTCGGCGCGCCCAACGCGGGAAAATCGAGTCTCCTGAACCTGCTGTCGCGCCGTGATGCGGCGATCGTATCGTCAACCGCGGGCACGACGCGCGACGTGGTCGAGGTGCGTCTCGACTTGGCCGGGTATCCGGTGACGGTGGCCGATACCGCCGGATTGCGTGACAGCGCCGATGCGATAGAGGCGGAGGGTGTGCGCCGGGCGCGGGCGCGGGCGGCACAGGCGGATCTCAAACTGGTGCTGTTCGACCGAACCGCGGTGCCCGATGCGGCGTCCCGCGACATGATCGATCGCGACACGATCGTCCTCTTCAACAAAAGCGATCTGGGCGGCGATGCCGTTCCCCAGATCGCGGACATTTGCGCTCAGTATGCCGTGTCGGTGAAGACCGGCACCGGGATCGAGGCGTTCCTGTCCGGGCTGGCGGCGGCGGTGCGCGACCGCATCGGCCTTGGCGACGCGCCGATGATCACCCGCAGCCGTCATCGCGCGGCGCTTCAGGACTGCCGGCAGGCTCTCACCCGCGCGGCGGCCGCGCCGGAATCGGAGCTCGCGGCGGAGGACCTCCGGCTCGCGGTGCGTGCGCTGGGCCGGATTACCGGTGCCGTTGACGTGGAAGATCTGCTGGATGTGATTTTCCGGGACTTTTGCATCGGCAAATAATGTTTCACGTGAAACATTCCGGTCGCGGGTCCCGGAAATCCGCGTCTTTACTTGAAAAACCGCTGACACTAGATTGCCCGCCATGAAGCACTGGGATGTCATCGTTGTGGGCGGCGGACACGCGGGCTGCGAGGCGGCGGCCGCGGCGGCGCGCCTGGGCGCGTCCGTCATGCTGGTTACCCACAAGCTCGAGACCATCGGTGAGATGTCCTGCAATCCGGCGATCGGCGGTTTGGGCAAGGGGCATCTCGTGCGCGAGATCGACGCACTCGACGGGGTCATGGGCCGCGTGGCCGATCAGGCCGGTATCCAGTTCCGGCTGCTGAACCGAAGCAAAGGGCCGGCGGTCCGCGGTCCGCGGGCGCAGGCCGACCGGGCGCTGTATCGCGTGGCGATGCAGTCGGCCTTGGCGGCACAGGACAATCTCGAAATCCGGGCTGCCGCGGTCGAAGATATTGCGCTGGACGATACGGGGCGGGTCGCTGGTGTGATCACCGCGGACGGATCGACCTTGCCGGCGCGGACCATCGTGCTGACCACAGGCACGTTTCTCGGTGGGATGATCCATATCGGTGAGGAGAAAATCCCGGCCGGCCGGGTCGGCGACGATGCGTCCTACGGTCTGTCCCGCACCTTGGGCCAGTTCGGCTTCCCGCTCGGGCGGCTCAAGACCGGAACGCCGCCGCGGCTGGACGGCACGACCATCAATTGGGCCGGGCTCGAGGTGCAGCCGGGCGACGATGATCCCGTCCCCTTCTCCACCCTGACCGATAAAATCACCACGCCGCAGATCGTCTGCCACCTGACGCACACCAGTGCGGCCGGACATGATCTGATCCGCGCCAACCTCGACCGGGCGCCGATCTATTCCGGGCAAATCGACGGCACGGGGCCGCGCTATTGTCCGTCCATCGAGGACAAGGTGGTGCGCTTTGCCGACAAGGCGAGCCATCAAATCTATCTCGAGCCAGAAGGGCTCGACGATGACACGGTTTACCCCAACGGGATCTCGACTTCCCTCCCCCGCGACGTCCAGGAAGATTTGTTGAAAACGATCCCGGGGCTCGAGGCGGCGCGCATTATCCGGCCGGGCTACGCCATCGAGTACGATTATGTGGATCCGCGCGCGCTGGATCACGCCCTGCAGACGCGGAAGATCCCGGGGCTCTACTTCGCCGGTCAGATCAACGGAACCACCGGCTACGAGGAAGCGGCTGCGCAAGGGCTGATGGCCGGACTCAACGCGGCGCTGGCCGTCCACGGCCGCGACCCGCTGATCCTCGATCGGGCGGAGGCCTATATCGGCGTGCTGATCGACGATCTCGTGACCAAGGGGACGAATGAGCCCTACCGCATGTTCACCTCGCGCGCCGAATACCGGTTGCGGTTGCGGGCGGACAATGCGGACCAGCGGTTGAGCCCGATCGGCGCCGAGCTCGGCTGCCTTTCGGCACCGCGGCGCGCGGCCTGGTCGGAAAAGGCGCGCGCGCTGGCCGAGGGCCGTGCCTTGGCCCGCGCCCTGCGCGCGAGCCCGACTGTGTTGAATAGGGCGGGGTTCAAGATAAAAGCGGATGGCGTCGTCCGCGACGTGATCGATTTGCTCGCCTTTCCCGGCGTCGACATGACGGGGCTCGCCCGGCTGTGGCCCGAACTGAACGCGCTGCGGCCGGACGTCGCCGAACAGCTTGCCATCGACGGGCTGTATCAAGGCTATATGGCGCGTCAGGACGCGGATATCGAAGCCTATCGCAAGGACGATCAGCTGCGGCTGCCGGACGATCTCGACTATGCGGCCGTGGGCAGCCTGTCCGCGGAGGTGCGGCAGAAGCTGGAAGCGGCGCGGCCGCGGACGATCGGCGCCGCCGCGCGGATTTCCGGCGTGACCCCCGCCGCCACGATCGCGCTCCTGCGTTACGTCCGCCGCGGCAATGCCCGGGCCTGAACCGCTCGCTGCGGCGGGCTTCGCTGCGGCGATAAATGTTTCACGTGAAACAATCGAGCGGTTGGAGCGCTATGCTGCGCTGCTCATCAAGTGGAACAAGACGGTCAATCTCGTCGGCCGGTCGACAATCGCGGATCTGTGGCGCCGCCATATGCTGGATTCGGCGCAGCTGTTCCCGTATCTCCCCAAATCCGCCGGCCGTCTGGTCGATTTCGGCAGCGGCGCCGGGTTTCCCGGCCTGGTTCTGGCGATCATGGGGGCGCCGGACGTTCACCTGGTCGAAGCCAACGCGCGCAAATGCGCCTTTCTGCGCGAGGCCGCGCGGGTGACGGAAACGGCGGTTACGATTCACAATGCACGGATCGAAACGCCGACGGCACTGAAAGCGGATGTCGTCACCGCCCGCGCCCTGGCCCCGTTGTCAATCCTTCTCGAATATGCCGAACCGTATCTGACACCGAATTCAATATGTCTGTTTCTGAAAGGAACCGGTGTGGATGAGGAATTGACCGAAATACAAAAGATGTGGAATATTAGGGAAAATACATACTCAAGTCTCTCGAATCCCGACGGCGTCATCGTCCGCTTGGAGGTCCTTTCCCATGATTCAGCTGGCTAAATCCAAGAATGTCGAGAATGTCGAC
>CAJWOT010000255.1 GCA_913044215.1 uncultured Rhodospirillaceae bacterium | reverse complement strand
GCACGGCTGACCGAGATGCCGGAATTGGCGCGAGCCCGGAGCGCGTATGGACACCGGTCGACCCTGCTTCACTATATCGGCGCCAACGGGGTCGAAAGCCATCGGCAAGTGACGCCGCTCAACGCCACCGACATGGCGCGCCTGCTGATCCGGCATGGCGCAGACCGGCACGCGTTGCGAACATGTATGGTGAACGGCCAGACGGCCTACATGCTTGCGCAGACAAGCGCCCACCCGCAAGAGGCGGGGGTCATGGCGGCACTCCTTGCCGCACTCAGCGTCGAATAATCGAGCAACCGCATTTCCGTTAGCCGGCAATGCGAAAGGTCCGGTAAAACAGGCTCCATGACCAAACGACTCAACATCACGAATGGCGACAGCGCAGCGGGGGTGATCCGGGCGTCGGCGGTCGCGGGAGACATCCTGCCCTGGCAGGACCTTATGTTCGAAGGACCGTTTCCGGCCGGGCTCAATCTCGAGGCCACCTCGCAACAGCGCGCCGACTATTTGGCCGCCACTTATCCGAACGACCGCGACCCGGCGGATGAGATGCAGCAACGGGACCGGCAATTCCGCGATGCCGGCGCCTATGACGAAATCGTGCTGTGGTTCGAACACGATCTGCTGGATCAGCTGCAGCTGCTGCAGATCCTCGCCGGGTTCGCAGACGCGCGGCCGGCCTCGCTCGACCTCATCTGCATCGACAACCATCCGGCCGTTACAGAGTTTCGCGGCCTCGGGCAGTTGCACCCGACCCAGGCGCCCGCCCTGCTGGACGCACGGGCTGCGGTCACGGATGCGCAGTTCGCGCTGGCCCAGGCCGGTTGGTCCGCCTTCCGGTCGGCCGACCCAAGGGCCATCGAAACCCTACTCGCCGGTGAAATGTCGGCATTGCCGTTCCTCGCCCCGGCGCTGTCCCGCCATCTGGAGGAGTTTCCGTCGACGACACACGGGCTCGCCCGCACCGACCGTCAGCTGCTCGAACTTGTGGCCGGCGGCCGGCGCGACCCGCTGGCGCTTTTCATGGAGAACATGGCGTTGGAAAGCCATCTGTTCATGGGCGACTGGAGCACCTTCCGCCGCCTTGCCGCCCTGTGCGACGGCCCCACCCCGCTGCTACGCTGCCGCTCCGGCCTGCCCTTCCGCTATCCGCCGCGCGACAAGATCGACATCGAGGCGTTCCGCGGGCAGCGATTTGTGCTCAGCGCCAGCGGCCAGGAGGTCTTCGATGGCACGGCGGACGCGGCGGCCCTGAACCCTGTCGACCATTGGCTCGGCGGCGTGCATCTGCACGGTGATGCTCCGCTATGGCGATGGGATGAGGAACAGGGGCAGTTGACGCAAAAAACCGCATAGCGAGCGACGTTACAAATCGATACCCGCCGCCGCCAATATCTCACGGCCTCGGGCACGCTGTTCGTCGGAGATCAACAGCCGCTCGGCGAAGTCACGGCCGTCCGGCTTGGTGGCGTCAACGCCGACCTTGGTCAGGGTGAAGGTCTCCGGATCCGAAGTCGGGTCGAGGATTGCGCCCTTCGCGCCGGGGATGAAGACCAGATCCTCGTCGGCGCGCACCCGGGTCGCCACCGCCCACATCACGTCCGACAGGGTGAAGATGTCGACGTCTTCGTCCACGACGATGACGATCTTGGTATAGAACTCGGTGCCGAGCGCGGCCATGATCGCCTGCTGCGGCTCGCCCGGCGCGGTCTTCTTCATCTTCACGATCGCCATCAGCCCGCCGCAGGTGATGTGCGGCACATGCACCGCCTGCACGTTCGGCAAATTGCGCCGCAGCGCGTTCAGGATCTCGCCTTCCCGGGTGATACAGGACACCAAGATGTGGTCCTTCGACATGCCGGAGACGACACTGTGGAACTGCGCATCGCGCCGCATCTGGATGCGCTTGGCGACAAAGACATTCTGAGTCGAACGGTAGGAGGCGTAGCCGGTGAACTCGCCGAACGGGCCCTCCGGCTCATGCGTGTCGGCCAAAATCTCGCCCTCGATGACGATTTCCGCCCCGGCCGGAATCTCCAACCCGTCGATCCCGCAGCCGGCGACCTTGTAGGGCTCCCCAAACAGCGCGCCGATGATCTCGTATTTCCGCACGTCCGGCGGATAGTGATAGGCCATCGAGCCCATATAGTGCAGCGGGTGGATGCCGAGCGTGATCGCCGCCGGCAGGTTCTCGCCGCGCGCGGCGGCTCGCCGGTGGAACTCGTACATGCGGCGGCGCGAATGCAGCGAGACGCCGAGCCGGTTCTTGCCCGACACCATTAGCCGGTGAAAACCGGTTGTGTCGACGCCGGTCTCTGGGTCGCGTGCGGTGATCTGTCCGGCGGTGATGTAGGGCGCCTTGTCGACATCGAACTGCAGCGGGATCGGCAGTTGGGCGAGATCGACATCCTCGCCCTCGATCACCACCTCCTGCCAGGGCGCGCTCTCGACCCGCTCGACCGGGAGGTAGTTCTGACAGCGCTCGCGGAAGGCGGTGGGCAGGTCGCGTTCGTCCACATCCAACAGCGATGCGAGCACCGCCCGGTTGCCGGCGATGTTGGTCACCACCGGAATGTCCTGCCCGACCACATTCTCGAACACGACGACCGGGCAGCGGCCGGCGCGCTCCAGCTCGAAGACGATCGCCGTCATCTCATATTCCGACCGCACCGGTTCGGTGAGACGGAGCAGCTGATCGGGATGGTTCTCCTCGACGAAACCGAGGAAACCGCGCAGCCCTTGCTTGTCGAGTTCGGCGTGGAAGTTGGACATGGAAGCCCTCCCTATTGGACCCGCCAGGATGCTACCGGACACGCGTGTGGCGCGAAACCGTCATCGCCAGTGACACCGATCACTGCAACGTTCCTGCCATGGTTAATATTCATGACCGAGGGGCGCAGACGGAGACCCGTGATGGGGACGGACTCCCGCCATGCGCTGTGGGAACGAATTTGCAAACCGAAGGAACCAGCGCCGCATTGGAAACGAAAACGGCGCAACGCCTGGGAATGGCTCTGCGCATTGCTGGGATCGAAAAAGAAGCGCTCGACCCAGAGTCTTTCAATTCAGGATTTCTAGCCGGTTATCCGCTAACCTCTTCGCATGATGTGTAACGGAGTGGGACGGCATGACCGAGGAACTGGTGATCACCTATCCGCCGCCGGAGACGCTGGACGACGCGGATTTCGAACGCATGATGCTCACGCGCGAGGCCTATACCGCCATGCGGGACGGCCGGATCGCGCGAGAGCGTCATGCGCCCAAAGTGGGCGACATGGCGCCCGACTTCCGCATCATGCGGCTGGCCGAGGATGGCGCGCAAAGCGGTGGCCCTTTCCAACTTTCGGAGACGCGGGGCCGCCCTGTCGCCCTGATCTTCGGCTCCTACACCTGACCGCCCTTTCGCAAACATGCCGTGCGCATGAACGAAATCTACGAGACCTACAAGGACCGGATCGATTTTTACCTGGTTTACATCCGCGAGGCTCACCCGACCGACGGCTGGCAGGTGCGGTCTAATCTGGACGACCATGTCGAGTTCCTGGATCCGAAAACCGGCGACGAACGGGCCGAACTGGCGAATGTCTGCCGGCTCGATCTCGGCTTCACCATACCGATGCTGCTCGACAATATGGAGAACGAGGTGGACGCGAAGTACGCCGCCTTGCCGGAGCGGCTCTACGTGCTCGACGCCGAGGGCAAGGTGTTTTTCCGCGGCATCATGGGCTCCCGCGGCTTCGACGTGGATAGTTGGCTGGAGGCGGTGCAGGCGCAGGCCGCGCTGAGCGGTGCCCAGGCGGCGGAGTAACGATCCGGTTCGACAAGCCTAAACCGGGATATCCCCGCGCAACTGGCTGCGGTGCATGATGCGGCGCTGGCTTCCGTCGAATTCATCGCGGCGGTGCATGGCGCAGCGATTGTCCCACATCAGCACGTCGCCCTGCGTCCAGACATGCTCGTAGACGAATTCGGGCCGTTCCGCGATCGCCCAGATCGCGTCGAGGATTTCCTCGTTCTCTTCCGTCGTGGTCCCTTCGATATAGGCCCAGGCCCGTTTGCCGAGATAGAGCGCCTTGCGGCCGGAGTCCGGATGGGTGCGGATCATCGGATGCCAGGGGCCGGGACATGATTTGGCGTCGGGCGAATCGTCGTAATCATGCCGCAGCACGCCATCGCTGGTGTGCGAGACGTCGTGCTTGCATTTCTTGCCATCGATCTTCGCCAGCAGCTCTGCCGGCAACGCCTCCAGCACCGCATACATGTTCATGAAGCAGGTGTTGCCGCCGCTCGGCGGAAGCTCCCAGGCGTGCAGTATGCTGGCCGCGGGCGGGCGTTCCACAAAGGGCGTATCGGTGTGCCACTTGGCCTCCGCATTGCCCAATTGCCCAATTTTCTTGCCGTTCTCGATCACGTTGGAGATGACGTTGATCTCGAGCGGAATGTCGTCTTTCTGGCCCGAGCCCTGCGAATAATTCAGCAGCTTGGAGGGCGGGTATTCCAGCTCGCCGAAATAGCGTGTGAAGTCTAGCAGCTGCGGGTCCGACAGGTCCTGGCCGTGATAGACCAGAACGATGTGCTCCAGCCACGCATTGCGCAGCCGTTCCACCGTTTCCGCCGCCAGCTTTTGCGACAAGTCGAGTCCTGAAACCACGGCGCCCAGCGCGGCGCCCATGGGGGTGATCTCCAGCGTCATATCGATTCTCCAGGCTAGTACGGCGTGTCGCCCGCGATGGTCACGCGGTGCATCCGGCGAAACTGACCGACATAGTCGGCGACCGCGTAGTGGCAGGTGCAACGATTGTCCCACATGACCAGCGTGCCTGGTTCCCAACGGACCCGGCAGGTGAATTCCGGCCGCTGGATATGGGTCATCAAATAGCTTAGCAGCGGCGCGCTTTCCTCCAGGGTCAGCCCGTCGAAGCGCTGCACCTGATCGCCGACGAACAAGCACTTGCGGCCGGTCTCCGGATGGGTACGCACCAGCGGGTGGATGGCGACCGGCGGGGCCGCGTCCTTGCCGTTCAGCTTCACCGCCATATCGTCGCCGGCATACCATTCGGCGCGCGTCTTGCCGCCGTAACGGGTCTTGTCGCCCGGATCGCAGTGGATGCGCAGTCCAGCCAGCATCGCCTTCATCCCCTCCGACAGGGCCTCATATGAGGCCTCCAGATCGGTGAAGACCGTATCGCCGCCCACCGGCGGCAGCTCCTGCGCGTACAGCAGCGTCGCCTTGCAGGGATGCGCGTCATACATCTGATCGCTGTGCCAGCGGTTGCCGAACACGCGCTTGGCGTCCGGCGCGGTGCGGATCTCGAATACCTCCGGCTCCTCCGGCAGGCCCGTCATATAGGGGTAGAAATGGATATCGCCCCACAGTTTCGAGAAGGCGAGAAAGGACGCCGGATTTAGATCCTGGCCGCGGATCGCCAGCACCTTGTGCTCCAGGAAGACGTCGTTCAGTTCGGCCGACAGTCCGGTCAGCACCGACGCATCGAGCCCGTGCACTTCCGCCCCCAACGCGCCCGCCATCGGGGCCACCGAGAATTCTTGCGATTTGACCTTGGACACGCCTTCGGGCACAGCGCCACTCCGCTTCGTTACGGCTGCAGGAATTTTATCGCCCGGCTAAGAATTATCCAAACCGGCGACACATCGGACGGTCATGGATTTCGCCCCCAACACCAACTAGACTCCGGCATGCTGGAGGATACCGGCAATAGCCGAAGCGAACGGTATCGTCGGCTATCTTGGTCGCCGCCGCAAAAACAGCCACCTCGATTTGCGGCGCTCCTTCGCACTTCCACCCAAGTACGATACCGACAACCCGCCACCCAGCCTCTCGTCCGAACTGTGCCGCGCCTCGAAAGGATCCCCCCATGTTGCAAGACCGTTACGGCAACGACCTGACCACCGACTCCGCCGACGCGCGTGACGCTTATGTGGAGGGTATGGACCGGTTCCTGGCCGCGGCGCCGGATGTCGAGGCGGCCTTTCAACAAGCGCTTGCCGCCGATCCGGATTTCGCGCTCGCCCATGTCGCCGTCGCGCGCACGC
>CAJWOT010000254.1 GCA_913044215.1 uncultured Rhodospirillaceae bacterium | reverse complement strand
CCGGATCGGTCATCGACTCGCCATAATGCCATTGTAGATGTGCCGATAGTTTCTAACGCAAACCCGTCCCGCTGTCGCGCGGACATGCTTGGAGGAACCCATGCTTATCGATTGGAAAACATCAGAAAATGCAAGAAGCGGTCGACTTAGACGAACGGGAAGGCTACATAGTCGCCGACGCCGGGAATGCGCCGGTCCGATCGCAACCAGACCATGACAAATCGATGAACGAAGAATTCTATAAAGTTAAACGCCTTCCGCCCTATGTTTTTGCCGAAGTCAACGACATGAAGGCGAAGGCGCGTGCGGCGGGTGCGGACATCATCGACCTTGGTATGGGCAACCCGGACATGCCGCCGCCGCCGCATATCATCGAAAAGCTCGTCGAGACGACCCAGAACCCGCGGGTTCACCGCTATTCCAATTCGCGCGGTATCCCGGGTCTGCGCAAGGCGCTGGCGGGATATTACGACCGCCGATTCGGCGTCGAGATCGATCCGGAGCGCGAGGCGATCGTCACCCTGGGCTCGAAGGAAGGGCTCGCCAATCTGGCGCAGGCGATCACCAGCCCGGGCGATATCCTGCTGGTGCCCAACCCGTCCTATCCGATCCATCAGTTCGGTTTCATTATCGCCGGCGGCTCGGCGCGCCATATTCCGGTGACGCCGAACGGCGATCTCATCGCGGCGCTGGAGCGCGCAGTGATCCATTCGGTGCCGAAACCGATCGCTCTGGTGCTGAACTATCCGTCGAACCCGACAGCCCTGACCGCCGACTTGGATTTCTTCGGCGAAGTGTTGGATTTCTGCCGCCGGCACGAGATCTATGTGCTGTCGGATCTCGCCTATGCCGAGATCTATTTCAACGACGAGCCGCCGCCATCGATCCTTCAGATTCCGGGCGCGAAGGACATTGCCGTCGAGTTCACATCGACCAGCAAGACCTATTCCATGCCCGGCTGGCGGATCGGTTTCGCTGCTGGCAATCCCCGCCTTATCGCCGCGCTTTCCCGGGTGAAGAGCTACCTGGAC
Source organism: uncultured Rhodospirillaceae bacterium (assembly GCA_913044215.1). Classification (GTDB taxonomy): domain Bacteria; phylum Pseudomonadota; class Alphaproteobacteria; order UBA8366. Next base: position 5,083 of record CAJWOT010000254.1, on the reverse strand, counting down.
TATGGCGCCTTTACGCCGGTGCAAGTCGCCGCGACGGCCGCGCTGAACGGCCCGCAGGATTGCGTCGAAGAGGTGCGCGGCATCTACAAGGAGCGCCGCGACGTGCTGATCGATGGTCTTGAGCGGGCCGGCTGGTCGATCCCGAGCCCGCCCGCCACCATGTTCGCCTGGGCGCCCTTGCCACCCGCTTTCCAGTCGATGGGCAGCCTGGCCTTCAGCAAGCGTTTGCTGGAAGAGGCCGAGGTCGCGGTTTCGCCGGGGATCGGTTTCGGCGAGCATGGGGAAGGCTATGTCCGGATCGCCTTGTGTGAAAACACGCACCGTATCCGTCAGGCGATCCGCAACATTCGCCGCTTTCTGTCGCAGGCGGATCCGGAAGAAACGGTGCAGCAGCCGCACCTGAAAGCCGTGTCATGACGGCGCCGTTGAAAATAGCCGTCGCGGGACTGGGTGTCGTCGGGGCCGAAACCGTTCGGCTGATCGCCGCACAGGCCGAAATGTTGGCGCAGCGGGGCGGCCGGCCCATCGTGGTAACGGCCGTGTCGGCGCGCGACCGAAGCAAGGATCGCGGCCTCGATCTGGGTTCGATTGCCTGGTTCGACGACTCCGTCGCGATGGCGCGGGAAGCCGATGCGGATGTGATTTGCGAGCTGATCGGCGGCAGCGAAGGCATTGCCAAGGATGCGTGTGAGACCGCGATCGCGGCGGGGCGGCATGTCGTCACCGCGAACAAAGCCTTGATCGCTATGCATGGCGCCGGCCTGGGCCGGGCGGCGGAAACCGCAGGGGTGACCCTTGCCTACGAGGCCGCGGTTGCCGGCGGTATTCCGATCGTCAAAGCGCTGCGCGAAGGGCTGGCGGCGAACCAAGTAACCCGGCTGCAGGGCATTCTGAACGGCACCTGCAACTATATCATGACGACCATGCGGGAAACCGGCCGCGAATTCGCCGATATCCTGGCCGAGGCGCAGGAGCATGGCTATGCCGAGGCGGACCCGACCTTCGATATCGATGGCATCGACGCCGCGCACAAGCTGGCAATCTTGACCAGCCTGACCTTCGGTTGCGAAATCGATTTCGATGCGGTCCATATCGAAGGCATCCGTCACATCGACGCACAGGACATCCGTTTCGCCACGGAGCTTGGCTACAAGATCAAACTCCTGGGGATCGCCGAGAATGGCGAAGGCGGGGTGCAGCAGCGCGTTCATCCCGCCATGGTGCCGCTGGACGCCCCGATCGCGTCCGTCGAGGGCGTTTTCAATGGTGTTGTTGCCGAGGGCGATTTCGTCGGCACCACCATGTTTGAAGGCCGTGGTGCGGGCGCTGGACCGACGGCTTCCGCGGTTGTCGCCGACATCGTGGATATTGCGCGCGGTCGACAGACCCCGACATACGGTGTCCCGGTCGAGGCGTTGAAACCGATGCAGATCCGGCCCACGGATGAGCGGGTCGGGCTTTACTACGTCCGGGTGATGGTCACGGACAAACCCGGCGTGTTTGCCGATATCGCCGGGGCGTTGCGCGATTCGCAAATTTCTATCGAGTCGGCGATCCAACGCGGCCGTGCGGAAGGCGGGGTCGTCCCGGTTGTCCTGACGACGCACGAGACCAAAGAGGCCGCAATGCGGCAGGCGCTGGAGCTTATAGCGGGTCTCGACAGTGTTGCCGAGCCGCCACGCATGATTCGGATTGAAACCGCTTAGAATCCTATTTCCGATGCGGGTCAGCCGTTTTAAGCTTCGGACCACCAAGATCGAAATTGTCAGGCCGTTCGTCCGAACGACTGCCTGTCCTGTTGGGAGTGCATCTTTATGAGTGAGAACGCGAGCACCATGGACCGCAATCTGGCGCTGGAAGCGGTGCGGGTCACGGAAGCGGCGGCCCTGTCCGCGTCGCGGTGGATGGGCCGCGGCGACGAGAAGGCCGCAGATCAGGCTGCTGTCGATGCCATGCGCGACGCGCTGAACAGCCTGTCGATCGATGGCACGGTCGTCATCGGCGAAGGCGAGCGCGATGAGGCGCCGATGCTGTATATCGGCGAGAAGGTCGGTAAGGGCGACGGGCCGAAAGTCGATATTGCGCTGGATCCGTTGGAAGGGACGACGATCACGGCGAAAGGCGGCACCAACGCGCTGGCGGTCATCGCCATGGCGGATGAGGGCAACTTCCTGAACGCGCCGGACGTCTACATGGATAAGATCGCCGTCGGCGGTGGCCTGCCGGAAGGGGTCGTCGATATCGACGCAGAGCCGATCGAGAACCTGACCAATCTGGCCAAGGCGAAAAACAAGAACATCTCCGATCTGGTCGTTTGCATTCTCGACAGGCCGCGTCATGCCGATCTGATCAAGGCGGTGCGCGATTCCGGTGCGCGGATCATGCTGATCTCCGACGGTGATGTTTCCGGAGTTATCGCAACCTCCAGCGTCAGCAGCGGGGTTGATATCTATGTCGGGAGCGGTGGCGCGCCGGAAGGCGTTCTCGCCGCGGCGGCGCTGCGCTGTATCGGCGGTCAGATGCAAGGCCGGCTGCTGTTCCGTAATGACGATGAGCGGGCACGGGCTGCCAAATGGGGCATCACGGATCTCGACCGGGTCTACAGCATGCTCGACCTGGCGGCGGGCGATGTGATGTTTGCCGCGACTGGCGTAACCGACGGCACGATGGTGCAAGGCGTGCGGCGCCGGGGTGGCGGCGCCTTTACGGAATCCATCGTCATGCGGTCCAAGAGCGGCACCGTCCGAAAAATCAGTTCGGAGCATGATTTCACCCGCAAGACCGGTTTCCGCTTCGCTGAGGAATGACTGAAGCGGGCTTCCTCGGCGTAACGCGCTCGTTGGGGGGCAAGCGCTGGCGGACACGGGGCGAAGATGATCGCCTCGCGCTGGCGCTATCGCAGCGTTTCGATCTGCCCGAAGCGGTGGGCCGGGTCATGGCCGCGCGTGGGATATCCCTGGAAGACGCGTCGGGGTTTCTGAAACCGGCGCTGAAGGAGTTGCTGCCCGATCCGTCGCATCTGAACGATATGGACGAGGCGGTGGACAGGCTGGTTGCGGCTGTCCAGCAGGGCGAGACAATCGGTATTCTCGGCGACTATGACGTCGATGGCGCGACGTCGTCCGCCCTGTTGTCCCGTTTCTTCGCCGCGGTCGGCGCACGAACCCGTATTTACATTCCCGACCGCCTGAAGGAAGGCTATGGGCCGAATGCGGACGCGCTCGCCGCGCTGGCGGCGGAAGGGCTCCGCATCGTTATCACCGTGGATTGCGGGATCACCGCCTTCGAGCCCCTGGAAGCGGCGGCGGCGACGGGGCTAGAGGTGATCGTCGTCGATCATCACGTCGCTGAGCCGCGTCTGCCGCGCGCGCGGGCCGTCATCAACCCGAACCGGCTGGACGACGACAGCGCGTACGGTCAGCTGGCTGCGGTGGGGGTTTCCTTTTTGTTGGCGGTCGCAGTCAATCGCGGTCTCCGGCAAGCCGGCTGGTATGAGGGGCGGGGTGAGCCGAACCTGCTGGGATTGCTCGATCTCGTGGCGCTCGGCACGGTGTGCGACGTGGTGCCGCTGACGGGGGTGAACCGTGCTTTCGTCAGACAAGGACTGACGGTGATGGCGCGCCGGCGCAACCTCGGTCTTGCCGCCTTGGCCGATGTCGCGGGCGTCAGTGAGGCACTAAAGGCCTACCATGCCGGATTCGTGCTCGGCCCGCGCGTCAATGCGGGCGGGCGGGTCGGCGAGTCGGGCCTCGGGGCAACCTTGCTGACGACCGAGAATGCGGAAGAGGCGCGCGCGATCGCGAAACGGCTCGACGACTACAATCAGGAAAGACGGGCGATCGAGGCCGCCTGCCTCGATACCGCCATTGAACAGGTTGAGGCGGAGGCGGCACAAGGCAATCTCGATGATGGGTTGATCTATGTCGCAGCCGAAGGGTGGCATCCCGGCGTCATCGGCATCGTCGCGAGCCGCCTGAAGGATCGCTACAACAGGCCGGCCTGCGTCGTCGCTTATGAGAACGGCGTCGGTAAAGGCTCGGGCCGTTCCGTCCGCGGTGTCGATTTGGGGGTTGCTGTCGTGGCCGCGCGGCAGTCGGGATTGCTGATCAATGGGGGCGGCCATCCGATGGCTGCCGGCTTCACGGTGGCGCGTGATCAGGACGCCGCGTTCCGGCATTTCCTCAGCGAAAGAATTGCGGCGCATGCCGGCGATGACGGGATCGTTGCCGAGTTGGGCGTCGATGGGTGCCTGCAACCCGGGGGCGCCAATGTTGAATTTATCGAGTCGCTGGAACATCTGGCGCCGTTCGGCGCCGGCAATGCGCGGCCCCGTTTCGTCTTTCCCGCCGCGAGGGTGCTCAAGGCCGATATCGTCGGCCGGGATCACGTACGCTGCTTTATCGGTGGCGAGGATGGCGGCCGGATCAAGGGGATCGCCTTTCGGGCTGCGGATCAGCCGCTCGGCCAGGCCTTGCTGTCGTCCGGTGGTTTGCCCCTGCATATTGCCGGGCATTTGGAGCTCGACAGCTGGCGCGGTCGGGACGAAGCGCAGATGATCATCGAAGACGCGGCGAAGATTGCCTAATTCGATCGGTGAGGCGCGATTTTACGTTTTCAGGCGGGTCGCGACCTGGGTCATTTCGTCGACGACGCGAACCGTTTGCGCGGCGGAGGAATAGGCGCGCTGCGCGATCACCATGTCGCTGAACTCGCCCGCCAGATCCACGGTCGATTCTTCCAAGCCATTCGGCACGAAGTTCGCGAAGTCGGATACGTCGGCTTCGACCAGGCGGATATCGCCGGATTCGGGGCTCACCGTGAAATTGGTGCCCTGCGCGGTGGCGAGCAGGTTTTCGGCACGAACCAGGGCGACCGGCAACTTCGCGATACCCTGCGTGAGGCCAATACTGAACTGACCGACCACCTCGCCGGCCGAGTTGAAAGAAATGTCGGTCAGTACGCTGGCCATGTTGCCGTTTGCCTGGGTAATGGCCGGCGTGAAGCTGCCGCCGAACTGTGTCATCAAGGAAAAGTCTACGGCGATAGAGCTTGCGGCCGCGGCAGCCGGGTTGGTCCAGGTGAT
>CAJWOT010000253.1 GCA_913044215.1 uncultured Rhodospirillaceae bacterium | reverse complement strand
CAAACCGGGCGTTTAGCGGCAACGCCGGGAGATTGCCGGGAACAGAGCCGACATGGCGCAACATATTGGAATCGTCGCCTGCTCGGCCGAAGGCGCCGCACTTTGCTACCGCACCATCTGCGTCGAGGGTGCGGCGCTCATGGGGGCACACGCGCACCCGGAAGTAACGATGCATACCCCGTCGCTCGCGGACTACGTCACATGTCTCGACAGCGGCGACTGGGCGGGTGTCGGCAAGCTCATGCTGACCTCAGCGCAAAAGCTGGCCCAGGCAGGCGCCGATTTTTTGATTTGCCCAGACAATACGATCCATCAGGCGCTTCCCCATATCGAACAGGCGTCGCCGCTGCCCTGGCTGCACATTGCCGACGCCGTTGCGGCGGAAGCCCAAGCCAATGGCTTCGAACGACTTGCCCTGACGAGCACGCGCTGGCTAGTCGACAGCGAGGTCTATCCCGAGAAGCTCTCGGCGTGCGGTATCACATTTGCCCGCCCCGATGAAGCGGCGCGGGTGGAAATGAACCGCATCATCATGGATGAGCTGGTTCAAAGCATTTTCACGGATGACGCCGTCCGCTATTTCCAGACGGTCATTCGCAGCTTGAAAGACGAGGGCTGCGATGCGGTCGTGCTCGGTTGCACCGAAATTCCACTGATCATCGATGACAGCAATTCGCCGTTGCCGACACTCGACTCAACCCGGTTGCTGGCGCGCGCTGCCTTGCGCCGTGCGGCTAGTGGAACTTGACGTATTCGTAGTCGAGGGGTTGTCCGTGAATGCCGCGGCGCGGCGCTGCGATCCATCCCGCCATCTTGCCCGGCTGGACCACGGGAACCATCAGCGATAAGACGAACTCCCGATCCGCATCGGTCGGCAACCACTCGCCTTTCATTTTTTCCCAATCCGCTTCATCGATGATTTTGCCCTCTGGCGTCGCATGAACGCCGACGAAGGCGCCGATGCCGCGATTGAAAGCCTCATGCGGAAGTGTCAGCTCAAAGTCGATGCCGTGATCCCGGATAACCTTGTTAAACCGGTTTACGCCGCGTTGGCTGTCCTTGGTGTAGTCCTCTCGCAAGCGTTCGTTGCTCGCAGTGATGGCTGGAACTTCAAGCGAGACGATCTTGCCGTCCTCGAACGCGGGCACGTTGTATACCGCCCCATCGAGCTGGTGATCGTCGTCGATCTTGCCCTCTTGATATCGTCCCTTCAGCCCCATGGAGAAGTAGTTCGCCGCATTGGTTGAGCGCTCTTGTCCGAACAGGTCCAGGCAGATCGAGTAATGGAAGTTCATCCATTTCTGGATGGTCGGCAAATCGATAACGCCGAATTTCCGGACATCGTCGGTGTCGTGTTCCTTCATGACCTCGCAGGTGCGCTGCACGATCCGCATGATGCCGGTCTCGCCGACAAACATGTGGTGCGCTTCTTCGGTCAGCATGAAACGGCAGGTACGCGACAGCGGGTCGAAGCCGCTTTCCGCCAGTGATGCGAGCTGGTACTTGCCGTCGCGGTCCTGGAAGTAAGTGAACATGAAGAAGGACAGCCAGTCGTCGGTCTGCTCATTGAAGGCTTGCAGGATCCGCGGCCGATCGATATCGCCGGCGTGGCGCTCCAGCATCATGTCCGCCTCTTCCCGCCCATCGCGGCCGAAATAGGCGTGCAGCAGGTAGACCATCGCCCACAGGTGACGGCCCTCTTCCACATTGACCTGAAACAGGTTGCGCAGATCGTAGAGCGACGGGCAGGTCTTACCGAGCCGGCGCTGCTGCTCGACCGAAGCCGGTTCGGTATCGCCTTGGGTCACGATCAGGCGCCGAAGTTCCGAACGGTACTCGCCGGGGACGCTTTGCCAGGCAGCTTCACCTTTATGGACACCAAATCCGATTTGCCGGTTTTCCTCCGGCGGCGCCAAGAAGATGCCCCAGCGATAGTCCGGCATGCGGACATGGCCGTAATTCGCCCAACCGTCCTTCTCGACACTGATCGCGGTGCGCAGATAGACCGACAAATCGTCGCTTTCGACGGGGCCCATATCCTCCCACCATTTCAGGTAGGCCGGCTGCCATCGTTCCAAGGCCCGCAATAGGCGTCGATCGTCGGCCAAATTGACGTTGTTCGGGATGGTTTCGTTGTAGTCGATGCTCATCGTATGGCTTCCATTCTCTGAGGCCCGGTCACACCCGCTTCCGGTCGAAAGCGGCCTGTTTCCCTGAACCGAACAGTTGCAACGCCCCCTCTTCTCCAACCGCATTGGGCCGCTGGAAGATCCAGTTTTGCCATGCGGTCAATCGGCCGAATACTTTCGTTTCCATCGTTTCCGGCCCGGCGAAACGCAAACTTGCCTCCATCCCCGTCAGGGAATCGGGCGAAAAGCTGCGCCGCTCCTCCACGGCCAGGCGGACTTCATCCTCCCAGTCGATATCGTCAGGAATGAAGGTCACGAGCCCGAGTTCTTCCGCCTGGTCGGCTTCCAATTCTTCGCCGATTTCGTCGCGCAACGCGTCGAGCGCAGCGCTATCGTCCAGCAATCGCGTTTCCAGCCGCGTCAGCCCATTGCCCATCGGCAGGGGACCGAAATTCATGCTGGTCATGCGCACCGTCGCGGGCGGCTGGTTCGACTCTTCGAACGCACCGTCCAACATGTAGCTGCGATCCGCCGCCAGCGCCAATTCCAGCAACGTACCGGTAAAGCAGGAACCTGGCTCGATGAGCGCGATCATGCTGCGCGAGGACACGTCAAGCCGCTTGAAAGTTCGCTTCAGAAACAATGTGATTTCGTGGACCAGCCAATCTTCGGCGTGCGTTTCGAGCAACGCATCGTATGCGGCGACCGTCTCTCCATCCCCCTCGGTGCGCAGGACCCAGGTGCCGAGTTCCGCCTCATTCGCGCGCAGATGCAAGATCGCGTCGTCGAGATCGCGCGCCAGGGCCAGCGGCCAGAACCCGACACCGGCATCGTGAATGGCCGCCACATCGACGGGCACCTCCCCTTCCGGGCCACGGATGGTGAATTCCGCCGCGCCGTTCTCGTGGTCGAGCGTAACGGCAAGCGTGTCATATCGAAGCTCGGCTTCGCCAAACTCACGCTTAAGCGGTTCCAGCGCGATGCCCTTTGCGTCAGCGGGACGTCCGGCGGCGAATTCCTGTGCCCGTGCCGTTGCGGTCTCGCGCAATTTCGAGCGCGGCACCAGTTCGTCGACCAGTTTCCAGTCGAGGGCGCGCTTGCCACGGACACCTTCGGTTACGGTACAAAAGAAATCCGCGCGGTCGCGTCTGACGCGGCGCTTGTCTACGACGCGGGTCAGACCACCCGTTCCCGGCAATACCGCGAGCAGCGGCACTTCCGGCAGCGACACGGCGCTCGACCCGTCATCAACCAACATGATGTAATCAGTTGCCAGGGCTAGCTCATAACCGCCGCCGGCAGCCGTTCCATCGATAACCGAAATGTAGCGTTGGCCGGAATACTCGCTGGCGTCCTCGACCCCGAACCGCGTTTCATTCGTGAACTTGCAGAAATTGACCTTTTCGACATGGCTTGACTGACCCAGCATGGCGATGTTGGCGCCGGCGCAAAAGACGCGATCCATCGCCGAGGTCACAAGGACAGCGCCAACCTCCGGATGTTCGAAGCGCAGCCGCTGCACCGCATCGTACAGCTCGATATCGACACCCAGATCGTAAGAGTTGAGCTTCAGCGCATATCCGGGCTTGAGGCCGCCCTCTTCATCCACATCGAGGATCAGTTCCGCTACCGGACCGTCGACACGCAATGTCCAATGGCGATACCGGTCCGGATGGGTCGCAAAATCGATCATCTCACCACGCCGTCAATTGTCTCAGAAAACAGGTCTAAGCGTTCGCCGTGCGAGGCGCAACAAACATGATGTCACAGAGACCGAGCGGTGCGCAGCAACCGGAACGGGTCCGGCAGCCGGTCGAGAACACGACCAGCCCGAGCCATGACTTTCGGCACTTTGAGGACGTCGGCAACGCGCCGTTCCAAGAATGCCCAGGTCGCTTCGTATCCTTCGGACTTGTCGTTCAGCCAGTACAGCAGCGTTGCACTGTACACACCGGCGAGCAGCGCTCGCTTACTATAGAAATTGTAGTCCGTCGAGGTGTCGCCGGCGGCGTACCACATCGCATCCACCGTACGATAAAGTAGGCGCGTGGCCAGCGGAGCGTGTTGCGGCAGAGCCAAAAGGCTCAAGCCGCGGCGAACGGCCTCCCGGTGCGCCGAATTCTGCTCCAAACGCGTTCGAACCGCCGTAATGATCCGTTCACGCACTTTCATGGCGTCCAGATCGCACGTATCCAGCGCTTCCAGCATGATGCGGTCGGCGTAGCGGCTGTGGCAGGCGATCATCTCCGCCGCGCCCCCTTGAAACAGGCGGCGGGCTGTCGCGTCATCGTGACCGGCATCCGCTGCCCCGCGGTTCAGCGCCGCCTGACCCCATCCATCAAATGGGACATGCGGCAACGCCGCCAGCAGAATTTCTTCGCGTAGCGCATCGTTATCGGTCATGCGGTGTCCTCTTCATCAACAGCATTGTCCCAGGCCTCCGCATAGTGCCGTCGCTCCTCGCTGAACATGAGCATCGACAAATCCGTCATCCGCTTTGGATACAGCATGCCATCCAAATGGTCGCATTCATGCTGCACGACCCGGGCGTGGAACCCTCCGGCCACCTGCTCGACCGGCTCTCCATTCAGATCGATCCCGGTGTACCGTATTGACGTCCAGCGCGGCACCAATCCTGTCAACCCGGGCACGGAGAGACAGGCCTCCCAATCTTCCTCCATCTCATCGCTCAGCGGCGTGATCTGCGGATTGATCAATACAGTAAGCGGCACCGTTTCCCCGCCATCCGCACGATGTCCCGGAACGAGGAACATCACCAGGCGGAGTGGAACGTGGACCTGTGGTGCGGCGAGACCTGCGCCTTCCGCATCCACCAGCGTCTCCGCCATATCCTGCACCAGCTTGCGGATTTCCGGGGCTGTCGGATCTTCGACGAGCTGCGCCGCTTCCTGCAGGACTGGGTGCCCCATTCTTGCGATTTTGAGTATTGCCATCGGCTCATAATATGGGTATCTGGACGTCCTGAAGCCAGCGTGAAATCGCGCGCCGCGGCCTTCACAAGGCAAAATGCCTGTGTTATAAGCCGCGACCCGCAGGCTATAGCCCTTTTGTTCGAGGAGATTGGTTATCGTTCAGGTAGTCGTACGCGACAATAATGTCGATCAAGCGCTTCGGGCGCTGAAGAAGAAAATGCAGCGTGAAGGCATTTTCCGGGAAATGAAGCTTCGCCGTTCCTACGAGAAACCCTCGGAACGACGCGCGCGCGAGCAAGCCGAAGCCAAACGGCGCTATCGGAAGCTGATGCGCAAGCGGCTGGAGCGCGAAGGCTACTAGAAACAGTAGCGTTTTCGCTGACGTGATGGCGCGTCCCCGGGTCACCCCAGGGGCGCGTTGTTGATTCACGGCGCAATTTTGAGAGGCTGGAATGGCGAAAAAACGAGTCGGCGACCCCTGGATGCCAGCGGCGGATTACAGCCGCACGCTGAAAGGGCTATCCCTGAATCTGCTCGTCGCGGATATCGATGCCTCAGTCGCCTTTGCAAAGACCGTGCTCTTGGCCGATACCGTTTATGTCGATCCCGATTTTGCCGTCCTCACGCGCGATGGCGCGAGTTGGATTTTGCACGCCGATCACACCTATGACAGTCACCCGCTGGTCGGATTCGTCTCAGGTCAGGAAGGACGCGGCGCGGGTGCCGAGTTCCGTGTGCATGACCTTGACCCGGATGAGGCGGAACAGTGCGCGCGGGAGGCCGGTTATACCGTCCTCGCGGGCGCGGCAGACAAAGGCCACGGGTTACGAGAAACCTATATTCTTGACCCCGACGGCTATTGCTGGGTTCCGGACCTCCCTGTGACCGGCTGACCGGATCGCGGCCTTACGATTCCATACGCCCTTCTATGATGCAGGCGGCCCTCGCCAACAGATTTTCTCGCCCGGGCGCCGCGGCAACCAGTACGCCGACCGGCAATCCATCGATTACACCGCAAGGTACAGCCAAAGTCGGGATTCCCGTGAGTGCCCAAAGCGCCTGCATCGGCGACCAGCCGGTGTCGTCTCCCTTTATTGGGGCGCCCCCCTCGACAGCGACATCCAGCAGAACGGTATTGCCCT
>CAJWOT010000252.1 GCA_913044215.1 uncultured Rhodospirillaceae bacterium | reverse complement strand
TCATTAGACGCTTGAGGCGCGACCGATTGGGCTGTAACCTAAAAGGAACGTTGTTAGAGGAATGTATCGTGAAACAAAGCGATAAATTCGGTAAGTAAATTAAGGCGACTGATCAATCTTCTTGGACAGGGGGAATCATGCGCAAGTATGACTTTTCAAAGGTGCGGGCCGTGTTCTGGACCGCCCTCGTCGCGGGCTTTTTGCTCGGCGGCATGGGAATGACGAATACGGCGGACGCTGCCTTTAAGGTCGGCGCCAAGAAATGCCAAGAGTGCCATGCGGAAGAGGCGAAAGTCTGGCAGGGCACGAAACACTTCAAGTCCTTCAAGACCGTTCACAAGGACAAGCGCGCGAAGAAAATCGTCAAATCGATTGGCGATAAGCGCATGAAAAAATCCAAGACTTGCAACCTCTGCCATTATTCCGGCGTGCAGAAGAAAGAAGGCGGCAAGGTCAAGGTCGCGTCTGGTCCTTCTTGTGAAAGCTGCCACGGTGCAGCATCCGAGTGGATTAGCGTGCACAACGACTACGGTAAGGGTGTGAAGCGCGATCAAGAATCCGCGTCAAGCAAGGCCGAACGTTTTAAGAAATCGGAAGCCGCGGGTATGATCCGTCCTGAGAAACTCTTCGATGTCGCTTCAAACTGCGTAACCTGTCACGGTTTGGCGAACCCGAATCTCGATCCCAATCATGCCGCTGTGATGCTCGATAACGGGCATCCGTTGAAGCCGGGCTGGGAATTTGTGGAATACAGCCAGGGTTCGGTGCGCCATCGTTTCTATCCTCGGTTCGGCGGAGCCAATCAGGAAACGACGGATGCGGAGAAGTCACAGATGTATATCATCGGCCAGGCTGCTGCGCTCGTAAGCGCTACGAAAGCAGCGTCGAATTCCGATCATCCCAAGTATAAAGCGGCGCAGCAGGAGCGGATTGCGACGGCGACCGCCGCGTTGGACCTGATCAAAGGAGATGTTCCGGAAGCCGGGAAGCTGCTTTCCGATCCGTCTGTGGAAAACGGCCGGGCACTGTGGGAAGCGATCAAAGGCAAGGATTTGACGGGTGCGGTCGGAAGTAAGCTCCCGTCATCATATAAGTAAACCTCGCAGACAATAATAAGGCGGCGCTTCGGCGCCGCCCGGAGTCGTTTCGGTGCTTTTGGGGGATAAAGCGTGGTGGACGTCGGTGGAATAGCGACGATGGCGCGGCCGCAGCGGTGGTCAACGCCGTTCGGTACGGAAATGACGGACGAAGATGTCGAGGCGCTGTTGCAGCGCCCCGACATTGCCGCGATTGCGGCCGATAATTTTCCGAAACACACACCGCTGTCCGGGGTGCTTCGAAACGATACACGAATCGTAAAGTTTCGATCCGGTGATATCGTCGTTCGAGAAGGCGACTACGGTAACTCCGCATTCCTGGTGATGAATGGCAGCCTGCGCGTTGTCATCGCGCCGGAGCTTCCGCAAAACCTTTTGGGCCGGCAGGAATCCCGCAAGAAGGGATTCTTCGAGGCGCTGACCCAATTGTGGACCAACTCGCGTGTTCCGGAAGTGCGCGACATTTCCCGGTACCAGTCGCAGGGATTGCGCGGGGGCGCTGACAGCGCGAATGCAAGGGTCTTCCTGCAGGATGTCCCGGCCGTACTTGACGAACACCGGACCGCAAAGCTCGAAGATGGTGCGCTGTTCGGCGAACTTGCCGCGCTTGGCCGCGTGCCGCGGACAGCGACGATTTTCGCTGAAGAGGATTCGACACTACTGGAAATTCGCTGGCAGGGTCTGCGCGAACTGCGCAAATACGATGAAGGCTGGCGGCGGATGATCGACGAGCGCTATCGCGAAAACGCGCTGAAGGCGCATCTGCAGGAAAGCGCGATGTTCTCGCGTCTCGACGAAGAGAGCCTGCAGGCGGTAACCGATAAGGTCTTGTTCGAGACATACGGATCGTTTGACTGGAATGTCGCGTTCCAGCGCCAGCGGCAGAGCGGGAGCGGCAAGGAGCCGGTGATCGCACGGCAGGGCGAGTACCCGGACGGCGTTCTGATGATCCGTGCCGGTTTCGCGCGTGTCAGCGTGAAGCACGGCAACGGCGAACGGACGCTAACCTATCTCGGCGCCGGCAACCATTTTGGGTTGGGCGAACTCTACGCTGCATGGAAGAATTCGGACATCCAGGAAATGGCGCTGCACACGTCGCTTTCCGCCCTCGGCTATGTCGACGTGCTGCGCGTACCGGCGCCGGTTCTGGAAGAGCATGTGTTCCCGTTCATAGAGCCGCCGAGATCGACAACGATGGACATTGCTGCAACGCCGGTCGCCGATGATGCGCTGATGGAATGGGCCGTTGAAGAACGGTTCGTCAACGCGACGCGCGCCATGGTGATCGATCTCGACCGGTGCGTGCGGTGTGACGATTGCGTGCGCGCCTGTGCGTCGACGCATGGCGGCAATCCGCGGTTCCGACGGCATGGTCGGACCTTCGACAGCATGATGGTCGCCAACGCGTGCATGCATTGCGCCGACCCGGTGTGCATGATCGGCTGTCCGACGGGTGCCATTCACCGTACGGTCGAACACGGTACCGTCATCATCAATGATATCACCTGCATCGGCTGCGCGACCTGCGCGAATTCCTGTCCGTATAACAACATCGCGATGGTCGCGATCCGGAATCCCGATGGCCACACCATCACGGATCCGGATACGGGTAAGCCGATCTTCAAGGCGACGAAATGCGATTTCTGTGAAGGGCAGCCTGGTGGGCCGGCCTGCGTCCGGGCCTGTCCGCACGATGCGCTGAAACGGGTCCATTTCAGAGAGCTAAACCCGGCGGAGGCCGCGCAATGATCCGGCGTTCCTCAGTCACATTCATCATCCTGGGCGTGATCACCTTCGCCCTCGTTGCCTGGTATGCGCGGACGACCTCGCTGCAACTGGGCAATCCGGCGATCGTCACGGGCTATACGCTGTTGGGTCTGATGTTGCTGTTGGGCTTCTTCAATATTCGCAAGCGGCTGTCGATGGTGCCGGTCGGACGGGGGAGCCTGTGGCTTGCCTTCCATGTGGTGGCGGGCGTTCTGGCGATGGCGATGTTCTGGCTCCACACGGGTACCGTTTGGCCGGAAGGGACGTACGAACGCATCCTTACCGTCCTGTTCTACCTGGTGAGCCTCACGGGCATATTCGGCTACATCATTCTGCGTGGCCTGCCACGTCGTCTGACCCAGACGGGCATTGAAGTCATGTACGAGCGGATTCCAACGGAAATCGGCGAAATTCGCGAGAAGGTCGAGGCGCTGACGCTCGAATGCACCGAGAAAACCGGCAGCGATACCGTAGCACAGCATTATATCGGCACGCTGAATTGGTTTTTCCGGCGGCCGCGGTTCGGGTTCAGCCATTTGGTTGGCGGTGACGCGGCCGGTCACTGGCTGCGCGGCCCGGGCAGCGCGGCGCGGCGTTATCTGAACAACGATGAAAAAGAGTATTTCGATCAGATTCTGGAGTTGGGGGCGCTGAAGATCTTGGTCGACCGGCACTATGCATGTCAGGACCTCATGAAGAAGTGGTTGCTGGTGCATGTGCCCCTGTCGATGGCTGTTATCCTGGTTTCGATCTGGCATTTCCTTTTGGTGAATGTGTACGCGCTATGATTACCGATCCAGATCGATTTAAGCAGGACCGAAGCCCTTACGAGCGCCCGAATTTTCCGTACCGGTGCGGCCGGATCGGGCTGTGGAGCAAGCCATGCGGACGTGGCCCGTCGAGCGAGGGCCAGTGCGGGGGCGTGGCCGAGTGTCGGCCGTTCTTGGACAATGGACGATGGTCGTGCCGCCGGTCTGCGCGCAGCGGCGGGCCTTGCGAAGAAGGTCCGCGTCCCGATGGGTCCTGCTGCCATCAGCACCCGCCCTGTAAACCGATAATCTCCTTACGCGGCTATCGGGGACGTCTGACGTTCCTGGCGGCGGCCCTTATCGTCGCGTTGATCAGCGCCTTTGCGTTCTACGGTGACGGCGCGACCGCGCTCAGTTCCGTCAATCCGGGGCCGCTGTCTGGCGGTCACCAGAACTTTACGGCCGAAGAGGGCTGCGCGACGTGCCACAAGCAGCATGGCGGCGATGCCGGAATGTGGCTGCAAGCGTCATGGTCACCGGGAACACTCTCGCAGTCTTGTGAGTCCTGCCACGCATTTAGCGGCCCGGCGACGTCACCGCACAACGAAACCTTTAAAACGGCGGGCGGTGCGCGGAAGACGGAATGCACCATGTGCCATACCGAACACAAGGGCACCGACGGCAAGATCACGCAACTTTCGGACAGCCAGTGCAGCGCCTGTCACGATAAGCAATTCAAGAGTTTCTCGGACGGTCATCCGAACTTCTCGAGTGACTATCCGTCGCGCCGGCGGACTGCGATCGTGTTCGATCACTCGAATCACTTCAACAAGCATTTCGAGAACGCGAAATATGCGGACCGGGCGCCGAAGGATCGCTGTATCGCTTGTCACAATGTCGACCAGGCGGAACGGAACGTACCCGTGCGGCCCTTCGAAGAGGCTTGCGCCCGCTGTCATGAGGACCAGATTGCCGGTCGTGAACTCGTCCTATTCACCTTACCCGAGTTTGAGGAAAACCCCTTTGACGTTGCGGCCGTCGGGGAAGCGTGCGGTCCAACTGCCGAAGCGCGCGATGCCGCAGGCGAGCAGCTTGGTGCTATCGCGGAGAAACTCGAGGAGTTGAAAGAGGGCGGGCTGTCGGCTGCTGTCGCATCTGCGGAATTGCTGTCCGAGATCGAGGGGCTTCAGGGGCAGCTTGGCTTCGGCGAGCCGGGCGAGCCGGAAGAAGAGTACGAATCGGTTTCCACCGAGACACTACCGCCGACCGCCGTATTGCTGCTCGGGATTGAAGATGGCGAAGACATAGAAAGCTATACCGAGCCGGTCCGCGATCTCATCATGGGTATGATCGAAAACGGCGAAGAACCGCTTGTCGCAGCGCTTGAAGAACGGGGGGATGCCAAAGCGCTGCTCAGCGATCTGTCGCCTGAGCTGGTGCGTGGTATCGCTTGCGCCTGGGCGTCCAACGTCGAATACGAAGCGCCGGCGGAGGCGATCTCCGGTGGCTGGTTCGCGGACGCGTTATCCCTGAAATACCAACCGCTTCGGCATGCGGATACGGTTTCCAAATCATGGCTCAATCTGGCCGCCGCTGGGGGTGAAGGCGTAACGGACGATCTGCGCGAGATGTTGCTGTCGCGGTCTGAGGGACCTGGCGCCTGCACGAAATGCCATTCGGTCAGTCAGACAGCCGAAAAAGCGGAAACATTGCGCGTCGAATGGGCGTTTGGCGCCCAATCGAACCAACGGCATTTGAGCTATTCACATGGCCCGCACCTGAACCTCCTCGGTCCGGGGGCCTCTTGTGAGACCTGCCACAAGCTGAATGCCGAGGCGGACTATGCGGGCTCGTTTAAGCACTATGATCCGCATAAATTCGCGAGCAATTTCAACTCGATAGAGAATGCCACGTGTACTCAATGTCACGCCAAGGGGCAGGTGCGGCAGGAATGCACACTGTGTCACGAATATCACAATGGAAATAAATTTAAGCGCCGGATGATGTCTGCGAGTGCAAAAGAGTCCAGTAAATGATTGTTATAATTTTATAAATAATCAAACTGTTAGACCGTGCATGGTCAAAGGGTTTGAAGTAACACTGTAGCGCATTGACTATGGCGGTGTGACACTAGTCATTGTTAACCAAGATGAAGTATGATCAAATTTGATGTTAGATTGTGAGGGATGGGGCGAAGTAGAGGTGCGTGAGGATGTTGAATATGAAATTTAGAGTCCCAAATCCTTTGCGGCTCGCCATTGTGGCTATGGCCGCATGCTTTGCGTTCTCGACCGCTGTTTTGGCGGAAGAGGGCAATGCCAATCTGGCGGCTGCCAATCCAAAGGATCCGCATGCGGAGGTGCTTTCGAAGGAAGCGTATCCGAGTGCGTCGGAATGTGCGGTCTGCCATCAGCAGATCTACAAAGAATGGGCGTCATCGAACCACGCCTATGCGTCGATTTCACCGATGTTCCACAAATTCGAGAACGCGGTGAACGTCCTGACACAGGGTACGATGGGTTCGTTCTGCGTACGCTGCCACCAGCAGGTTGGCACGCAGCGCGGCGAGCCGCGGCATTTGCCGCTCTGGGA
>CAJWOT010000251.1 GCA_913044215.1 uncultured Rhodospirillaceae bacterium | reverse complement strand
GTCCAACCCGCCGAGGCCCGTCAGCACCTCGCGCGAATGTTCGCCTGCCCGGGCGACACTTGACGAAACGCCGACCGATCCGTCTTCGAACACATAGGGCGGATTGGGCACCTGGAACGGTCCCGAAGCATCCGTCACCGTTTGCATCACACCACGGGCCTCGAACTGCGTGTCCTGAATCGCTTCGCCGACCGATTTGTATTGCGAGCATGGAATTCCCGCCGCCATCAAGGTTTCCTCACATTCCTTCGCGGTGCGCTGACTGGTCCATTTTTCGATTTCCGTCATGTAGTCGTTCCAATTGGCGGAGCGTTTGAAGGGGGCGTCAAAGCGGTCGTCCTGCAGCATGTCGGGCCGGTCTATCGCGTCGACCAGTCGCTCGAAATTGTTCTGTGTGATCGGCGTGACGATCACGAAACCGTCCTGTGCGTGGATCGGCCCGAAGCCGCGCCGTTTCCATTCCATCGGAAACTGAGAGGTCTGGATTTCAAACACCAGCATGTTGATGACCGAGTCCATCAACGCGACGTCGATGAAGCGGCCGCCGCCATGGCGAAAGCGCGAGAGCAATCCCGTCTGGATGGCCCCGAAGGCGTAAATCGCTGCCAGATAATCGGCGAAGTAGGCACCGGATGTGCGCGGCGGTGTTCCTTCCGGCTCGAACTCTCCCAAAGATACGTCGAGACCGCTCGCTGCGTGTACGACAGGCGCATAGGCGGGCTGTAGGGCGCGCGGACCGTCTTGTCCGAACCCTGAAATCGCGCAGTACACCAAATCCGGGTTCGCTTCGGACAGGGTTTCATAGCCGAAGCCGAGCTTTTTCATTACGCCGGGCCGAAAATTCTCCACGACGATGTCGCTTTCGGAGACGAGTTGTCGCACGACGTCTTTCACGCTGGGGTCCGTGAGATTGACGGCAACGCTCTTTTTCCCGGCATTCAGGTGGCCGTAATAACTGCTATGACCGTCCCGTTGCGGCGGGGCATTGCGCATATGTTCGCCGATGACCGGCTCGAGCTTGATGACTTCCGCTCCGCAGTCTGCGAGCAGACGGGCGCAATACGGACCGGCGATGATCTGCGTGAAGTCGATGACGCGAATGCCTTCGAGAGGCGGTTTGAGAGTGCCGTTCATAGCGAGCCTGATGAGATGTGGAATGTCGGCGCACGGTAAGGCTTGCGGTTAGGCCACTCAAGCTGCAGTTGTGGAGAATCTGTTGCGGATTGGCATCGGTCCGCATTCAACCGCTACAATGCCTCGTGATTATGGATTTGTTTTGCGGAAAGGGACGGCACCATGAGAGCGATCGCGGCATCGGAAGCAGAGGTAAAAGAAATCGTACGTAAGGACGGCGTCGGTCGGCGCTGCGACTATTTTGGAACTTCGGGCCGGATTACGATGGCTCCGCAGGGATTTCTCGTCGAGAGACCCTATGCGAATGCCCGCATCGATCCGCATTTTCACGATATCG
Source organism: uncultured Rhodospirillaceae bacterium (assembly GCA_913044215.1). Taxonomy (GTDB): domain Bacteria; phylum Pseudomonadota; class Alphaproteobacteria; order UBA8366. The sequence continues at coordinate 4,749 of CAJWOT010000251.1, read as the reverse complement.
ATCAGTTTCAGGTTGTCGTGGCAGGCGGCGGCCATATTGGCAAGAAGCCTGTGCGTTCTGTGACGTTCCAGTACGCGGACGCCTACACGCCCTACGGACCGATTGTCGCACAAGAGGATGGAATTTCCTTTTTCACGCTGCGAAATGTCGCAAGCGGGGGGCACTTCAGTATGCCGGGGTCCAAACATCTGATGCCGTGCCGGGCCGGCCGCAATATCGCGGCCGTATTTGAGCAGAACCTCGACCCCTTGGCTGAGGGTGACGTCAAACGAGAGGCACTGATGGACTCGCAAGGCGATGGCGTCGACGCCGTCGGTATTCGGCTGGGCGCCAACGCCACCGCGGACGGCCTGCGGAATGATGGCGGCGGCCAGTATTATCTGGTGTGCGCTGGATCGATTGTTGCCGACGGCAAGACGCTCTCTGAAAACTCACTTATCCGCGTCGATCCGAGCGAGGAAACGCCTTCGCTTAAAGCGGGCGGGGAGGGCGCCAATGTATTGGCCCTTCAATTTGCCCGGCCTTCCGAACGTCCCGGTACCGACCTTGAAGCGCTTGCCACGCGGAATCCGGAAGGGTATGTCCAGAAGACGGAAAAGTAGTCGATAGGCAGGCGGATTTCGCCCCGCGGCACTCAGGTAATTTATCTATCCATTAACCGTATTCCTGTACGGTTTTAGGCCGTGGACGAACCAAGCGATGTCTTGCCATGATCTCCAAGGCCGATCACATCGTGGCGCGTGGTACAGTGCGCGCGGCGGAAAAATCCGAAGCGCTCTTAAGGCGCGCCGCCGACACCGGAGACGCTGAGGCGATTTTTGCGCTGGGCGTTTCCTACCTTCTGGTTGCGGCGTACGCATAAATTTTCGTGAAGCTTTGAAACTGCTCGACAGGGCCGTTCATGCAGGCGTCAAGGACGCGCTTTATTTCCGTGCATTGGCCGAAGAGCAGGCACAGCGCGAGGCTGACGATTGTTTCCGGCGCGGCGAAGCGGCGGTCGAAGCGCTGCTGGAAGAAAAGCGTCGGGAGATGTTTCCGCGTCCGCGGATCGTGGGATCGACCGAATAATATTGCAGCTCGGCACCCGGCGAATTGGCGCTGGTTTTCGCTGTTCGTGTAGAATGGCCCGACCTACCCCTGATAAGGAGATGCTCGTCATGAAGAACGACGGACATATGGTCACGTTGGTACATCCGGCTGCGGAGGACGTGCCGGTTACCTATGCGCTGGCGCCGCGCTTGGAGAGTCTGGAGGGCAAGCGGATCGGCTTGCTAGACAACAGGAAGCGCCATTCCGATGTGTTCCTCGCCAAGCTTCAGGAACTGCTTCGAGACAAGTACGGTGTCGCCGAATTTGAATACTATCTGAAGGACGGCGCCAGTGTTGCGACGCCGCCGGACGTGCTGGCCGATATGGCGACCCGCTGCGACGCCATCATTCACGCGGTGGCTGATTGAGGGTCCTGTACCACGTGGGGTCTACATGATGGGACAGAAGCAGAAAAACTCGGGCGGCCGGCGGCAACCGTTCTAACGGAAGGTTTTGCGAAATCAGCGGAGTTGCGTTCGAAGATTCTTGGGATGCCCATGCATCCGAAGGTCTTTGTCGATCATCCGCTTGCCAGCAAGACGGAAGCGCAAGTCCAGGATATGGCCGAACGCTTCGTCGATGAAATCGCGAAAGCGCTTACAGTGATGCCGGAGGCGGCGTAATGGGCGCGGCCCGTGCCGCGCAGGCCTCCCGCTTTATGCTTGCCGACTCCTATGTCGAGATCAACGAGCATTTCCACGAGCAAGGCTGGAGCGACGGGCTGCCGATCATGCCGCCGACGGAAGAGGCCGTGGCGGCAATGGTCGGGGACCGCGACCCTGGAGAGGTCATGGGGGTTATGCCGCCGGTCGACGGAACGGTTACCGTCGAAAAGGTTGCCGCGAACGCGGTGATGGCGGGGTGCCGGCCAGAATATTTTCCGGTTGTCTTGGCGGGTGTCCGGGCGATGCTGCGCGAGGAATACAACCTTGGCAGCGTATCGACGACGACGGGCGGTGCGGCACCGGTGTTTATCGTCAGCGGCGCGTATGGCGAGGAAATCGGCATCAATAGCGGTACGGGGTGCTTCGGATCGGGCTTTCGGCCGAATGCCACCATCGGACGCGCGCTCAGATTGGTCATCCGGAATATCGCCGGCGCCGTTCCGGGTGAGATGGACAAAGGAACGCAGGCATGGCCGGGCCGCTATTCGTTTTGTTTCGGCGAGAACGAGGCGGAAAACCCTTGGGATCCGCTCCGGGTCAATCGCGGCTTCGGGTTGGTGGATTCGACGGTCACCGTGATCGGTCTTCGCGGTGTGCATTACATCAACGAAGGCGGTCAGGAAACCGGTCTGGGTAATCTCGAAACCATCGCCGGTTCCATGCGGCGGATGGGCTTGGTGAATTATCTGCATCAAGTGAATAGGACAGCGATCGGTCTCGTCCTGGGCCCGGAGCACGCGGCGGAGATCGCCAAGGATGGCTATTCGCGCCAGGACGTTCAGGCCTACCTGTTCGAGCATGCCCGGATGCCGATGAAGGACCTCCGCAACCGCTCTTATTGGAATTTCCGGGTCTGGCCGGAAGAGTATGACGAGAACGACCCGGACTTCATGGTGCCGATCGTCTATGCACCCGAGGATTTCATCATCACGGTTGCCGGCGGCACCGGCCGTCATTCCGCATGGCTGTCGAGCTGGTATATGACGCGAAGCGTGACGGAGCGTATCGACGTTTAGACCGCTCTGGTTCACACTGTGCCGGTAGCCAATTTCTCCGGCCGCATCTCTCCGACTGAGAACAGGGTCCATAAATCTATGACATGGCGCGTTGGTTCCGATATCGGCGGAACGTTCACGGATATTGCCTATATCGACGCGGACGGTTTGCTGCATACCAGCAAGGTGCCGTCGACGCCGGGCCGGTACGGCCGCGGCGTTATCGACGGGCTGGAGCGCCTGGTGCGGCAGCAGGAACTGTCGTTCGGTTCCATGGATGAGATGGTGCATGGCTGCACCATCGCGACGAACGCGATTCTGGAAGGCAAGGGCGCCAAGACCGCGCTGGTCACCACGGAAGGGTTCCGCGACGTTCTGGAGCTGCGCCGAATTCGGGTGCCGCGCCTGTACGAACCGCTTTACGTGAAACCCGCACCGCTGTCGCCGCGCAATCTGCGCTTTGAAGTCCGGGAACGGCTGGACGGGAACGGCAATGTCGTCACGCCGTTGCAAGAGGAAGACGTGTATGCGGTCGCGGAACGCATTCGCGCCGAGAACGTTGAAGCGGTATCCGTTTGTTTTCTGCACTCCTATGCGAATGCCGAGCATGAACGCCGCGCGGGTGAGATTCTTCGGGACCAGCTGCCGGAACTCTATGTCAGTCTGTCGATCGATATTTTGCCGGAGATCCGCGAATACGAGCGGGTCAGCACGACGGTGATCAACGCCTATGTCGGGCCGACCGTCAGCCAATATGTCAAAGACATGACCGACGATCTGCGTGCGGCGGATTGCCCGGCGAAGATCACGATGATGCAGTCGTCCGGCGGCACTGTCGGCGCGGCATCGGTGCTGGAGAAGCCCGCGCAAATCGTCGAGTGCGGCCCGGCCGCGGGGGTGGTGGGCGCGGCCTATCTCTGCGATACCCTGGGGATTGATAGCGCGATCACTTTCGATATGGGCGGGACGACGGCAAAAGGTTCGCTGATCGAGAATGGCGAGCTGATTTATGCGGACAGCTACGAGGTCGGCGCGTCGGTCAGCGCGGCGGGCACCATCGCAGGCGGCGCGGGTTATGCCTTGGAACTGCCGGTCATCGATATCTCCGAGGTCGGTGCAGGCGGCGGTTCGATTGTCCGGATCGATCGCGCCGGCTCGATCAAGGTCGGCCCGGACAGCGCCGGCGCCGTCCCCGGGCCCGCTTGTTACGGCGCGGGCGGTGTTGAGCCCACGATTACCGATGCCAATGTCGTGCTCGGCTATGTCAGCCAGACTGCCCTTGCGGGCGGAACGGTTCCTATTGACGCAAATCTGTCGCACGACGCGGTGGGGAACAGGGTCGCGGAACCGATGGGATTGCCATTGCTGGAAGCGGCCTACGGAATTCATCTCGTCGCGAACGCGACCATGGTTCGGGCGATCAAGGGCGTAACCACATATCGGGGTCGTGACCCGCGAGACTTTTCGATTTTTGCGTTTGGGGGCAATGGCGGTGTCCACGGCGCCGGCATCGCGCGAAGTCTGGAGATACGGCGCGTTATCGTGCCGCCGGCCGCGGGTGTTTTCAGTGCGGTCGGTCTCCTCGTTGCGAAACAATCGGTCACCCTGTCCGCCGCGTTTTCTGGTGCGCTTGGCGACGTTTCCGTCGAGGGGGCGAACGCCTGCTTCGACCGGCTGCGAGGGGATGCGGAACGTTTGCTCGAGCTGTCCGACCGGGCGCTGGCCTATAGGCTGGAAGCGGAAATGCGTTATGTCGGGCAGGCCTTCGAACTGACCATTCCACTGGAGGCGGATGAGTTTTCTGACGCTGTAAAGGCGCGACTGCGGCCCCGGTTCGATGCCGAACATGAACGCCGCTTTGGGCATAGTTTCGATGAGACGAATGAAGTCGAATTCGTTGCGCTGACCGTGAGGGCTTCCGATCCGCAAAGCCCGGCGCCTCAGAAGCTCGCTGTCCCGGCGGCCGCTCAAGAGCGATTCGAACGGGATGCCTATTTTGG
>CAJWOT010000250.1 GCA_913044215.1 uncultured Rhodospirillaceae bacterium | reverse complement strand
ACGCATTGGGCAGGTCGATGCGGAAACCGATGATCGCAAAATAGATGGGAATGAAAAAGCCGAGCCCGAAAGAGGAAATTTGCTCTTTGGCGTTCTCGAAATCGTCGGCGGGCATGGTCCCCAGTACGATCCCCGCCATGAAGGCGCCGAAGACGATGTTCACCTCCAGCGCGGATGCGAGCGAGACCATCAGCAAGCACCACACGAGCATGTAGCCAAGCCGCGACGCCTTGAATACGAGGTTGATTTTCATTCGGTTGGCGTATCGCAAGAGGGGCGGGCCTAGAATCAGGGCCGCCGCGGAAAACACCAATGTCCGCGTGGCTGCTTGGCCCACGTCCAACCATGATGGCGCTTGCGCCGCGGCGAGGCTTGTCGCGACCGCGAGCGCAGCCCAGAGAAGCACGTCCTGGACCGTCGATGCGGCGAGTACGATCTTTGCGAATCGGGTTTTTATGAGCTTCAGATCGATGAAAATTCGGGAGATGACCGGGATCGACGTCACTGCGACCGCGATTGCGAAGATGAGCGCAAGGGTGATTGAATTGCCTTGCGGTCCGAGGTAGTCGCTCAAATCGACCCAATAGGTCGCGGCCCAACCGGCTGAGAAGGGAATTACGGTGGCGCCGAAAAGCAGGAGCCCTGTAAAGCGGCGGTCCGCCGCGTCGAAGTTTCTCTGCAGTCTGAATCCCGCGGTGAACATCAGCAGGATCAAGCCCAGCCAATAGACGGCGGAGAGCAGCTTGCCGTTCAGGAGTTCGTCCGGAACCAGCCACTCGGTTACACCCGGCATAAAGAAACCCAGCGCCGAAGGGCCTATCAGCAGACCGCCGCAAATTTCGCCGACGACGCGCGGGAGGCGCAGCCACTCAAAGGCGTGGCCAACGCTGTGCGCCATGATCAACAGCACCACCGTGGAGATCAGAAACTGAGTGAGCTCGGTGTTTGTCAGCATTGGGTAAAGGACGTTCGGCGTTGCGCCGGCGAAGACGTGCGGGCAGTTTCAAATTGAAAACTGGCGATACAAACCGATGCGCGCGTTATCCGCACATTACTTGCGAGTGGTTGCCCGGTGACCATTTCAATTGGCATTACGCGGCTAATGCTAGAAGGAATGATCACCGCTGAAATGCCCCGCGGCGCGGTGACGCGTCACGACATAGCCTGTCAGGTCCGGTCGCTCCGTCTTCGCCGTATACCAGATATACGAAACATCCTCCAAGGGCCGGCCACCGTCCGCGCGCCATGACAGTGCCTCTTCCGGATCGAAGCGGATCGCCGCGCCATCATTCAGTTCGAACCGCCGCGTGCCAAGCTCTCCCTGTTCGTCATAGAAAGTGATGTCGAGTGCGCAGTCCGGGCCTTCGGGGACATTGCCGACGAGGCCGAAGGTGCTTTCCACCGCGCTGCCAACCGGTGCCTGCCCCCAAGCGAGCCCAGTCTTGCCCTCGGGGACGAATAGATTTGGATTATTGAGTGAGACATTGACCGACGCGCACAGCCCACCATCCGCCGCAGGGCCGTGTACAAGTTGATGATTGATCCGGGTCGGTGTGTTGCCGCCGCACGGCGTGGCGCGCACCGCAAAGGCGGACACGGTACCGGTATCGATACCTTGCGATGCGCAGAGGGCGTTCACCGAGCGATCGAGCGGCACACCACCGGGTGAATCCAAGGTACCGGCGTCCAAGGCGGCGATGCTTTTCCCATCAACGCCATACAGTTCGATCACAACCGAGAGCTGGCCCGGCGACATGATCGGATACATGCGCACCTCATTTTCCAATCCCGTGAAAAACGGATACAGGCGGACCGAAGATCGGGCATCGTCCCAATACTCTTCGCTTGCCGACGAATCGTAATAGCTGTGATTGGCACTGAATGCGCCATCCGCACGCCGCATTCCGGTCAGCATGCGGCCGTAGAACAGAAACTGCGGCGGCTGGTCCAGCTTCAAGGTGCCGGATGCCAATTCCGGCAGATCGGGAAAACATTGGCGTATCGAAATCTCTCGGCTGCAAAGACGCGGCACCGCGAGGTCGATTTCGGTGTGCTGCGTGGCGGCCCCGGAGGCCAGTTCGACGCCCAGCCTGCCGTGGCAGGCTTGCGGCCCGGCGGTAAACATCGCGAACGTGTCCGTATCGGAGTCGAGCCGCACATCGATGGACGCCTCGCGCACCGGCGTCGCGTTAATCGCGTCGTCTTCGAAGACGTCGTTCAGGACCCGGTTGTAGGAATGCACCATGTTCAGATGCGACGGCCCGCGGTGGTTCACCATGACCGCCGGGAAGGGGATGTAAAGGTTCTCGGCCGCGAAGAACTCGACCAGATAGCCGTCCACCGGTTCGGAAACCATGCCGGTCAGTTTGAGCGTGTAGACCCGTGGCTCGTCGACGGTCAGCAACCGCGACTCGATGCGCTTGCCTTCCGGATCGAGCGCCGTAATGCGGCAGGCGATGTTCTTGTATCCGCGTTTCAACAGGAAGTGGTTGACGAAACTGACTTCAGCCTCCGAACCCGCGATTTCCGGCACCGTCAGCGAGGACCGGTGCACGCTGTTCAGCGATCCGTCGCGGTGATAGGCCCGGCGCGCCGCTTCGACTTCCTTGACGCTTTTCATCAGGCCGCCTTCGATGGCTGTTTGACGCAGTAGGCGGTGGGCGTCGGGCTGACCGGCAGCATCCGCAGTTGCGGCGGGTCCTCGAGCGTGGCGAAGAAGGCGTCGACCGCGTCGGATTCACCCCAGGCATCGACGGCGTATTCGTCGAAGACCGCGATACCGCCCGGCACCAGGCGCGGCCACGCCGTCTGAAGGGTGGCCAGCGTCGCGTCATGTACGTCGAGGTCGCAATGCAGCAGGCTGATTCGCAACCCGGGCCGCTCGTTTAGCAGCGCCGGCAGCGTCTCGGTGATGTCGCCCCGATGCAGTTCGACCCGTTGTTCGAGGCCGTTCCGCGCAATCGCGTCCGCAAGACGGTCGTATGCGGATTTTTCGTAGGCGTCCATATGGTGTTCGGCTGCGTCCGCTTCATCGGCGCGGGGATTCGGGAAGACTCCTTCGAACGTATCGAACGACAGGACCCGCGTGCGCGAATTCGGCTGATAGGCTTGCAGGGCGTGCGCGAATTGCAACGTACTCGCGCCCTTGAACGCCCCGGCGTCCACGATGTCGCCTGGCACGTTCGCGATCAACCGGATCAATTCGGCGCGGGTAAAGAGCTTCTGAAAGCGGTGCGTGTCGCAAAGATAGTGAAAGTCGTTATACGCCGCCCACATGGCGTCGTCCGACCAATCCGACTGTTTCGACATGAACTAGGATCCGGTTTTCGTTGCGTGTCAGCATGCGCCTCACAGCGAGACGAAAATTACACAGTTTGAGGGCACTTACAATCGCGAGAGCCTGAGGGTTTATTGCATGTCACCGGGAACGCCGGAACGGTGCCGAGCCCTGCCCAGGCCCATCCACAAAGGGATTACACCGATATGGCCGATACCGGCCGATCTCGCTCCGGCAGCCGGTCGTCAGCGCCGTTTCCAGGAAAGCGTTTCGGCCAATTCGCCAACGACATGGGTCTCGATCATGTTCATCCTGTTCCCGGACCTGGGATAGGCCAGGGCGGTGACTAAAATCATGTCCGTGTCTTCGAGCAATCCGCGTTGCCAAAGCAGTTCGATACAGGAGGGAATGTGTTCGGTGCTCGTACGGGCATAAGGAATGTCCGCGAAGACGCCCGTGGTTCCTGGAATGATGTTGAAACTGCGTGCGGCGATTCGATCGTTACTGACCGCGAGGATCGGCTGTCGCGGCAATTTACTGGCGACGACTTGTGCCGCAAACCCCGAGATTGTGACGGCGACGATTTTGGTAATCGGTAGCGTGCGGCATAGCAGCGAAATCGCTTCGCCGAGGGACTGCGCGACCGTGTCCGAGAATTCAACTTCGTCGGAACCTTGCCGATACTGCAGATGGTCGAGCGCCGCATTCGAAACCTGTCGCATGGTCGAAACGGCTGCCACCGGGTGTGCGCCGACCGCAGTCTCGCCCGACAGCATCGTTGCCGCGGCGCCATCGAGCACAGTGTTTGAAATGTCGCTCACCTCCGCTTTGGTGGGGAACGGATTCTCAATCATCGTATGCAGCATTTCGGTCGCGACGATGACCGGTCTGCTGTAAGTGCGCGCCGTTTCGATAATCCTCTTCTGATAGATCGCCAAGTTCTCGATATTAGTTTCGACTGACAGGTCGCCCCGGTCGATCATGACGACATCTGTCGCGCTCACGACGTCGTCGACATTGTCGAGACCGGCCTGATTTTCCACCTTCGAGACGATGCGGGGATAGTCCCCGCCAGTCAGCTCCCGGATGGCTGCAATATGATCGGATGATTCGACAAAGCTGATACCGATGAAATCGACTTCGTTCTCGCGCGCGAACGCGACAAGATTGCGATCCCGGTTGGTTATCAATTCGGTGCGAAACGTCAATCCAGGCACATTGATGCCCTTACGGCTTTTCAGCGTACCCGCCGTTTCGGTCCGGCAGTGAATGTCCGGGCCCTCGACCTTGGTTACCGTAAACCGAAGCGTCCCGTCGTCGGCGAAGACGACAGCGCCGGGCTGGATGTCTTCGTGCAGATGCGCGTAATTAACGGGAGCCTTTTCCGAACCGTCGTGATTGGTATCGGTCGTCAGGATGAGAGCGTCGCCAATTTCAAAGCACGGCTCGTTATCGAGATCGGTCGTGCGAATCTTGCGGCCAGGGATATCGAATAAGATCGGTGTGTCCGGCAACGTGTCCCGAATCAATGCGATCGTCTGCGCGTGCCAATCCAAGGAATTGTGGGAGCCGTTCAGCCGCGCCACGTTCATGCCCGCCTCGGCGAGCGCACGCAGCATTTCCGGATTGTTGGAAACGGGACCTATCGTGGCAACGATCTTGATCTGGCTCACGCGTCATCTTCCTCAACGAATAGCGGCACGCCATCCAGCGCTGCGATAATTTCCGGCCGGATTAGGTGCGGCTCGGGCACGCGGCCGCCGACCAGCATCGCGCGTATATCCGTGCCGCTGATATGTGTCACGGCATCCGGCATGGTTTCCTCGTGCGGACAGGTTTGTTCTGTGACGATTCCGTCGCAGGCTCGGCAATAATACGGTCCCTTCAGGCGCACGACTTCGATACCCAACTCACCATCGAAGCACTTTGTCAGCTCGTGCGCGTCGTATTTGCCGTAGTAGTCTCCGACACCAGCGTGGTCACGGCCAACGATGAAGTGGGTACAGCCATAGTTTCGGCGGATGATGGCGTGAAAGACCGCTTCTCGCGGCCCGGCATACCGCATCCATGTCGACAGGATGCCGAACACGACCCGATCCGGTTGGTAGAAGGAGTCGATCAGCGCCCGGTAGCCGGCCAGGATGGCTTCCGGCGTATAATCACCCTTTTTCTTGCGGCCGACGAGCGGTTGGACGAACAGCCCGTCGACGGTTTCGAGGGCGACGCGCTGCAGGTATTCATGGGCGCGATGCGGGACGTTTCGCGTTTGAAAACCGACAATCCGCTTCCATCCGCGCGACGCAAACAGCGCGCGGGTTTCGGCCGGCGATCGCTCTTCTTCGGAAAATTCGAACTGTACGCGCCGTGTCAGCGAGACGGCGCCACCGACAAAAACGCCGCCGCCGCCGCAGAAATAGTTTACTCCGGGATGATTGCTGTCATCGGTCCCAAAGATCTTACGGGAAGCCGCTGCCCGGTCGCAGGTAAATCGACTCTCCGGATTTAACGTGCCAATTTCCTCACCCTCATAGACGAGCGCGACCGACGGGCGGCCTGCTATCCGCTCCGCATCGTCAGGGGCAAGGTCAAGAACGACGGGCAGCGGAAACGGGTCCCCGGTCGGCAGCCGCATATCGTCGACAACGTTGTGGAACTGTTCCTCGTTCATGAACCCGCTGAGGGGCGCGAATGCGCCGAGCGATAGTTTTTCGACTTCGAGGTACTGGTTCTTTGTCAGGTGGAGTTCGGTCATCGGGGTTGTGACGAGTCCGCGCCGACAAGGACGGCCTCGGCCGCGCCATCGATATGGCAGGCCAATCTGGGAATGCGGTGTGCCACCTCCAGTGCGAGCGCGTCCGGATCGGTTTCCTGCTCCGAATTGATCTGAAGATCCGGGTTTTCCGGCGCGTGCCAGGGGATATCGATGCCGACAACATTGTCCATTTCGCCGCGCTCCACCTTGCGATACAGCTCTTTGGGATCGC
>CAJWOT010000249.1 GCA_913044215.1 uncultured Rhodospirillaceae bacterium | reverse complement strand
CCGGCCGCGCTACGCTGCCAACGCCTTCAGCTTCGGCATCACCTCCTGCGGGATGCGCTCGATATATTGCGGGTGGGACCAGTTCGGCATCGGCGTGGGCATCGGGTGCGGGATCACCATGTCGATCTTGTGGCCATAGCCCAGCACCCGGTGCAGCTGCTTGGCGATCATGTCCGGCGTGCCGAACAGCGAGAAGGAATCGGCGATCTCGTCCGACAGGAAGGACACGACCTTGCCGGCCGCTTCCAGGTCGGCGGCGTGATGGAAGTCCGGCCAGACCTGTTTCTTGAGCTCGTGGATGTCGGGCCCGTCCCAGGCGAATCCCGGCGGGTCGAACAGGGCGGGCGAATATTCGTAAAAGCCGGCCGCCATCGACCGGCTGATCAGCGCCGCGCGCTCCATATCCTCGGTCAGGATGGTGTGCAGGATGACCGCGATGCCGATCTCGGCCGGGTCCCGCCCGGCCTCCCGGGCGCCGCGATGTACGGCGTCGATCGCGGTGCGCAGATTGGCCTCGTGCCGGCCGACCCGGATGAACACCCCGTCGGCGACCCGCCCCGCCATCTGCAGGGTGCGTGGACCGCCGGCGGCGATCCACACGGGCACCTTTTCCGCATGGCGCAGAACGGCCGGCCGCGCCGCGTTCACCTCGATCGACTCGCCGGCCAGCAGCCGCCGCGTCAGGGTCGTCGCTTCCTCCAACTCCGCCACCCGGGTCGGCCGTTTGCCCATCAGCCGGACCGCCGTGTCGCCCACGCCGTAGCCGAGGATGGCGCGGCCCGGCGCCAGCCGTTCGATCGTGGCGATGGAAGACGCCATCACCGCCGGGTTGCGCATCATCGGCGTCTCGATCAGGGGGCCAAGCTTGATGCGCGAGGTTTCGACCGCGGCGAAGGCGAGATTCACGTAAGGGTCCTGCAGCAATAGCGGCGAGGACGGGATGAAGGCGTAGTCCCAGCCGAGCGCTTCGGCCCGCTTGGCGTCCGCCGCGAAGTTCTGCGGCGAGGAGTAGTCGAACCGGTTCAGTCCAAGGGCGGGCAGAGTCATGTGTGGGCCTGTAAGTGGTGTTCCGAGGCGGTCAGTCTTAACGCGATTGGGCGGTGCGGGCCAGGGGCGTCGTCACCGCTGGTCAGGCGCGCCGCCGCGCCGATATACTCTATTACAACGACCGCATCAGCAGGGAGCGCGTTATGGGCGTCATCGGCATCGAAGAGATCTTTCTCAAGACCAAGAACATGGAAAAGGCGCTGGAGTTCTACAATGGTATTCTCGGCATTCCGATCGACAAGCGGGATGACGAGAAGACCTATCTGCAGATGGACCGGGGTCATTTGGTGCTGCAGATCGAAAATCACACGGGACTGCATCAGGGCGGCGGCCCGCTGCATTTCGCGATGACGGTGACCGAGGAGACCTTCGACGAAATTCTCGCCAAGTTCGAGGGCAGCCGTCATTTCACGCGCGGCCCCTATGGTGAGCGCGGCGAGCGGCGGGCGCTGTTCATGATGGACCCCGACGGCAACGAAACCGAAGTCAACACGCGCTATCTCTACGGCGTGCCGAAGCGCGACTAGCCCATGTCGCGGGAATATCCCGACCGGCCCTTCGTCGGGGTCGGCGTCGTGGTGTGGCGCGGTGAGGAAGTGCTGCTGATCCAGCGCGGCAAGCCGCCGCGGGTCGGCGCCTGGAGTCTGCCGGGTGGCGCGCAGGAGCTGGGCGAGACGGTGCGCGAGACGGCGGCGCGCGAGGTGCGCGAGGAAACCGGAATCGAAATCGACGTGACCCATCTGATCGATGTGGTCGACAGCATCACCCCGGACGATGACGGCAGGGTGCGGATGCAGTACACGCTGGTCGATTTTGCCGCCGAATGGCGGTCGGGCGAGCCGGTCGCCGGCTCCGATGCCATGGGCGCGGAATGGGTCCATCCGGACGATCTGGGCCCGCGCAACATGTGGAAGGAAACCCTGCGCATCATCGAAATGTCCGCCGCGCGGCGGCGGGAGACGGCATGAGTTTGGTCATCTTCGATTGCGACGGGGTGCTGGTCGACAGCGAGGTGCTGTTCAACCGCATCGCCGCCGAGGAGTTCACGCGTTGCGGCGTGCCCATGGATACGGAGACCGCGATCGCCCGCTATACGGGGATCAGCGCGCCCAGCATGATCGCGTCGGTCGAGGCGGAAACCGGGAAGACCATCCCCGAGGATTTCGCGCAGCGCTGCCGGGCGCGTGCGAACGAGATATTCGACAGCGAGCTGGAGGCGATTGCCGGGATCGACGCGGTCCTGTCGGATCACGCACCGCACCGCTGCGTCGCCTCGTCGAGTTCGCCGGCCCGCATCCGCCGCTCGTTGAAATCGACCGACCTGTACCGTTATTTCGCCGACGAGCGGATCTTCAGCGCGGTGATGGTGGAAAACGGCAAGCCCGCGCCCGATTTGTTCTTGCACGCCGCCGCGACGATCGGTGCCGCGCCGGCGGATTGCATCGTGGTCGAGGATAGCCAGCCGGGCGTTCAGGCCGCCGTCGCCGCGGGCATGACGGTGCTGGGCTTCATCGGCGCCAGCCACATCCGCGACGGCCACGCCGACCGGCTGCGCGACACCGGGGCGGACCATATTTTCGACGACATGACGGCGCTGCCGGGATTATTGGCGGCGGTGAAGCTGGCGTAACGCGCGAGTTTCATCTTCACACCCCCAAGGCCCCCTCAAGCCCGCCCTTCGTCGATGCGGCGGTGGGCATGGTAGCCCTCGCACGCCAAGCCGACGCAATGGTGCGAGACGTATTCCGCCATCGCCTCCAGCTGGCCCCGCGTGTCCGCGTTGCGGCTCCGCAGCGTGTCGGCCATCACCTGCGCGTCGCGGCGCAGCTCGTCGAAATTGAGACTGGTGAAGCGGCGGCCCTGCAACACCATGCGGCCGCCGATCATGACGCTGTCGATGGCGCTGCCGTCGGCACAGTTGACGATCTGGTTGGCGGCGTCGTTCAGTGGCACGAAGGCGACATTGGTCAGATCGACGAAGGCGATGTCGGCCTTGTAGCCGGGCGCGATGCGGCCGATCTGCCCCGCCATGCCGAGCAGCGCGGCCCCGCCCAATGTGCCGGCGCGCAGCACGTCCCAGCTGCCGAGCCAGCTGTCCGGCTCGATGTCCATAAGGCGCGAGGCGAAGGCCGCCATGCGCATCGCCTCGACCATGTTCTGATGATCGCCCGAAGAGGAGCCATCGGTGCCGATGCCGACGGTGACGCCCGCATCCAGCATGCGGCGGGCGGGCGCGACGCCGTTGCCGAGGCGCAAGTTGGAGCCCGGATTGTGCGCCACATTGGCGCCGCGGTCGGCCAGCCGCTGCACGTCGTCATCGTCGAGCCAGATGCTGTGGGCGCCGGTGAAGTTCGGCCCGAGAAAGTCCAGAGCGTCGAGATGGGCGGTCAGGCTCTTGCCGTAGCGTTTCAACCCGGCGACCGCCTGCAGCTTGGATTCGCCCAGATGCATCTGCAGCCCGACCTCGTAGTCCCAGGCGAGATCGCGGCAGGCGAGGATGAAATCGTCGGTGCAATGCATCGGAATGGTCGGGCCCAGCGCCGGACGCACCTGGTCGCGGTCGCCGGGCCAGCCCTGCAGCAGCGCCCGGCAGCCTTCGATATGCGCCTCCCAGGGTGCCGCCTGCAGCGCTTCGGCGTGGGCGCGATGGGGTTCGGGGAGCGAGTCCAGCAGGCCGGGGATCGCCTGGTAGAAGGTGGTGTCCGCCATCATCGGCGCGATGGCGGCGCGGATGCCGACCTCCGTATAGCCCTGCGCGACGGCCGAGATGCTTTCCAGACTCGCTTCGGGAAACTGGAAGAACATGTCGTAGGCGGCGGTGCAGCCCTTCAGCACCATCTCCGCGGCATTCAGCCGGGCTGCGAGATACTGGCCCTCCAGGGTCAGTCCGCCGCCGATCCAGGGGGCGGCGTTGAGCAACAGCTCGAGCGACCATTTATCGCCATAGCCTTTCGACAGGCTGCCATGACCATGCGTGTGCGCGTTGACCAGCCCCGGCATCAGCAGCCGGTCGGCGGCGTCGATCACCGCGGCGTCTTCCGGCGCGTCTAGGCCCGGCGGACCCAGCTCGAGGATCGCGTCGCCCTGGATGAGGATATCCGCCGCCTCGACGGTGCGGCGCTCCGGATCGAGGACCTGGCCGTTGCGGATGATCTGCCGTGTTGCGGTCATGGTGTCGCTCCTTGCTGCGTTCCCTTGGCCAACATGACCACGACGAAGCCGGCGCGTTCAAGCGCGGCGTTCGCTGTCGGGTAATACGTCCACCGCCCTGTCGCCCCGGCCCTCGAGCCGGGGTCCAGCCCAACAACTACGGTGCGCTCGACCGTAATAGTCGGACGGCGGCGCTGGGTCCCGCATCAAGTGCGGGACGACAGGATATGTGGCGCCGCTGTGTGTGCGCGAACCCCGTCTCGCTGGACAAGCGTTACCCCGAACGCCAAGGTTCCCTTGTCGCGCGCGCAAGCAGCTTGGGGGTGCCCATGGCCAAGACCGTGATCGAAGGCGGATACGTCGTGCCCATGACCGGGCGGGATGTGGTTGTTCCGGACGGCGTGGTGGCGTTCCAGGACGATCGCCTGGTCTATGCCGGCCCGCCGGCAGGGTTCGAGGCGGACGGCTTCGCCGCCGACCGGGTCGTCGATGCCCGAGGCAAGGCGGTGCTGCCAGGCTTAGTCAACACGCACATCCATTTGATCGGCGCCTATCTAAAGGGCATCACCGAGGATGTGCCGGGGTCGGCGGCGGCGGGGCTGTTCAACCGTGCGCTGCCGATCCTGGCGGAATGCCGCGACCCCGACGACGTCTATTTCGGCGCCCTGGCGCATGCGACCGAAATGGTCATGACCGGCACCACGACCCTGGTGAACACCTGGCACAAGGAAACCAATATCGCGCCGGCCGTCCGCGACCTCGGCATCCGCGCGAGCCTCAGCGAGTTCCTCGTCGAGATCGGTTTCGGCGGGCTGGACGCGCAGACCCTGGACCGGCCGTGGCGCACCGACCGGCTCAACCGCAGCCTGGACGCGGCGGAAGCGCTGGTCGAAACCTGGCACGGCAAGGAATCGGGCCGGATCACGGTGCGGATCTCGCCGGGCGGACCCGGCTACATGTCGATGGAGGGCATGGCGCGCAGCCGGGAACTGGCGGACCGGCTGGGGCTGGGGATTAATGTCCATATCGCCGAACTGCCGGGCGAGACGGAATTCACCCAGAAACTCTACGGCAAGCGCCCGGTGGAGATCGGAATGGAGACCGGGGTGCTGGGTCCGGACGCCATCGCGATCCATTGCGTCTTCCTGAACGATGCGGATGTGGCGATGCTGGCCGAGAGCGGGGCGACCCTGTCGCACACCAGCTACCATGTGGCGAAGCGCGGCTATTTCCCGCCGATGGACGCGGTTTATCCGGCCGGCATCAATGTCGCACTGGGCAGCGACTGGTGCTCGAACGATCTCTGGCATTACATGCGTGCGGCGATCCTGGTGCCGCGCGCGCAGTCCGGCGATGTCGGGCTGCTGTCCGGCTATGACGCGCTGGAGATGGCGACGATGGGCGGGGCTCGGGGCCTCGGCATGGCGGACGAAATCGGCTCGCTCGAAGCGGGCAAGAAGGCGGACGTCATCCTGGTCGATGTCTCCCGCCCCTGGTTGACGCCGATCCGGATGGAAAATTTCTGCTCGACCCTGGTCTACAACGCCAATGGCAGCGACGTGACGGACGTCTTCGTCGATGGTCAGCCTATCGTCCGCGACCGGACGGTCGTGACGATCGATTGGCCGGAAATCGCCGGCCAGTTGCAACGGCGCGCCGAGCGGATCTGGGCGCGGGCGGAGAAGAACTTTTAGCCGCGCGGGCTGCCGTGGTCTTTCCAGAGTCCGCATTGGCTTGTTACGCGTCCGACTAAGGGCGGGTGCCGGATACAAGCATCGCCCAAACCGCGTTACCGGGTGTGACCCAAAGCGGAAGTCGAATTTTTTATGCATCCACGAAATTCTGCATAAGTAAGGCAAGCGAAGGCGCTTAACTGTCTACGCTTGCCTCACCAATTCTACAGACGCCCCTGGATCGAACTTCACGAGGGCATCAAGAATTTCCCTCAGTGAAATTTGCGTCGCCGGATTGTCAGCAAACCGAGAAGCCCGATACCGAATAACGCAATCGCACCAGGCTCCGGAACGGCTTGATTGAAGATCACGGTGCTTTTGACTTACCCCC
>CAJWOT010000248.1 GCA_913044215.1 uncultured Rhodospirillaceae bacterium | reverse complement strand
AGATATTCGTTGGTCGTGTCCAGCAGGACGTCCATGCATCCGACCGCTTCCGCCGAGATCGCAGCGATACCGTGCTGCACCACCGTCTCCATGAGACTCAAACCGTTATCGACGTCTCCCAACACCACTTCGGCAGCGACGTTGCTGAATGTCAGTTCAGAGGCGCGCAGCCCGTCGACTGTTGGATAATCACGGCTCGAAAGGCCGTCGGCGCCGGCATCCACGAGGAATACGGTGATCCCTTTCTCGTCGCGCGAGCCGCCGCTGGTGCGCGCGGAAACGATGATCTTGTCCGCCGACGCGGCGTGGAAAACCACCCCTTTCTCACCATTCAGCACATAGCCGTCACCGCTCTTTTCCGCTTTGAACTCTACATCGTGCAGATCGTAGCGGGCCTGCTTCTCGGCGTAAGCGAAGGCCATCTTCAGCTTGCCTTCCGCTAGTTTCGGCAGCAGGTCCTGCTTGACCGCTTCTTCACCGCCATGGGTGAGGAAGTTGCCGCCCATCACCACGCTGGCAAAATAAGGCTCGACCACCAAACCGCGGCCGAACGCCTCCATCACCACCATGGTCTCGACAGCGCCACCGCCGTAACCCCCATATTCCTCCGGCAGCGAGGCCCCCAGCCAGCCAAGCTCTGCCATCTTGGCCCAATTGTCCTCGCTGTACCCTTCGGCGGAGGCGACCAATGTGCGCCTTTTATCGAGTTCGTACTCCTCGCGGACGAAACGGTCGACGCTATCCTTGAGCAGTTGCTGTTCTTCGCTGAGTGAAAAATCCATGTGTAACTTCCGCGTTCGAGGGTGAATTAGAGGCCAAGAACCATCTTGGCGATGATGTTTTTCTGAATTTCGTTACTGCCGCCATAGATCGAGGTCTTACGCTGGTTGAAGTAGGTGGGCGCCATGCCCGGCGCCTCCGCGAATCCGACCGGATCCTCGTTCCAACCATACTCCATGGCTTCCGGCAAATAGGGGCTGGCGTAGTAGCCCATCGCCTGCATCAACAGTTCGGAGATGCGCTGCTGCAGTTCCGTACCCCGCAACTTCAGCATGCTGACTTCCGCACCGATCGGCGCACCCGTGGCCGCCGTCATCAGATAGCGCAGATCAGTATACTCCAACGCCTGCAGCTCAATTTCGACCTTTGCGATATCGCGCTTGAAGTCATGATCTTCGATCAAGGGCCGCCCCCCAGCACTGACGCCGGAAGCAATCTTCTTTAACCGCTCGACCTTGGCCTTCGAACCGCTGATCCCCGCCGTGCCGCCGCGCTCGTGACCGAGTAGATATTTCGCATAGGTCCAGCCTTTGTTCTCCTCGCCAACCCGGTCTTCGATCGGCACTTTCACGTCCGTCAGATGGACCATGTTTACCTCATGGCTGCCATCGATCGTGATGATCGGCTTTACCTCGACCCCGGGCTGATCCATGGGTATCAGCAGAAACGATATGCCCTCCTGCCGCTTGCCCTCATTGCTGGTCCGAACCAGACAGAAAATCATGTCCGCCCAATGTGCCAAGGTTGTCCAGGTCTTAGTACCATTCACCAGATAGTGGTCGCCCTTGAGCTCAGCCTTGCATTGCAGCGAGGCCAGGTCCGACCCGGAACCAGGCTCTGAGTAACCTTGGCACCACCAATCCTGATTGTTGAGGATTCGCGGCAGGTACTTTGCCTTCTGCTCATCCGTACCGAAGGTGTAGATTACCGGTCCGACCATCTTGGCACCGAAGGCGATGACCCGCGGCGCTCCGGCCCTGCCGCACTCCTCGTCAAAGATATAGCGTTCGACGACAGACCATTCGCAGCCGCCATACTCTTTGGGCCAGGCCGGCGCGATCCAGCCCTTTTCAGCGAGGATATCCTGCCACCGGATATGGTCGTCACGGTCGAGCCGCAGACCATTCTTCATCTTTTCCTGAATGTCCGCCGGCAGCTTCTCTTCCAGGAAACTCCGCACCATCTGCTGGAATGCGAGGTGTTCACCGGAAAATTCCAGGTTCATAATCGGCTCCCTGTGTATAAAACGCCCTTGGAGGCGCCGCCGCGCGCGGCCATTTGGTAATCCGAGTATGACGATTGAGACGGGCTAATCAACCATCTCAAAGAGGGATAGCACGATGAGTTACGAGTCCCCGTATAAGGGGCTGAAGGTGGTCGATTTGAGCCAGGGCGTTGCCGGCCCCTATGTGGGCATGCTGCTGGCACAATATGGCGCCGACGTGGTGAAGGTCGAGCCGTTGGGCGGCGATTGGTCACGCAGCATCAGCAAACGCTATGAGGATCATTCCGCCTTCTCCGTGCCGGCGAATTTGGGCAAGCGCAGCCTCGCGCTTGACGTCAAATCGCCGGAAGGCATCGAGATCATGCACGATTTGCTGGTCGACGCCGATGTCTTCATCGAAGGGTTCCGGCCGGGCGTCATCCAGCGTCTGGGATTCGGCTATGAGGATGTCTCGGAGCTCAACCCGGGAATCCTGTACCTCGCCGTATCCGGCTTTGGTCAGACCGGTCCAATGGCCGAGCGGCCGGCGATGGATCCGGTGCTTCAGGCCTTTACCGGCTTGATGTCCGTCAATAAGGGAATGGACGGGATACCGCACCGCATCAACGTGATCGTGTGCGACATGGCAACGGCCCTGTACGGCTTCCAGGCACTTGCGCCCGCGCTGTACGCACGACGCGACACGGAAGAAGGCCGCTATATCGACGTCAATTTGATGCAGGGCACCGCCTGCCTGCAGGTCGTCCGCATGATCTCCAACGTCATCGAGAAAGGCGAGATCAAGCCGGGCCGCTATCCCGCCGGCATGTTCGCCACGGCGGATGGGTGGATGAACATGCTAATGTTCAAGGAAAGCGAATGGCCGCCCTTCTGCGAGATGCTAGGCCTGTCCGGTCTCGCGAGCGACCCGCGCTATGAAACGAGCGCACTGCGGCTCGAAAATGTCGAAACGCTAGCGCCGATCGTCAATGCCGAGATGGCCAAACATGATTTCGCTTGGCTGAGCGATCGCTTGGCGGCAAACGGCACCATGCATGAGAAGGTCAACGACCATCTCGAATTCCTCGACCACCCACAGGTTGAAGCAACCGGCCTGATCAGCTGGTTGGACCAACCCGGCATCGGCCGCGTACCCGTGCCAAACGTCCCCGGGATGGCCCCGCTGGAGCCGGATACCGTGCTCGCCTCTTCCCCAACGGTCGGTCAGCACACGCGCGAAATTCTCGAAGAGCTCGATTACGACGACGAAACGATCGACGCGTTGGCCGAACGCGGGATTACCGGCGGCTAGCTTCGCCCGAAAGAGGACCGCACCCTGCTCATCGTCACCGTCACGCTGCCGCTCTTCTGCTTGATCCTGGCGGGATACTTTGCCGCCCGGCGCGGCATGATCGACCGCCCCGGAATTAACGGGATCAACGGATTCGTCTTCTACTTCACCCTGCCGCTGATGCTTTTTCACAACATGGCGACGGCACCGTTGAAGGAAAGCTTCGACGCCGCGTTCGTTATGGGCGCGCTGGGGGCGGCGGTCGCTGTCCATCTCACCGGAATGGCGGCGGCGCGCTGGATCTTCAAGCGTTCGCTGGCCGAGCAAGCGATTCAGGGAATCGCATGCTCCTTCGGGAACACGGTATTCATCGCCCTTCCCATCGCCACCGAACTGTTTGGTCCGGCGGCGACACTGCCGATGGCGCTACTGATCACGGTAGAGAACGGCCTCATCATGCCGTTCACCGTGGCGCTGATCGAAGTCGAGCGTGTGGATCGCAGCCAGCTCTGGCGGGTTCCGCTGACCGCCTTTGTCGCCGTGCTGCGCAACCCGATCGTCATGTCAGTGCTGCTCGGCGCAGCCGTCGCCTTGATCGGTATTGAGCTGCCGTCACTCATCAACGGGCTCGTCGTCCTGGTAAAGGGGGCCACGGTGCCTTGCGCCCTCTTTGCGATGGGCGCCGCTCTAGCCGGCCTCCCACTCTCGGAACGCGTGTCGGAGGCCGCCATATCCGCAAGTCTAAAGCTGTTTGCCTATCCCGTCTTTATGTACGCCGCGATGGCGATGCTGCCGGACGTCGATCCGGTGTGGCGCACGGTGGCTGTCCTGTCCGCCGCCATGCCGATGGGCGCCAATGTCTACCTGATCGCCGCCCGCTATAATACGGTCGAGGCGCGATCATCGACCGCTGTCCTGCTCTCTACCGTCGTATCCGTTGTCACCGTTTCCCTGCTTGTTTTCGCCCTAGCCGACGGTCCCTTCGCCTGGTGACCGAAACCGAAAGGACTCCCATGCCGCTGAAGAGCCTGGATCTGATCCGTGATTTGATCGCCTTCGACACCACCAGCCGAGAATCGAACCTGGCATTCATCGAATATGTCGAAGCCTATCTCGGCAAGCTCGGCGTCGAATGCATGCGGGTCTATGACGACGAGAAGCGCAAGGCGAACCTCTACGCCACCTTGGGGCCGCAGGACCAATCCGGCATATTGCTGAGCGGCCACACCGACGTGGTGCCGGTCGACGGCCAGGACTGGACCAGCGATCCTTTCTCGGTCCGCGAGACCAACGGAAAGCTGTTCGGCCGCGGCACCGCGGACATGAAAGCCTTCATTGCCATCGCCCTCGCCTACGCACCGGAAATGCTCGAGCGGGGCCTGAAGACGCCAATCCATCTCGCCTTTTCCTACGACGAAGAGGTCGGCCATCTCGGGGCAAAGCGCCTGGTTGAGATCATCCGCGAAATGCCCGTCCGACCCGCCATGTGTATCGTCGGCGAGCCGACCGGTATGGATGTCATCGTCGCGCACAAGGGCAAGCGCAAGATGCGCGTCCATGTCCGTGGCTTGGAGGCCCATTCCAGCCTGGCGCCGAAGGCCGTCAACGCAATCGAATATGCCGCGGAACTGATTGCCTATATCAAAGGGGTGGCGCGGCGCATCGAAAAGGAAGGCCCGTTCGACGAAAAGTTCGACCTGACACACTCGACGATCCAGGTCGGTCTGATCAAAGGCGGGGTCCAGCTCAATATCGTGCCGAACAGTTGCACCTTCGATCTCGAACTCCGACATCTGCCCGACGACGACCCGGTACCCCGCCTGGATGAAATCAAGGCCTACGCCCAGGAGACATTGGAGCCGATGATGCAGGCCATCGACCCGGAGACCGGCTTCACGTTCGAGGATATCGGCACCAACTACAGCCTGAACATCGATCCCGGGGAGGACATCGTAGCCCTCGTCAAGCGCCTCACGGGCCGCAATGACCACGGCAAAGTCGCGTTCGGCACCGAGGCCGGCCTGTTCATGGAACGCGCAGGCATCCCGACCGTCGTTTGCGGCCCCGGCCATATCGCCCAGGCGCACAAGCCGGACGAGTTCATCGCCCTGGAACAGATCGCCAAGGGCGAGGACTTCATGTCCCAGCTAACGGATTACGTCTGCGGAAGCGGGTGAAGCTTATGCGCCGTCCCGATCTGCCATTGTGTAGGAACGGATCGACTCCGCTACCGTAATGCGGAAGTCCTCGAAAATTTCCGACTTGCCGCTACTCTGGGCCGCTGCGTGATTGGCAGTGCCGTGCCACGCCGCGACCGCATCCGCATCGCGCCAAAAGGAAAGCGAGACATATTTTCCTGGTGTCGTAAGGCTTTCGAACCGCTCCACGGAGATGAAGCCGTCGACCTGCTCCAACTCCGGTCGCAAAGCGGCCGCGAGGTCGAAATACGCCTCCGCCTTACCCGCCTTTGCCGTCACTTCGAACACCACCACGATCACCGCTATGTCCTCCCTTTTCACGACTGCGTTATACCGGGTTACGCCGCCGGACCGGCAGTATAGGCTTGGTCGAATTAGGGAGACCACCATGCTGAAACCTATTGCGACAATACTCGGCATACTGTTTCTTGCGTTACC
Organism: uncultured Rhodospirillaceae bacterium; assembly: GCA_913044215.1. Lineage (GTDB taxonomy): Bacteria > Pseudomonadota > Alphaproteobacteria > UBA8366. The sequence continues at coordinate 363 of CAJWOT010000248.1, read as the reverse complement.
CGTCCGGGCGCAACCGACTGCGGTCGAGGCCATACTGATTAAACAGTTCCTGGTCTGCGAGGACGCAATGGCGGCGGGATGCGAATCCTTCGGGCTCAGTAAATTCTCCGACGCGCTTGTCGTGTTCGCGGGAGCAGCGGAAGGCGGAGACAAGGCCGCGCAGAACAATCTCGGCATGTTGTACGAGACAGGCGCCGGGGTGAAACGCAGCGAGGACGAAGCCAAACGGCTCTACAGGCTGGCCGCCGACGCCGGCGTTCCGATCGCGCAGTACAACCTCGCCATGCTTACCGTCACCAAACACGTCATCGGCGACGTCACCAACCCGGATGAGCGGGACCGCGACATGTCGACCGCCTATTT
>CAJWOT010000247.1 GCA_913044215.1 uncultured Rhodospirillaceae bacterium | reverse complement strand
ACGGCCACTGCAATGCGGTCGCGACCGTATCGCCGCTTCATTGGCGCGTCCAGGCTTGGAGGTGCGCACCGCAAGCTTGTTCCCCAGGGTCGTGAGGAAACGGGATGTAGAGTTCTTGATCCTAAGGTTCGGAGACCGTGCCGTAAGACCGTGGATGATCGACCGGGCCCAATCCGGTCACTTGGCAGGCGGCGATCGTCAGGGCCGCCGAAATCAGGAGAATGAAGCGAATGGGCTTTCGTTGTGTCATGGCGAAATCCTTGAGTTGTGCCCGATAACGGTCAATGGCGTGACCGATCGCGGCGTTGTCATGAGTTGGCATTCGTTGGCCGATTTGCCTGTCTAGGTGGGGTGTTGCGCCGATCCCGCAAACGAACATTCGTTCACAATTTGTTTAGCGGCGTTGATCCCAGTTTCCGAGCGTCTGTGCAGATCCCACCCGTTGACCGCGCCGGGCCGGCGGGCTTGGATAGTCCATAACTGAGCAATGAAATGGGGATGGGAATGCCGGACGAAGGATTTCGCAAGTGGTTGGGTGTCGACTACGAGGTGATGGAGGATGGCCATGCGGTCGTCGGCCTGACCTTGACGGATGACATGCGCAATCTGCGCGGTGTGGCGCAAGGGGGCATCGTTGCCGCGATCATCGATATCGCCATGGCGACGGCAGCGGCGGGCGGCAACTACGACACGCGTAAACGCCCGATGGCGACCTTGGAGATGAAGGTGAATTATGTGGCCGCTGCCAACGGGCCGCGACTAACAGCGACGGCGGACGTGGTGCGTGCCGGGTCGCGGACCAGCGTCGTGCGTTGCGAGGTCGCGGACAATGAAGGTCAGGTTTGCGCCGCAGGCCTCGGTACCTTTATGACCCGGCGCGTTCACCCGACCGACCCGAAAGGGATGGAAGCCCCTAAAGGATGAGCAAGACCGTTGATCGAAAAAACTCGGAGACGGCGGCGCTAACGGCTAACCCGCCAACGTGCACTTTCCGTTTCGGATTACGGTAACATCCCGTTCTTCCAGCCGGCATTGGAAAGAGACGATGTTTCCGTCCCGCCACATGTCGGTGACGATGGTTTCGCCCGGATAGACCGGGGCGGAGAAACGGACGTCGAGACCGGTGATTTTGGTGTGGTCGTAGTCGCACAATGTCTTGAGGATCGCCAGGCAGGCAGTGCCGTAGGTGCATAGCCCGTGCAGGATCGGCACAGGGAAACCGACGCGCTGGGCCAGGATGGGGTCGGCGTGCAGCGGATTCCGGTCGCCGTTCAACCGATAGAGCAGCGCCTGATCGGCGCGGGTCTCGAGAGCGCAAGAGACATCCGGCGTGCGGTCCGGCACCGGATGCGGTTGCGGACTGGGGTCTGTGCAGCCGCCGAAGCCACCATCGGCGCGGGCGAATGTCGCGCTGCGCGCGGTGAAGACCGGCGTCCCGTCGGATTTGTCGCGTGCCACCGTCTCCGTCAGGATCAAGGCACCTCTTCCTTCGCCTTTGTCGTAGGCTTCGACGACACGTGCATCGGCGAGTAGTTCGCCCTCCGGCGCCAGAGGACGGTGCAAGGTCAGGCCCATTTCGCCATGCAAAACCTTGGAGTAGTCGTAGCCGCAATCCTTCAATAAGGGCATACGCGTCAGGACCGCGGCCATGCTCGGCACCGTTTTCAAGGTGTCGCGCTCAAAGGTGTACGCCAGTTCGCTTTCGTCCAGCGGATCCCGCCCCATGCCGACGCCGAGCGCATACAGCATGGATTCCCGGTCGCCATAGCTGAATTCCTGGTCGGTCAATTTCAGTGACATGATGTGGTCGTAGTCGATTGCCATGGGATTGCCTCTCCGCTTGAACTGTCTGCGGCGCAGTCTAGACGAGACCATGGGCGAGAGCGATGCGTTGCCGCGCCAAAGCGTCTGCGGCATGCGGGCCCGCCCGTGCCGCTCCGGATAGTTCCCCGGTGTTTCGAATACCAACCGAACAGACGGGGCCCTTGTTGGAGGATTACTCGCCGCTGCCCGTCGGCAATTGATTGAAGGGCATATCCTTGTCGACGCGGATGTCGGCCGGCAACCCAAGCACGCGCTCGGCAATGATGTTGCGTAAAATTTCGTCCGATCCGCCGGCGATACGGCCGCTCGGCGAGGACAGCAGCGCTTCTTGGAAAAGCGCCCGCATCGGCATCGCCTCGTCATCCATCATGATGCTGGCCATATCCATCAAATCCATGCCGAAATTGGCGATTTCCTGATGTTTCCTGCCGCCGACGACTTTGGTGATGGAAGCTTCCGGACCAGGTTCGGCACCACGCGACAGGGCGGTGATCGTTCTATATCGCGTCAATTTCAAACCCTGCTGTTCGACATACCAGCGCGCCAATTTCTCGCGGACTGCGGTGTCGGCGATGGCGGGGCCGTCTTCCAGGTGCAGGTCGCGGGCGAGTGCAAAGATTTCGTCGAAATCCGGGGCCGGCCGTTCGCCGACCGCAAGGCGCTCGTTCATCAGCGTGGTAATCGAGACGCGCCAACCATTGCCGACATCGCTCAGCCGCTGTGAATCGGGGACGCGGACGTCCGTGAAAAAGACCTCATTGAAGTTCGAGACGCCGGATACCTGTTTGATGCGGCGTACCTCGATGCCAGGCGATTTCATGTCGAGGAAGAAATAGGTCAGCCCTTTGTGTTTGGGGGCGTTCGGATCACTGCGGACGACGATTACGCCGTAATCGGAGAAATGCGCCCCAGAGGTCCAGATTTTCTGCCCGTTGATGATCCAGTCGTCGCCATCGCGCACGCAACGCGTCCGCAGCCCCGCAAGGTCGGATCCGGCGGACGGTTCCGAAAAGAGTTGGCACCAGATCTCCTTGCCTTCCAGCGCCGGTACCGCATAGCGCGTTTTCTGCTCTTCCGTCGCGTAGGTCAGCATGGTCGGAATACACATGCCCAGGCCGATTTCATAGACGCCGCGCGGCGTCACATAATTCGCTTCTTCCTGGTTGTATATGACTTGCTGCAACTGCGTGCCGCCCTGGCCGCCATATTCTTTTGGCAGGGTGATACCCGCATAGCCGGCCGCGTATTTCTTGAGTTGCCAATCCTTGGCCAGGGGCACCAAATCGTCGGCGCCGTACTTGACTTTAAAGGTGCTGCCGGGGCGCTTCAGCTCTGCGTTTTCGCTCAGCCAGGTGCGCGCTCTGGCGCGATATTCCGCTTCTTCTTTGGTATCGGAAAAGTCCATGATCCTCGGGTCCCGGCAAGTTTTCCATGTTGTTCCTGTCCAAAGAGTGCATCGAATGGCCGGTGATGCAATGGAAATCGCCACTGGTTTAGGAAGCCGGGGGACCTTCGATTGAGATGACCGTCATATCAGCCGGCAGCACGGAATCTGACAGGGCCTCGGTCTGTGCGACCCGTGCACCGATCCAGCTGCGAAATGCCTCGATCTTCCAATCGGCACGTCGCGACTCGAGGCAGACAAGGCAGTAGCTTTGCTGCAACCGAATGCTGAAGGGTAAGGGAACCACAAGCCGTCCCGCTGCGATGTCTTCTGCGACAAAGAGCCGTTGTCCCAAGGCAATGCCCAGCCCGTCGCGCGCCGCCCGGTAGGCGTTCGAGGAATTCTCGAACCGCATCTCCCGCGTGACGTCCAGGTCGCCGATCCCCGTCGCGTTTAGCCAGTCCGGCCAGTTGGGGATTCGGGCGGTCGAATAGAGCAAGGTGTGGTGACGGAGATCCGCTGGTTCGCGCAGCGGTGGACCGTTCTCCAACAAGGCTGGGCTACAAACGGGGAAATGGTCTGAATTGAACAGCACGTCGAAATGAATGCCGCGCCATTGCTCCGGTCCAATCCACAGGCCGACATCGACCTGCCCGTCATACAGTCCGACCGGTTCGCTGGACGCGACGAGCTTCAGGTCGATGCCGGGATGCAGTTCCCGAAACGAGTCCAGATTCGGCAGCAGCCATTCCATTGCCAGGGTTGTGAAGGAAAACACCGACAGGCTGGCGGGCACGCCGCCGCTGCGCAGCACGTTGGTCGCCTCGTCGATACTGTCAAAAGCTTCGGTCAGCGCGGCGGCGTAGGCTTTCCCTTTGTCGGTCAACTCGACACCGCGCGGGTTGCGCGTGAACAGGGGGCAATCGAGATAGGATTCCAAGCGCGAGATTTGTCGGCTGACGGCACCCGTGGTGACGGAGAGTTCCGACGCCGCACCCGACAGGCTGCCATGCCGGCTGGCGGCTTCGAAAGCGCGTAACGCGTTCAGAAGTGGAAACCGATTACGCATTGTCGCACTCAATTTGATAATTTCTCAACTCTAGTTTGATTTTATTGAAATTGAAATGGCGGAGGTGATTTTGAAAAATATTGTAGTCCCGCGAAATGGCCGAAATTTCGGTATGTGAAGACGGGCTCGCGCAAGTTGAGCTTTCCTGAAGCCGGTACCGTGCGCGAGGACGAAAATCGACTAATGGTGCCGGCGAGGCGGTCCCGTCGGAGGGACGTCGGGAGGAGCGACATGGCGGAACAAACCATCGATGTGCGGCCCGTTGCCGGGTCATTGGGCGCGGAGATTTTCGGCGCGGATTTGGCGGATAATCTCACCAATCAGGTCTATGACGAGATCCATCAGGCATTCCTGGACTATCAGGTTCTGTTCATCCGTGACCAGAAACTCACACCGCCGCAGCAAGCCGCGTTTGCGCGCCGCTTCGGACCGCTCAACGATTACCCTTTCGTGGAAGGGTTGAAAGAAGCGCCGGAGATCATCGAGATCATCAAGGAGCCGCACGAGACCAAGAATTTCGGCGGCGTGTGGCACTCCGACACGACATACCTGGAGGAACCGCCGTTGGGCACGGCGCTGTACGCGCTCGAAGTGCCGTCCGCAGGCGGCGATACGATGTTCGCGAACATGTATGAAGCCTACGAAACCCTGTCCGGCGGCATGAAGAACATGCTCGATCCGCTGGTTGGGGTCAGCAGCGCGGCACTGCGGCGGACCGGTGGCCGCGCCGCGGGAATGGACTACAAGAGCAGCATGACGGCGACCAATTTGGACAAGGCCGACGAGATCATGGCCGAGCATCCGGTCGTCCGGACGCATCCGGAAACAGGCCGCAAAGCGCTGTATGTCAATAGCGCCCACACGGTGCGGTTCGTCGGCATGACCGAAGCGGAGAGCAAGCCGCTGATCGACTTCTTGATCACCCACGCTGTCCGGCCCGAATTCACCTGCCGCTTCCGCTGGGATGTTGGCACCCTCGCGATCTGGGACAATCGCTGCGTCCAGCATTTCGCGATCAACGATTATCATGGCGAGCGGCGGCGCGTGCACCGTGCCACGATCACCGGCGATCGACCGCATTAGGAGATACCGGCCTTATGAGCGACGACAACATCATCATCGATGCGACGACGCGGATCTTTCAGGATCTATGCGACCCGCAAACGGTAACCAATGCCGCCGACGACAGCTGGAAGGCGCCGCTATGGTCCGCCCTGGAAGAGTCGGGCCTGACTCAGGCCTGGACGCCGGACGAACTGGGCGGCGCGGGCGCGACGATCGTCGATGGGTTCGACGTGCTGCAGGTTTCGGGCCAGTTTGCCGTGCCGGTGCCGTTGGCCGAAACCCTGCTTGCCGGCTGGCTGCTGTCCCGCGCCGGTCTGGTTGTGCCGATGGGAATGATGACCATTGCCCCGGGACGTCCGGGTGAGAGCTTGACCTTGGGCGAGGATGGGGGCCTTTCCGGCACGGCCCGGGACGTTCCGTTTGCCGATGAGGCGGAAAAGATCGCGGTGCTCGCGCGCCGCGGCGAGGACCATGTTGTGGCGCTGGTAGACCGCGCTGCGTGTACGGTTGGCGAAGGCAGCAGCCTGGCGCATGAAGCGCGCAGCCGTGTTGGTTTGGACGGGGTGATTCCAGAAGAAGTATCGGAGCCGGTTGCCGGTCTCGACGAAGATGCGTTGATGCAGATGGGGGCCGCCGCCCGGTCCGCGCAGATGGCGGGGGCGCTGCAGGCGATCCTCGACATTTCCGTCGAGTACGCCAAGGAGCGCGTCGCGTTCGAGCGGCCGATCGGCAAGTTCCAGGCGGTGCAGCACAATCTGGCCCGGCTGGGCGGCGAAACGGCAGCGGCGATCGCGGCGGCAGGCTCGGTCTCCTATACATTGGGTCACGCAGAAAATTTCAACGATCACGTGTTTCTTGAGGTGGCGGCGGCCAAGATCCGGGTCGGCGAAGCGGCTGGCGAAGGGGCCGGGATCGCCCATCAGGCGCATGGCGCGATCGGCTTCACGGCGG
>CAJWOT010000246.1 GCA_913044215.1 uncultured Rhodospirillaceae bacterium | reverse complement strand
ACCTTTGCCGGGATGTATCAATTCTGGTGTCGACGGCCCGCGGCGTGAAGGCTCTAAAGCCGACCGGACCCGCTACTCCAGCGGGTTCATGCAGTTCTTGATAAAGGCCGGACGCTCTGTCAGGCGCTGATACCAAGCTTCCAGATTCGGCATCGACGGCCGTTGATCTTCATTCACCAGTTCGAACCAGCGGAAGGCCTGCGGGCCGACCGGGATATCGCCCATCGTCAGGTCGTCGCCGGCGATGTAGTTGCGCCCTGCAAGATGCGTGTCGAGCATGCCCCAGAACTTTACGCCCTGTTCGATGCCCGCATTGATCTGGTCCATGTCGCGGTCTTCGGGCGCCGTGCGGACCAGGCCCCAGAAGACGATGCGCATGAACGGATTGACCGCGTTCAGCTTCCAATCCATCCAGCTGTCGGCGGTGGCGCGGGCGTGCGGGTCGTCGGGCCAAAGCGAGCCCTGGCCATATTTCTGTGCGATGTAACGCGTGATCGCATTCGACTCGAACATCGTGAAGTCGCCGTCCATTAGGGTCGGCACGAGCCCCATCGGATTCATGGCGAGGTATTCAGCCGTATCGTTGCCGCCGAACTTTCCGCCCACATCGACTTGTTCGTATTCCAAGCCCAACTCGTCCGCTGCCCATAGCGGTTTCATGACATTGCCGGACGTCCGGCGCCCTATGATCTTCAGCATGGTGAGATGCTCCCTGCGTGAAAATGTGTATGAATCTGTTGATGCCTGTTTAGCGCAATTGCCAGCGTTGCGAAGTGCGGTTCTATCCTGCCGTCAAACGCTCATATCGGTAATGCGGTTCCGTCCCAACCCCACAGAATCTGCGGCGACCAGCAATTCTTCCCAGGTCGCATCGTCGATCGGGATGCCGTTCGCTTCCCGTTCCTTCTTGGTAATCTGCTCCGGTTCGCCCGGCACCAGAACCGGCTTGTCCGGGTCTATCGGTCTCGACGCCTTCACCCATTTCAAGGTCGCGTCCAACTCGGCGGCGTAGAAAGCATTGTCGATCAGTTTCGACGGATCGATGATGATGCTGAGCATGCAATTGATGATTTGATCGTTTTTGAACAGCGTGTCACCGCGCATGGTTTGGCCGCCGGACAGGATGCCGGCCAGTAACTCGTTCATCAGCGCCAGCCCGCCACCCTTGTGACCGCCGAATGGCATCACGGCGCCCGGCGGGTCGCTATACATGACGTTGGGGTCCGTCGACGGTTTGCCGTCGGAATCGAGCAGAATGTCTTCCGCCACCTGCTCGCCCTTGTTCTTGGCGACCCGCACCTTGCCCATGGCGATGACACTGGTCGCCATGTCGAGGATGGTCATCGGGCTATCCTCCGTGGCGGGCAGGCCGACCGTGTAGGGATTGGTGACATAGCGCGCTTCGGCACCGCCATAGGGGGCCACCAACGGGCGTCTTCCCATAACGTTGGTGTGGTGCATGGACACGAAGCCAGCGCGCGCGCATTGCTCCGCCCAGGCGCCGATGCGGCACAAATGAAAGGAGTTGCGCGTGGCGACGATGGCAACGCCATGTTCTTTCGCCCGCGCGATGCCGAAATCCATCGCTTCCTCGCCGACGACCTGGCCATACCCCGCATTGCCATCGACGACAATCAGCGCGCCACTATCGACGACGATTTCCGCGCCAGTATTCGGGTTCAAGGTGCCGCTGTGTACGCATTCGATATAGCGCGGCAGCATGCCCACGCCATGGCTGTCATGGCCCATCAAATTGGCCATCACGAGGTTGTCGGCGACCTGTTGTGGCTCCTTGCCCTTGCTGCCGGCATGGCTGCAGATCTCGGCGATGATGTCATGCAGTTTTTCGTGGTTGACGTGTCGGGTCATCGGTCTGCGTTGGCTCCTTTAAACGACCTACCGGTGGCGGTTTGATCCGCTGGCGGCGGGCGTATCGATTGGGGGGGCTTCGTGGGACAGGGTCGTTAGTGCGCGTCGTCCCAATTGTCGCCGACGCCGGAATCGACGATCAACGGCACATTCAGCTCCAGGCGCGGCGCGGTGGCGCCTTCCATGACGGTTGTAACGGTTTCGATGGTGCGGTCGACCTGGTCTTCCGGCACCTCGAACAGCAGTTCGTCATGCACCTGCAGCAGCATCTTCGAGGCGAGCTGGGCCTCCGCCAGCGCCTTCGGTACCCGGATCATCGCGCGTTTGATGATATCCGCCGCGGAACCCTGGATCGGTGCGTTGATCGCTTGCCGCTCCGCGTAGTTGCGGCGCATATGGTTCTTGTCGTTGATCTGCGGCAGGTGGATGCGCCGGCCGAACAGGGTTTCGACGAATCCGGTCCGGCGGCACTGCTCGCGGGCCGCTTCCATATAGTCCTTTATGCCGGGGAAACGTTCGAAATAGGATTCGATGTAGCTTTTCGCCTCGCCCTGCGGGATCGACAACTGACGTGCCAGGCCGAAGGCGCTGATGCCGTAGATGATGCCGAAATTGATCGCCTTGGCATTGCGCCGGACGATCGGGTCCATACCCTCGATGGGGACGTCGAACATTTCGCTGGCGGTCATGGCATGGATGTCGAGGCCGTTTCGGAAGGCCTCGACCAGCGTGTCGATCCCGGCGATATGGGCCAGCACGCGCAACTCGATCTGACTGTAGTCGAGCGAGACGAGCTTGTGCCCCGGCGCCGCGATGAAGGTTTGCCGGATGCGCCTTCCTTCCTCCGTGCGGATCGGGATGTTTTGCAGATTCGGATCGGTCGAGGCCATGCGACCGGTCTGCGCCCCAGTCATCGCATAGGAAGTGTGGATGCGGCCGGTATCCGGATTGACCTGCTCGACCAGCGTGTCGGCGTAGGTGCTTTTCAGCTTCGACAATTGCCGCCAGTTGACCACCCGCAGCGGCAGGTCGTGTCCCGCGGCGGCCAGATCTTCGAGGACACGGGCGTCGGTACTGTAGGCGCCGGTCTTGGTTTTTTTCCCGCCGGGCAGGGACATTTTGCCGAACAGGATCTCGCCCAGTTGCTTCGGTGACCCGATATTGAACTCTTCGCCAGCCAGCTCGTGGATTTCGGTCTCCAAATCGCCCATGCGTCGGCCGAAATCCTTGCTGAGGTCGCGCAATGCCGTCGGGTCGACCAGCACGCCCTCGCGTTCCATCGCGGCGACGACCGGAATCAGCGGCCGTTCGACCGTTTCGTACAAGGTCGTCATGCGGTCCTCGACGAGCCGCGGTTTCAGCAGCCGGTGCAGCCGCAGTGTGATGTCCGCATCCTCGGCCGCGTAGTCGCCGGCCTTTTGCAGCGGTACATAGTCGAACGTCACCTGGTTCTTGCCGGTGCCGGCGACGTCCTTAAAGCTGATGCAGGTATGGTCCAGATGCAGCTGCGACAGCTCGTCCATACCGTGTCCGTTGCGTCCGCCATCCAGCACGAAAGACATCAGGATCGTGTCGTCGATCGGGCCGACTTCGATGCCGTAGCGCGACAGCAGCAGCGCGTCGTATTTTATGTTGTGGCCGATCTTGAGGACCGCCGGATCCTCCAGCATGGGTTTCAGGATCGCTACCGCCTTGTCACGGTCGATCTGGTCCGGCAGCAAACCACCGGCCGATCCGTCATCCTCTGCGCCGCCGTCGCCGAGATCGAGCGCAGCCTGACCGCCGGCGCCCTTGTGGGCGAGCGGGATGTAGCAGCCGCTGCCCGGCTTCACGGACATCGAAACCCCGACCAGTTCCGCCTGCATCGCGTCGAGCGACGTCGTCTCTGTATCGACGGCGACGACGCCCTGCCTCGTCGTCTCTGCGACCCAGCGCGCCAGCGCGTCCTCATCCTGGACCAATTCGTAGCTGACTTCCGTGGGGGCGGCGTCCGCGATGCCGTTTCCGGCGTCCGCCATCCGGCTCTCCAGGCGTGCGACGATCGATTTGAAGCCCTGTTCGCGCAGAAACGGCAGCAGGGTTTCCGGTTCTTGTTCTTGCACCGCAAAGGAGTCGAGCGGCCTGTCGACCGGTACATCATCCTTGAGGAGCACGAGCTCCCGGCTGATCCGCGCAATATCGGTCCCTTCGTTGACCAGACCGGACAGCTTGGATTTGACGCTGTTCAGCAGTCGCCAGGTGATCGTATCGGCGACGATCTCGTGACCGGCCCGCGCCAGATTGTTCAGCGTCTCGGCATTGACGGAATAATTGCCGGATTTGCCCTTTTTCCCGCCGGGGAGGGACAGCTCGTCAAACAGGACTTCGCCAAGCTCCTTCGGCGAGTTGATTTTGAACGGATGGCCGCTGACCTCGAAAATTTTCGCTTCGAGCTCTTTTTGCTCCGATGCGGCTTTTTCCTGCCACCTTTCGGGGTCGGAGGCTTCTTCCAGGAGGTTTTCGAGGCTGCCATATCGTTGAATAAGCTGAGACGCGACGGCCTCGCTAACGCCTTTAATCCCGGGTACGTTGTCGACGGAGTCCCCCGCCAGGGCTTGGACATCGACAACCTTGTCCGGTGTTACGCCGAAACGTTCGACGACGCCGTCCGGACCGGTTTCCCGGTTCTTCATCGTGTCGACCATCATCACCTTGTCGGTGACCAGCTGCATCAGATCCTTGTCGGAGGAAACGATGGTCACGTCGGCGCCCTGCTCGCGCGCCTGACGGGCGTAGGTCGCGATCAAATCGTCGGCCTCGAAGCCTTCCATCTTCACCGCCGGCACGTTGAACGCTTCGACCAGCTGGTTGATGATCTCGAATTGCGGGATCAGATCATCCGGCGGCGGCGGGCGCTGCGCCTTGTAGTCGGGATAGATGTCGCTGCGGAATGTCTTGCGCGCCGCGTCGAAAATCACCGCGATATGGTCGGCGTCGGTGTCGTCGAGCAGCTTCAGCAGCATGTTGGCGAAGCCGTAGACCGCGTTCACCGGGGTGCCGTCCGGCCGCGTCATCGGCGGCAGGGCGTGGAACGCACGAAAGATGAACCCTGACCCGTCGATCAGATAGACGTGCTCGGGCTTGGTTTTGGCCTGATCCACAATGTCCTCCGGCTCCGGACAGGCGTCCGGAAAATTAGTGCGCGGCCGAGGGCGTCACGCCTTCCTTGAGCTCGAAGCGGCGGCCGCAATAGGGGCATTCCACAAACCGGTTGTCCCCCATATTGAGGTAGACGAGTGGGTGCCCGTCGGCCCCGCCGCCGCCGTCACAGGATACGTGCGTTGTTTCGACTTCGACGATCTCGGGTGGTTCTATGGCCATCGAATCCTCATCTTCCGGGCGATTGACCGCGCCGACCGGCGGATGATACCCAAGGAGCACAAACAATCAATGCGGTTTCGTGTATAATGGCCGCAATACAGCGTCCGGTGGGGGTGCCGGGCGGAACGGGGAGTAAGCCGTTTGGGGGTTCGTTCGCTCACGACGCTGTTCCTATGCCTGTTTTTGGCAGGTGCCTGCGCGCCCACGGTTGCACCGCGGGGCATTGGCCAGCACACCCCTGTACTCGCCGACGATTACGTCCAAACGGACGATGGGATAAAATTGCCGCTCCGTGTTTGGCGCGGCGATGGCCCGGCAAAGGCGGTCGTGCTCGGTTTGCATGGTTTCAACGACTATTCGAAGAGCTTCGAACACCCGGCCAAGGCCTGGACGAAGGCGGGTATTGCCGTCTACGCCTACGATCAGCGCGGCTTCGGCGCCGCGCCGCATCACGGGCTGTGGCCTGGCAGTGCGGCGATGACCGGCGATCTGGCGTTGGTGAGCCGGTTGTTGCGGGACCGCCATCCGGATGTGCCGCTTTACGTCGTCGGGGAGAGCATGGGGGCGGCGGTGATCCTGGCTGCCTATGGCAATGGCGACCGGCCGGCGGCGGATGGTGTCGTCCTTTCGGCACCGGCGGTCTGGTCGCGCGATCACATGCCATTCTATCAACGCGGTGCGTTGTGGCTGGGTGTGCGAACGCTGCCCTGGATGAAACTGACGGGGCAGGGCCTCGAAATCCGAGCTTCCGACAATGACGACATGCTGCGCGCGCTGGGCCGTGATCCGCTGGTCATCAAGGCGACGCGGATCGATGCGTTGTACGGCCTGACGAACCTGATGGATGAGGCGCTGGCGGCGGCGCCGAAGATGGATGCCCGCGCCTTGATCCTGTACGGCCGGGAAGAGCAGCTGATCCCCGAATCCGCCCGCAAGTCGCTGCTGGCCCGTCTGCCGCAGAATGGGCGCTGGCGCTATACGGAATATGATTCCGGATTTCACATGCTGCTGCGCGACCTAAATGCCGACCTCGTTCTCCGCGATATCGCCGCCTGGGCCGTCGCACCATATGCCCAGGCGTACACGCCGGTCACAGCGCGCGCCAACCGCTGAAATATCGCCGCACGCAAATCCCTATGGCGCCCGC
>CAJWOT010000245.1 GCA_913044215.1 uncultured Rhodospirillaceae bacterium | reverse complement strand
CCAAGCGACGTCACCTCGAGCGGCACCTTCTCCGTCGCGTAGAGCGCGAGCGAAGCCACGATCAGGGCGAACACCGCCGCCATCTGGAACGTTGCGATTTCCATCTCTGCCCGCTGCCTATACCGGTTCAGCGGACAAGTTTCGACCGTTTTTGGTTAACGGACCGTTGCCGATCCGCTTGGCGGAACCCTAACCGATGGCTTCGACGATGGCGTCACCCAGCTCCGATGTGGTCGCGTTGCCGCCCATATCCGGCGTCAGCGGTGCACCGCGGTTCGACAGGACCGTCTCGATTGCATTGTAGATCGCCGCACCAGCCTTCGGCGCGCCGATATGCTCCAGCATCATCGCCGCCGACCAGATCTGCCCGATCGGGTTGGCGATGCCCTGGCCGGCGATATCCGGCGCGGAGCCGTGCACCGGCTCGAACATGGAAGGGAATTCCCGTTCCGGATTGATGTTGGCGGACGGCGCGACGGCGATCGTTCCGGTCACGCCGGGGCCCAGATCGGACAGGATGTCCCCGAACAGATTGCTGCCGACCACCACGTCGAACCAGTCCGGATGCTGCACGAAATGGGCACACAGAATGTCGATATGGTACTGGTCGGTGGTCACGTCCGGATAGTGTTCGGACAGCTCCTTAAAGCGCTCGTCCCAATAGGGCATTGTGTGGACGATGCCGTTCGACTTGGTCGCCGAGGTCAGGTGCTTCTTCTTGCGGCTGGCAGCGAGATCAAAGGCGTAGCGCATAATCCGGTCGCAGCCCTGGCGGGTGAAGATGTTCTGCTGGATCGCCATCTCCTGCGCCGTGCCCTCATACATGCGGCCGCCGACCTCAGAATATTCGCCTTCGTTGTTTTCGCGTACGACATAGAAATCGATATCGCCGGCGACGTAGCCATGCACCGGCGGCGTGATGCCGGGCAGAAGGCGCACCGGGCGCAGATTGACATATTGCTGGAATTCGCGCCGGATCGGGATCAACAGGCCCCAGAGCGAAATATGGTCCGGCACGCCGGGGAAGCCAACGGCACCGAGAAAGATCGAGTCATGATCGCGCAACTGCTCGATCCCGTCCTCCGGCATCATCCGGCCGGTCTGCGCATAGGTCTCGCAGCTCCAGTCATACTCGTCGAAGGCCAACTCGAACCCGTGTTTGCGTCCGGCCGCCTCGAGCGCCTTGATGCCCTCGGGAACCACTTCCTTGCCGATCCCGTCCCCAGGGATTACTGCAATCCTGAACCGCGCCATGAAAGACCCCATATTCTCCCAGAAAGCGGGGACCCTAAACACTTGTCCAGCCCAAGGGAAGCGCTTGCGACACATAGCGCCCATGCAACAGTTTCCGGGCACAACATGGCGTTGTCAGAGCAGCCAATTGGTGTATATGTTCGCGCCAGCCGAAATGACCGAGCCGAATTGAGGAGCGACAGGTGAACCGATCAGAGATGCTGCGCGTCGAAAGCTACCTTCGCCGCAAATTCGGCAACAATTCGATCTCGCTGAAAGAGCAGAAAGACGGATCCTGCGAGGTGCAGCTCGGCGAGGAGTTCATCGGCGTCGTCTATCGCGACGACGAGGACGAAGACGTATCCTACGACTTCCACATGGCGATCCTCGATATCGACCTCGACGAAGGCACGGACATCCCCTTGCCCGACTAGCGTGACGACGGGTCATGCCGTCCATCCTGCCTCTGACACCGGAAAATATTGAGAAGGCCGCCACGGCGCTGCGTGCGGGCGAACTCGTCGCGTTCCCCACCGAAACCGTCTACGGCCTGGGCGCAGACGCGACGAACGACAAGGCAGTTGCCAAGATCTACGAGGCCAAGAACCGGCCCAGCTTCAACCCACTGATCGTCCATCTTCCCGATATCGACGGCGTCCGCCGCCTTGCAGAATTCTCCCCGCTCGCGGACCGGCTGTCCGCGAAATTCTGGCCAGGGGCGATCAGCTTCGTGCTGCCGCGCAAGCCTGGCTGTCCGCTATCCAAACTGGTGAGCGCGGGGCTGCCGACCTTTGCCGCCCGCGTTCCGGCGAAGAAGAGCGCGCGCGACCTGCTTCGGGCCGCCGGGATCCCGGTCGCGGGACCCAGCGCCAACCGGTCCGGCCGGATCAGTCCGACCCAGGCAGCCCATGTCGCATCGGATCTCGGCGACCGGGTCAGCATAATTCTGGATGACGGCCCCTGCGCCGTCGGCGTCGAGTCGACCGTTCTGGACTTGACCGGCGGGACACCGACCATTCTGCGGCCGGGCGGCGTGACCCAGGAGGATATCGAAGCAACCCTCGGCCAACCCATCGCCGTGGCGTCGTCGAACGAAGACAGCCCGAAATCCCCCGGCATGCTGTTGAGCCACTACGCACCGCGCCTGCCCGTCCGGTTGAATGCGAGAGGCCCGAACGATGGGGAAGCCTATCTGGGATTTGGCGGCTCAACCGGCGCCGAAATGAACCTGAGCGTCCGCGGCGACCTGACGGAGGCGGCCGCGAACCTCTTCGCCTTTTTGCACGAATTGGACGATCCGCGATGGTCCGGCATCGCCGTCGCCGCCATCCCCGAAGAGGGTCTGGGGCGGGCAATCAACGACCGACTGCGCCGCGCTGCCGCGCCCCGGGGCTAGTTTCGAAAAAAGTGGTCCGGTCGACCTAGGAAAAAGTGGTGCTTTGCGGGCACCGCTGTATGGCCTAAATCGTTGAGTCGAAAGGAACAGGCGTGGCCATCACCATCGACACCCTCACCGACCGGCGGACTGCCGCCCTCGATCGCATCAAGCGGATCGTCGGCGACAAGGGCTGGAGCACGGACGCCGACACGCTCGCGCCCTATCTGGCCGACCAGCGCGGGCTGTTCGCCGGCGATTGCGCGCTGCTGGTGCGGCCGGACAGCACTGCGGCGGTTTCCGAGGTGGTCAAGATCTGCGCCGAGGCGGAAATCGCGATCGTCCCGCAGGGCGGCAATACCGGGCTTGTCGGCGCCGGTATCCCGGACAGCGCATCGGTGCTGCTTAGCCTCGGCCGCATGAACCGTATCCGCGACGTCGACCCGCTGGACTACACCATCACCGTGGAAGCCGGCTGCATCCTGGCCGATGTGCAGAAGGTGGCCGAAGCAGCCGACCGGCTGTTCCCGCTATCGCTCGGGGCGGAAGGCACCTGCCAGATAGGCGGCAACCTGTCGACCAATGCCGGCGGTGTGAACGTGCTGCGCTACGGCAATGCGCGTGACCTAGTGCTGGGGCTGGAAGTGGTGTTGCCGGACGGGCGTGTCTGGAACGGGCTGAAGCGGCTGCGCAAGGACAATACCGGCTACGACCTGAAACAGCTCTATATCGGTGGCGAAGGCACGCTCGGCATCATCACCGCCGCGGTGTGCAAGCTGTTCCCCAATCCGAAGGACGTGCAGACCGCCTTCGTCGCCCTGCGCGATCTGGACGCGGCGCTGGAGGTGCTGGCCCGGGCGCGCAACGCCAGCGGCGACCGGGTCACCAGCTTCGAGCTGATCTGCCGCCAGCCGCTCGCCTCCGCCATCCAGTTCATCGAGGGCGTGCGGGACCCGCTGGATACGGTCTATGACGAATACGCCCTGATCGAATTCTCCGGCGCACGCGCCAACAGTGGCATGCAGAAAGCCATGGAGACGATGCTGGCCGAAGGGTTCGAGGCCGGCGAGATCATCGACGCCGCCCTCGCCCAGTCCGGTGCGCAGCGGGCGGATTTCTGGAAAATTCGGGAAGCCGTCGTCGAAGCGCAGGCGTATGAGGGCGGCAGCATCAAGAATGACGTCTCTGTGCCCGTCAGCCGCGTGCCGGAATTCATCCGCATCGCCAATGCGGCCGTCACCGACCTGATCCCGGGCGCGCGGCCGGTCGCCTTCGGCCATTGCGGCGACGGCAATATCCACTACAACATCGCCCAGCCGATCGGGGGCGACAAACAGGCCTTCCTTGACCGGTGGAGCGACGTCACCAAGACCGTCTACGACATCGTCATCGGCCTTGGCGGCTCGTTCAGCGCCGAGCATGGCGTCGGACAGTTGAAACTGCCCGAGATGTCGCGTTACAAGGACAAGCTGGAGCTTGAGCTGATGCGCAAGCTGAAGGACGCGCTCGATCCGGACGGGATCATGAATCCCGGAAAGATGCTGTAACCCGACCGACGAGGCGCCGATGACTGGCTATACCGCCCCGACCCGCGACATGCGGTTCGTGATAAACGAGCTGGGCCTGCTGCCCGCGATCCAGAAACTCCCGGGCTGCGAGGACACTAACGAAGAGCTGGTCGACGCGGTGCTGGAAGAAGCCGGCAAGCTGGCCGGCGGCGTGCTGGCGCCGACCAACGCCTCCGGCGACGCGCAGGGCGCTGTACTGGAAAACGGCGTGGTACGCACCGCAGAGGGTTTCTCCGACGCCTACCGTCAGTTCGTAGACGGTGGCTGGAACAGCGTGCCCTTCGATCCGGACTATGGCGGCCAGGGCCTGCCTTGGCTGGTCGGCATCGCGACGGAGGAGATGTGGATCGCCGCCAACAATGCCTGGTCGCTCTGCCCGATGCTGACCATGGGCGCGATCGACGCACTGACCCATCATGGAACGGACGCGCAAAAGGACACCTATCTGGAAAAGCTCATCTCCGGCGAATGGACCGGCACGATGAATTTGACCGAGCCGCATGCCGGCTCCGATGTCGGCGCGCTGCGCACCCGGGCAGTCCCCGAAGGCGACCATTACCGGATCAAGGGCCAGAAGATCTTCATCACCTGGGGCGAGCACGATATGGCCGACAATATCGTGCATCTGGTGCTGGCGCGCACCCCCGACGCCCCGCCGGGTTCGAAAGGCATTTCGCTGTTCATCGTGCCGAAATTTCTGGTCAACGAAGACGGCTCGCTCGGCCAGCGCAACGATCTGCGCTGCGTCTCACTGGAGCACAAGCTCGGCATCAAGGCTTCACCCACCTGCGTCATGTCCTATGGCGACGATGAAGGCGCGATCGGCTATCTGGTCGGCGAGGAGAACAAGGGCCTCGCCTGCATGTTCACGATGATGAACAACGCCCGCATCAATGTCGGGCTCAGCGGCCTGGCGATCGCCGAGCGCGCCTACCAGCAGGCGGTGGATTACGCCCGCGAGCGCACGCAAGGGGCCGGCCCAGACGGCAAGCCGATGGCGATCATCCACTATCCCGATGTGCGCCGCATGCTGCTGACGATGAAGTCGCAGATCGAGGCGATGCGCGCGCTGGTCTACGACACGGTGACCTCGCTCGACCAGTCGCGCCGGGCCGAGGATGCCGACGCGCGCCAGGCGGCGCAGGCGCGGGTCGATCTGCTGACGCCCGTCGTGAAGGCCTGGTGCACCGATCTGGGCGTCGAGATCGCCTCGATCGCCATCCAGGTGCATGGCGGCGTCGGCTATATGGAAGAGACAGGCGCGGTCCAGCATCTGCGCGACTCGCGCATCGCACCGATCTACGAGGGCACGAACGGCATTCAGGCGCAGGATCTGGTCGCCCGCAAGGTACTGCGCGACAGCGGCGCGGCAGCACGGACCTATATCGAAGAGGTCCGCGCGCTCTGCGACACGCTTGGTGCCGCGGACGGCGACACGGCGGCGGCGCTCGCCCCGCAACTCGCCGCCGGCTGCGACGCCCTGGCGGAAACAACGGACTGGCTCCTGGCCGAAGGCAAGGCGGACATGGCCCGCGTGCTGGCCGGCGCCACCCCCTATCTGCGGCTGTTCGCCACCGTCGCCGGCGGCGCCATGATGGCGCGCGCCACCCTGGCCGCCCAGGCGTCACTCGACACGGGCGCGGGTGATCCGGACTTCTACACAGCCAAGCTCGCCTCCGCGCGGTTCTACGCGGAAAACATCCTGCCGCAGGCGGTGGGCCTCGTGGCGCCCGTACGCGACGGACACCGGGCGGTGCTGGAATTCAACGAGGCGGCGTTCTAGGACGGGACAGATTTCCGACGGCGCCTGAAAAGCGCGATCAAAGCGAGGCCGGAGAGCATCAAGGGCAGCGCCGGGGGCGCCGGCATGACGCTCGCGTTGCCGGACACCTCCAGGGCGAAATTGAAGAAAGCGGTGTCGCCTGCCGCCAGCGTTTGCGCGAAGATCACCGCTTCGCTTGGCGGATCGGCTGGTGTTTCTCCCAGGGTGCAGGTTGGATGATTGAAGCCACAGGCAGCAGCAGCCACTTCAAAGATATTCGGTTCGAACACGCGGCCCCCATTCGCGAACGTGCCACGCGCGGCGCGGATCCGCGATTCCGAAAAGGCGCTGCCGCGCGGGTCCGCGCGCGCCTCGTTGCGCAGCGCCGGTGTCAGCGTCCATTCGATTGCCAGATCGGTGTCCGATGTGTTCTGGAACGAGACGAAGAAATCCCAGAACACTCTGGAGTTCGCAAGTTCCACCGGATCGGTCGCGAACCCGCTGGTCGTCACGCTGAACCGGCCGCCATCCGCGCCCGGAGAA
>CAJWOT010000244.1 GCA_913044215.1 uncultured Rhodospirillaceae bacterium | reverse complement strand
GCCGATGGCGCCAGCCTTAACGTAGGATTGTTCCTTCGCGAACGCGATCATCGCAGCCGTGTCCGAAACCGATAGGGCGTTGGAGTAGCCATCGTTCAGCGCGTTCATGAATAGCTTCACGGGCGTGTAATCCGCGTCGAACAACCGGTTGGCATCGATATCGACGACGCGGACCATGCGGTAATAGACGTTCGGCAGTAATACGGCGTAGCCGTGGCCCGCTAGCCGCGTGGCCATGTCGCGCAACTCATCGCGTACGCCCGAGGACGGCATATACATGAAAATCGCGGGATAGGCGGCGTCGCCGTCTGGGTGGGCGACGAACGTGTTCATGTCGCCATCGCGCGTTGCTATGTCGATTTCGAAGGTTCGCACGGTTTTGGGTTGCTCGAACTGACCGGCTGGCAACGCTAAATTTTATCGACGGCGCAGAACAGCGTATCGACGCGCGATCCGTTGTCCGACAAGGGCATAGCCAATCTTGCGACATCGAACATCAAGCCGGAGCGAGTCTCATAGGATCCCTTGAGTAAGGCAGGCTGCGGATCGTTGCACACGAGCGAATAAAAGGCGACGACTCGGGCAAAGGTGTCTCCCAGCCCCATCTCATCCAGATAACGACCTGTGTAATCCGCTCCGAAAATGTTGCCGACTGCAGTGCCGACCAGGCGGTATCGGAACCGCCGCTGTGGTTCGTCCTCGACGTCGATCATCACGATGCTCGGCAACGTTCTACTGTCCATCGTCGTGGGGTCGAGGTCGCCGCGTGCGGGCAGACTGTCTTCGTGTCTTAGGTTTGTCCAATACCTATACACCTCGGGAAGCGGCGACTTTGCCGGCAATTCGTTCAGGTACCGCTCCAATTCGGCCCCTTGAACGATGAAGTAACGGGAAACGGTCGTGTCACCTCTGGCGAGGCTGCTTGCAAGTTCCCGATATGCCTTTTCACTCGCCATCTTGTTGTCGGCTTCGCCTTGTCAGTATTGGACTATGAACCGCCCTTTTTTATCTGCCGTTCCACTTTTCGCAGTGCTTGAAATCGTCGCGCATAAAGCGTTTCCGCAGCATATCATAGTTAACGCTCGGATTCGAAATACCGTCACCAATGGCATGTTGCGACGAACGCGATGGGTCTCGGCTCCCTCACGCCAGCACGCCGCGCGTATACACATTACTCAGGTAATATCTTATGGTTCCGGCAGTCCACGGGCGGGCCGCGCCAACGCGCTCGCCAGAAAATTAGACGCCGAAAGGGTAGCTTCATGGAATTCGGAATCCTGTTCACATCGCATCCTGATCCTAAGTCGGAGGTCTACCCGCATCAGGCTATCCATGAACGGGTAACGCGCGAAATTATCGAAGCAGAAGAATTGGGATTCGATAGCGTCTGGATTGCCGAGCACCATTTTTCGAACAAGTACGGGATCTTGCCGGATCCCTTCAGTTACCTCTCTTACCTCGCTGCCAAAACCACCAAGATCAAGCTCGGTGCTGCCGTCATGGTCGTGCCGCTGCATCATCCGATGCGGATTGTCGAAAATGCCGCCTTCGTGGACATTTTGAGCAATGGGCGCTTCCAGCTCGGTTTGGGTTCGGGATATCGGCCCTATGAATTCGCCGGTCTCGGCATCGATTTCGAAAGCCGCCGGGAGCGTCAGGGAGAGGCCATCCCGCTGATCCTGGACGGGTTCCACAAGAAGCGGGTTTCGGCACAGGGCAAGTTTTTCAATTTCGAAATGAGCGACGATTACGAAATCTTTCCGCAGCCCATCCAGCAGCCGCATCCGCCCTTCTATATGGGCGCAGGCACTGAGAATTCGATGAAAACCGCCGCGCAGAACGGCTTCGGCCTGATGCAATCGTCCCTGCCGTCGGTCGAAAAGATCGGCGAAAACATCGACTGGTACAAAAGCCATATGAAGGATGCGCCGGACCCGCTGAACAAGAACCCCGCCTTCGGCCGGGTCGATGTGGTCCGCATGGTCTATGTCGCGCCGACCGATGCAAAGGCCAAGGAAGAGAGCGAGGCGGGCATCACCCATCATATGAAGACGTTCATGTCGGGCGTGAATGCTGGCGGCTATCTCGGCGATGTGACGGAGAAAGAGGACGAGTCACAATTCGCCTACGACCATCTGGCCGAAACGACGATCCTGCACGGTTCACCGGATACGGTGATCCGGCGCATCGAAGAGTTCCGCAAGGTCGGCACGACCTCGATCATGCTGCACTATCCGCCCTATTACGGTGTCCAGCAGACCCTCGACATGCTGCGCCTGTTCGCCAAGGAGGTGCTGCCGCACGTTCAAAGCAAGCCGGTACCGGCATCGTCTGCCGCCTGACCGACCGTGACTTGGGGTGAAATCACCGACGAGACGCTGGCCGCCGCCGCGTCGATGATCGGCAAGCCGCTGCGGCGGTCGCGCATGCAGTGGATCGAAACGACGACCAGGGATGCGATCCGGCACTTCGCTTGGGGGCAGGGCGACGACAATCCGCTCTGGGTTGACCGGGACTATGCGGCGGCGTCGCCCGCCGGTAGCCTGATCGCGCCGCCCTGTATCCTCTACGCCGTCGACTCGACCATCGTCGCGCCGAAGCTGGCGGGGGTGCAGTGGATTTATGCCGGAACGGAATGGACCTGGTTCGACCATATCCGCGTCGACGACACCTTCCGTATCGAAGCGGAAATGACGAAGCAGGAAGAAAAGTCGGGCCGCCGGTTTTCGCGTTGGGTGCTGCAGACCGGGAAAGTGCGCTACTTCACTGCCGATGACGCCTTGGTGGCCACGGCGGTCGGTCATTGCGCCCGGACGCCCCGCGTCGGGCACGAAGGCGCCAGCAACGCGGGACCGGTTGAAAGCCAGCGCTATACGGCAGCGGAAATCGACGATATCGAACGGCAGGTTCTATCGGAGCCGCGGCGCGGCGCCAAACCGCTCTATTGGGAAGATGTCGAAGTCGGCGCCGCAATCCCGCCCGTGATCAAGGGGCCGCTGACGATCACAGACATCATTGCCTGGTATTCGGCGACCCAGGGCTCGCTGCCCTATGGGGGCGCGCATGGCGATGCGCTGCGTTATCGCCGCCGCCACGACGACTACCACATCAATCCGGAAACCGGCGCGAAAGATGCCGCAGGACGCGGCCACCTGGAAACGGAGACGGCGCGCGATGTCGGGATGGGCGGTGCCTATGATGTCGGTCCGCAGCGTATCTCCTGGGCCCAGCACATGCTGTGCAACTGGATGGGAGACCACGGCTTCCTGCATAAACTCAACGCTTCCGTACGGCGGCCGAACCTGGTCGGCGATACGATCTGGTGGCGCGGGACCGTCGACGAGAAGCGGGAAGTGGGTGCGGTGAAGCTCGTGGATATCACCGTCGAAGCGCGCAATCAGAACGACAAGGTGTCGGCGTTCGGGACGGCGGTCGTTGCCTTGCCGTCGCGCGCGGACGGTCCGGTGCCGCTGCCGCTTCAACCGGACGAATAGAAAGATGGCGCCGTTTTCGCGTTCCATACCGCTCGGCGGGGCCAGTAAGATCGCCGTTCTGGGGAACAACCGCTCTTGCCACTACGCACGTCACTGGCTGGGCCTGTTGGGGTGTGCGCCGAAATCGTCGCCTTGCGCGGACGGCATCGTCATTGTCGATGGAGAGGCCGGGCCGCAGGATCCGTTTCCCGACGGTGTCAGCGTCGTTCGGCTGTGGGATTTTCAGGTCGGCTTCGCGGGGAACGGTCATCTGGCCAGCGCCGTATCGGGGGCCGCCGCCGTGATCGGGTATCCGGGCCAGCCCGGCGTTTCCTTGCCGGCGGATATGCCGGAAAAATGGTGTGCCGCCTATGGCGTCATTCTGGCCTTGGCCGAACTGTGGCAGCGCTCTCTCGGCGTCCGACAGACCGCCACCGAATATGACGTGTCGTCGGCGGATGTCCTGCGCGCGTTCTCGTTGCAGAATTCGGGTGACCCGACGGAGCGGGCGAGGACGTGGCGGCGCAACGGCAGGGTCTGCGTCGAGCATGGCGGTATCTTTCCGATGGGGTTCTTCGCCTGCCAGGACGGTTATGTCGCGCTGCTGGGCCGCTCGCGCCGCGACTGGCGTCATATCCGAAAGGCGATCGGCGATCCGGACTGGGCGCAGGAGCCGGCGTTTGAGGATCCATTCGCCATCGCCAAGGACAGCGCGGAAGCAGACCGGCTGCTGGAAGAGACGTTGCGGCAGTTCGGCCGGGACGAATTGTTGCAGCGGGGTTTGGCGGAAGGGGCGGTCATCGCGCCGGTCTACAGCGCGGCGGAGGCGGCGGCCCGCGACATTTTCCGCGACCGTTTCTTCGTCGACAGCGAACCGTCAATGCCTTTCACAATAGATACGCTGGGCGCGTCGGATACCGCCGCTGCGCCGGACCGTGTGTTTGACGCTGAGGACGGACCACTTGCCGGTCTGCGTTGCCTGGAATTGTGCTGGGTTTGGTCGGGGCCGATGGTCTGCCAGATTCTCGCCGATCTGGGCGCGGAGGTAATCAAGGTCGAGACGCCGAAGCGCTTCGATCTGTATCGGACGCGTGGCCTGGAAACCCAACGCGGCCTGATGGATGAGCGGACGCGGATCGAGTCGTCGATCTATTTCCACAGTTTGAACCGCAACAAGGTTGGACTTTCTCTCGATTTAAAACAGGAGGAGGGGCTGTCGATCGCGAAATCGCTGATTGGTGACTCGGATCTCGTCATCGAAAATTTTACTGTCGGCACGATGGAGCGCCTCGGCCTGAGCCGGGACGTCTTGTCCGAGGCAAATTCCCGCATAGTGCAACTCTCCATGAGCGGGCCAGGCCGCGGCTCCGCTGTCGAGGAATTGCGGTCCTATGGCCTGGTACTGAGCGCCCTCGGCGGTGCCGAAATTTTGATCGAAGAAGAGGGACAGTTCCTCGGTTCACCGACATTCTCACTCAGCGATCCGAACGCTGCGGTCTTCGGTGCGATGGCGGCAATTGCGGGCGCCTTGTCGGCGCGCGAGAACGGACGGGGCATGGCAATCGACCTGTCACAAATCGAAGCCGCGGCAACCCTCGGAACTGCGCCGGTTCCCCCGTCATCGACTCGGGATGCAATGGTTGAAACGGCGGACGGCGCGATCGTCGCGACATCGGTACCGAATGATAGCCCGGCAGAGGCATTGGATTTTGCCGGGATGACCCGGGAACAGCTTGTCCGAAATTGTGAGATTGTCGGGGGCCAAACGGCGGTTTTCCGCGAGTTGGACCAGTCGGAAGACGCGACGGAGTTCGCCGATTGCTCCGCGTGGCTGCCGTCGCACCACAGCTATACCGGCGATGAAATGCTTGTCGCCGCACCGTGGCGCGAGAGTGGCGCGCGCGCCGACGTCCGAAAGCCGGCACCGCTGCTGGGTGAGGGCGATCGGTATGTTCTGGGTGACCTGCTGTCGTTTAGCGAAGCGGAAATCGTCCGGCTGACGGAGAGCGGCATCGTCGGCGTCCCGGACCTGGCGCAACCCGCGCCGCCAAAACGGAAGAAAGCGAACGCATGATCGATATTATGGGCCATAAACCGGACGCGACGACCTTGCGTGATTTGGTGGTCAAACGCGCGTCCTATGGCGACAAACCGTTTCTGATCTGCCGCGACGTCACCTT
Organism: uncultured Rhodospirillaceae bacterium; assembly: GCA_913044215.1. Lineage (GTDB taxonomy): Bacteria > Pseudomonadota > Alphaproteobacteria > UBA8366. Next base: position 876 of record CAJWOT010000244.1, on the reverse strand, counting down.
GACCTATGCCGACGCGGATCGCCTGTCGAACCGGGTCGCAAACAGCTTGCTGGCACAGGGTATCGGCCATGGCGATGTGGTGGCGACCGTCATGTACAACGCGGTCGAGCAGGCGCTGATCTGGTTCGGTTGTGCCAAGATCGGCGCCGTCTACGCTTCCCTGAACGTATCGTTGAAGAAAGAGGACCTCGCCTACAGTCTTAACGACACCGGCGCCAAGATGCTGGTCGTCGATGAGGAACTAGCGGACGCCTATATCTCCGCGAAACCGCTGCTCGATTTTGATCCCCCGGTCTATGTGCATGGTGCTGTCGACGTGATCGCAGGCGCCGCGCCGCTCGATGATTTATTGAAGGGCGGGGAAAGCCTACCCGATGCAGAAGTCGCCGCCGCCGATCCGGTCTGCATCGTCTACACCGGTGGTAGTACGAGCATGCCGAAGGGGGTGTTGGTTTCGCATCTCTATTACATCGCCGCGGCGGTACGATATGCGGAGATCGCCGAGGCGACGGAAGACGACGTGCATTACGCCAACTCCCACTTCTTCCATATCGGCGGTCAGCAGTTCGCGATCACCAGCCCGCTCTATAACGGCATGACGGGCATCATGGACAAGTGGTTCAGCGCATCGAACTACTGGAACATCGTGCACAAATACGGCGCGACGATCATTGATCCGCTGGGCACCATGATGGCGGTGCTGCTGCGGCGGCCGGAGTCAGACCTCGACAAGACCCACAAGGTGCGGGTCGGTGTCGGTATTGCGTCGAGCCAGGTCCGCAAGGACCTGCGCGACGAGTTCGAGGCCCGGTTCGGTGCGCCCATGCTGGAAGTCTATTCGATGACCGAAATGGGCGTGCTGATGTGCAGCGAGCG
>CAJWOT010000243.1 GCA_913044215.1 uncultured Rhodospirillaceae bacterium | reverse complement strand
TCGACATCGCCATCGACATGCGCCCCCATGGCCGCGATGCGCCCGCCGCGGACCAACACCTCCACGGGCGCCCCGTCTGCACCGCGAAGGTTCTTGATGTGAAGGTCGCCGCCACTCACGCCCCGTCCCCCGCTCGCGCGGCCCGGGCATTGTCGACGACCGATTGCGGTACCGTGACCGAAACCGAAAGGGCCAAGAAGGACAGGCTTTTGCCGTGCCCGTCGAGATTCAGGCTTCCATTAACGCCGCCTTGCAGGACATCGTCGAGTACGAAGTTGAACGCGCCCAGCATCGGCAAATCGTATCGCACGACCTTGCCGGCACCGCGATGGGCGAATGCCGCGCGCATACGCTCTGCCGTCACCTGCTCGGCGATCGGCGCGTAGCCGTCTTCCGCATAGGGGATGACGCTGACATTGGAGCGGTCGCCCTTGTCGCCCGTCCGGCCATGCGCGATTTCGCGCAACGGTACCTCGACCAACGGATCAGACATCGGCCGGCCCCACCAGGCGAACGCGCGGCTGGATCGACTCGCGGGGGATCAGACAGGACGCGGTCTTGATTCGCGGCATCACGTTTAGCCGGACCCCGGCGCCGCCGGCTGGGCCGGCACAATACAGCGTTTCCACCTCGCGCGCGGCCCGCGCCGCCGTCGTCTCGTCATCGGCGTTCACCGCGAGCCGGACGCGCACGTCCTGCCAGTCGGTGTCGCTGTGGTGTTTGGACAGGCCGCCGCTGTCGCCGTCCAGCACGCTGACCAAACCCAGCACGTCGGTGCGCACCGCAAGACCGGGAAACTCACGCTCGACCCGCGCTTTGGCGGTCTCCGCCGCCAGCCGCGCCCGCGCCGATGCGCCCGGACCGGCATAGGAGATTTCACCCTCACCGAGCCAACCGCCCTCATAACTGATCGTGACCTTCAAGGTCTCCGGCGCCGGCCGGCCTTTGGCGCCGGTGACCTGCACCCGATCCGGCCCCGCGTCGGAGACCGCAACCTGCATCAGATCGAGGGTCACGTCCGGCGTCAGATAGTTGGCCGGATCGTGGATCTCGTAGAGGATCTGCTCCTTGACCGTGCGCGGATCGACCCGGCCGCCGGTTCCCGACGGCTTGGTCAGCACAATATCGCCGTCTCCCGCGACCTCCGCGATCGGATAGCCGATATCGGCCATGTCCGGCACGTCCTTGTAGCCCGGGTCGGCGAAATAACCGCCGGTCGCCTGCGCCCCGCATTCCAGCAGATGGCCGGTCAACACGCCCGCGGCGACCCGATCCCAATCCTGGTCGTCCCATCCGAAATGATGCAGCAGCGGCGCCAGTGCCAAAGCCGAGTCGGTCACCCGCCCGGTGACCACCACGTCGGCGCCGAGCGCCAGCGCATCGGCGATAGGCCGCGCACCGAGATAGGCATTGGCGGCGACGATGTCCTGCCGGCCGACATCGAACAGCGGCTCCTCTTCCCAGGCCTGCACCTGCATGGAGCGCAGCCCTTCGCGTACGTCGTCGCCTTCGACCACCGCGACCTTGATCTCTTCGATGCCAAGTTCTTTCGCCAGACGGTGAATGGCCCGGGCCGCACCGGCCGGGTTGGCGGCGCCGAAATTGCCGAGGATCGGAATCTTGTGCGCGACACAGTCCGCCAGTACCGGGGCCAGGAAGCGCTCCAGATCCGGCGTGTAGCCCTTATCGGCGTCGCGCATCTTGTTGCGCTGCGCATAGGCGAGCGTGCGCTCCGCCAGGGTCTCATAAAACAGTGCCGCCGGCGCACCGGACTCGATCAGCGCTTTGACCACGGGTACGCCCGCATCGACCCGGTCGGTCGCGAACCCAGCCGCGTTGCCGACATGAAACCGTGCTTCCGGCATCACCTTCTCCTTCGATTAAACAGACGCGACGCGCCATGTCCCAGCCCTATCACCAGGGCCAAACGCCATCGGTTCCGCGTTGCGCGCCCGCTCCGGCACATCCGCACCGACCAGATGTTCACGCAGCACCCGGTAGACACCCGCATGCGCCACCAGCAGCACGGTCGGCGGCGCCGCGATTACATCCAAGCTGCCGATGATGCGGCTGCGGAAGGACTCGATCGGCTCGCCCCCTTCCGGCGTCACACCGCGCACGAACTCGGAAATCGGCTGGCCTTCCCAGACGCCGAGCGTCCGTTCCCGCAAATCTTCATGTACCTCGACGGAAACGCCGCCGAGCGCTTCGGCGACGATGCATGCCGTGTCATACGCCCGCTGCAAGGGGCTGGCATAGATCGCGGAGATATCCTGTCCCCGCAACCGCTCCCCCGCCGCGCGCGCCTCGTCGCGACCCTGATCGGTTAAGGCATAATCCGTCGCACCGCCGATGAGCCCGCGCACATTCGACTCGGACTGACCATGCCGGAGATAGAGGAACCCGGATTCAATGAGGGAAGGATGGTGGGACATGATGCACGGAGTGTACCTGTGCGCACCGTTCGGCCAAAGACCTAACCCGTGATTCTAACCCACAATGGCAGGCTTAGAATTTCAACCGGCGGAGTTTGCGGGCACCGTGAACAAAGTACAGAACTTCGATTCCAGCCTCGATCGCGCGATACAGAATGATATAGCGCCGGTCGAGTGAAAATCCGCGTACGCCTGGAGCAAGGTCCGGTCGTGCGACCCCAATTTCAGGATTATCTGCAATGAGATGCGCGCTGGTCAGGAGCCTATCGACAGTTCTATCTGCGTGAGAAACATTATCTTTAGCGATATAGAGCCAGATATCGCTCAGGCTTCGGCGAGCCGTCGGCGTGATGAGACAGCGGCTCATACATCCTGATGTCCGCGCTCTGCCAGCGCTTTCCGGCCATCCGTCTTAATTTGATCTGCCAGCGTTTGATCGAACGGTGCGACATCACCGGCGTTCGCTTCGTCTAGGCTTGTCCGAAGATCGTGCCGTAGATCTTCCAGGAACTGCTCATCTTCCTCTAACAACCTGAACGCTTCGTTCACGGCATCGGTTTCAGAGCGGCAGCGTCCGCTCGCGACAAGCCGCTGGACAAGCGCTTTCTGAGCAGGTGATAGCGAGATACTCATAGCTTCGATTGTTCCGCATTTGTTTTCGGAACACAACGAATATCGAACCGCACTCGCGACTACCCCATCGCCTCGCGCATCGCTTCGCCGACTAGCGACGGCGTATCAAGGACAACGACCCCGGCCGCTTCCAGCGCCTTGCGCTTCGACGCATAGGTGCCCCGGTCGCCCATGACGATGGCGCCGGCATGGCCCATGCGTTTGCCCGGGGGCGAGGCGGCGCCGGCGATGAAGGCGACGATGGGCTTGTCCATGCCCTTGGCGTATTCCGCCGCCTCCTCCTCCATCTCGCCGCCGATCTCGCCGATCAGAACGATGCCCTTGGTGCGATCGTCTTTGTCGAGCGCCTTCAGCGCATCGAGAGTCGTCGAACCGATGATCGGATCGCCGCCGATGCCGATGAAGGTCGAGGTGCCGAAGCCGGCCTCGACCATCTTCATGCAGACGAGCGTCCCCAGACTGCCGCTGCGCGAAACGATGCCGATATCGCCCGGCCGGAAGACCCGTTCCTCGAAGACCGGCATGAATCCGACGAAGCACTCGCCCGCGGTGACCACGCCCGTGGTGTTCGGGCCGATCACCCAGCAGCCGGCTTCGCGCGCGGCGGCGAGAAAATACATCACGTCCTGGACCGGGATATGCTCGGTCAGGCAGACGATCCCTTTGGCGCCCGCCTCGATCGCATCGAGGGCCGCGTCCTTCGCCAGCATCGGCGGGATGAACATGGCCGACACATCGAAACCGCCATCCTTAGCCGCCTCGACCGCCGAGGCGTAGACCGGCACGCCGCAGGCGGTCTCTCCCGCGCGGCGCGGATTGACGCCACCCATGACGTTGGTGCCGTAGGCCTGCATCCGTTCGGTCCAGAAGCTGCCCTGCTTCCCGGTGATGCCCTGGATCAACACCCGTTCGTGTTTCTTTACGATCATGACGACGCCTCCTCAGTGGCGAGAATCCGTAATATGACGTCCCTACGACGACTTCGCGAGTTCACCCGGTTAGGCGCGCAATGCGCCGTGATGCCATCCATCACAAGCGTTGCGCAACGCAGCCGGTGAGCTCGCGAAGGCGCCCACCGGGTCCCATATCCCGGTTTCTCACTGCGTCGACGTCTCTTGCCGATGTCCCTGCATCGCCAGCGAGACGTCTCCTGCTGAGAAACCGGGATATAGGATCGTAGGGATGTCATATTACGGATTCTCGCCACTTGCCGCTGCAACCGCCGCCTTCACCGCATCGTCCATGAGGTCGTACGGCTCCATATCGAGCCGGTCACGCACCAGGGCGATTGCCTCATCCTCATTGGTACCGTGGATCGTGAAGAAGACCGGTAGGGTCGGCTTCAACTCCTGCCAGGCGTTGACGATGCCTTCGGTCATCACGTCGGTGCGCGCAAAGGCGCCGCAGAAATTGACCAGCAGGCATTTGACGTTCGGATTGGACAGCACCAGCTCGAGCGCCGGCTTGCCTAGGGTGTAGGCCTCACCGCCGATCTCCAGGAAGTTCGCCGGTTCGCCGCCATAGTGGCGCACGACATCCATGGTGGTCATCGTCAAGCCGGCGCCGTTCGCCAGCACCCCGACATCGCCGTCGAGTTCGATGTAGCGCAGGCCGAGATCGCGACCGCGCGTTTCCAGCTCCGTCAGCTTTTCCGGCGCGCCTTTCTCGACCAGTTCCGGCCGCCGGTTGGCGCCGGAATCCTCCAGCGAGAACTTGCAGTCGAGCGCGACGATGTCGCCCGCGCCGGTCGCGATCAGCGGGTTGATCTCCACCAGGTCCGCATCGTTGTTGACGTAGACGCCGTAAAGCTTCTCCAGCACATCGGCGACCGGACCGGTCTTGTCGCCGAGGCCGATACCGCCGAGCGCCGCTTCCGTCGCCGCGCGGTCGACACCGCTGCGAATGTCGATCGGCAGCCGAACAATCTTGTCCGGGTCGGCGTCGGCGACCTCTTCGATATCCATGCCGCCCTCGGTCGAGAACAGCATTAGCGGTCCCTTTGACGCCGCGTCGGTCAACACACAGGCGTAGTACTCCGCGGCGATGTCCGCCTGCGCCTCGACGAGCACCTGCTCGACGGTATTTCCGGCGATGTCCATGCCGATGATCTGTTGCGCCGCCGCCTCGGCCTCGGCCGAGCTGCCGGCGAGCTTGATCCCACCCGCCTTGCCGCGCTTGCCGGTCGGCACCTGCGCCTTGACCACGCAGGGGCCGATCTTTTCCGCCGCCGCCGCGGCATCGGCCGGCGTGGCCGCCAGCGCGCTTTCGGGCACGGCGATACCGGCCGCGGCAAGCAAGGGCTTCGCCGCGTGTTCTTCGAAATTCATCGCATTACTTCCCGTATTTGGCCCAATGGGCGCCGAACAGCGCTTCCTCGCTCGGCTTGTCTTCCGGAATCTCCGTCACCAGGTGGGTGATGTTGACGAAGTGCCGCCAGTTGAGGTTCTCCGAGATCGAATTGCCGGCCCAGGTGCCGCAGCCCATGGACAGGGTGAACTCCAGCCCGTTGGTGAAGGAACCGCCATTGCCGAACGTGTGCGCCTGATTGACCAGCACCCGAACGACCTTCAGGTCTTCCGCCAGCTCACGGTAATGATCCGCATTGGCGGTGTGGATGCCGACCGAATGCCCGGCGCCTTGGAAGTCCATCACATCCTGGACCTGCCGCTTCGCCGCCTCGAAATCCGCGGCGCGGTAGATGGTCAGCGCCAGCGAAAGCTTCTCGCCGGAGAAGGGCCGGTCCGGTCCGGCGCCCTGATCTTCCACCATGAAGAATTTGGCCGACTTGGCCGCATCGGGCAGGCCGCAGGCTTCGGCGAAGATGTCCGGGTCCTTGGCGATGATGTGACGGTTCAGCTTGCCGTTCTTCCACAGCGCATCCTTGACCTGGGCCACTTCCTCGGGAGAGCAGAGATAACCGCCGGCTGCCTCCAGCGCCTTGATCGCGTCGTCATAGACCGCATCGACGATCGTCACCGAATTCTCCGACGAGCAGGAGGTCGCGTTGTCGAAGATCTTCGAGGCGCAAATTTTTTCCGCCGCGTCGGTCAGGTCGGCGCTGTCGTCGATGATCACCGGCACATTGCCCGCGCCGACCCCGATCGCCGGCGTGCCGCTGGAATAAGCGGAACGGACATTGTTCTGGCTGCCGGTGACGACCACCAGATCGACCGCCTTCATCAGCGCGCCGGTCAGCTCCTTGGTCACCGGGCTCGGCAGGACCTGCACCAGATCCACCGGCGCGCCGACCTTCTCCAGTTCCGCCCGCATCAGCTCGACGGTCATGTTGGTGGTCGTCCAACCGGAAGGCGACGGCGCGATGATCACGGCATTGCCGCCCTTGACCGCCATCATCGCCTTGTTGACCGGCGTCGCGGCCGGGTTCGTCGACGGCGTCACCGCGCCGACCACGCCGACCGGCTTGGCGTATTTGACCAAGCCCTTCTCGGGGATTTCCTCGATCACGCC
>CAJWOT010000242.1 GCA_913044215.1 uncultured Rhodospirillaceae bacterium | reverse complement strand
GCGTTTCATAGCGGAATCTCCTCTTGGCAAAAGGGGCGCACAAACGGTACTTGCAACAAGACTAACCCGGATATGCGGCGGAACGAGGGCGGCTCGGCTGTTTAAAGAGACGGTGCTCGGTAGCGCTCGATAGCGGCGCGCAGAGCGGCGGCGACCTCGTGCCGTTGGGCCGGGGGCAGGAAACCGCCGATGGTCACCGACCTTCCGTGGCTCGACAGGATTAATTGTCCCTTGTCCGGTGGTGTTTCGCTGACCGTTACCCGCAGCCAGCTGGGCTCGATGTCGTCCCGGCCGGTTTCTCCCTTCGGCCCGTAACGGCGGATCTGCAGCCCGTCATCGGTCAGCCGGATATGCTCATAGTGCCGGCCGCTGCGGTAGTTCAGGCGGAACGCGACATAAAGCAGGATGAGTTCGAGGCCGCAGAACCCGAAGACCGGCCACGCGCCCGCGATCATGAAAGAGACGCCGATGGCAAATCCCAGCACCGACGCGGCGAGCATGACGATCGCGAATCCCGTCGGGTTGAGACTGCGATGCGGCCGCAACTCCGTATCGAAATAGATCGTGGGTCCGTTTGGCGTGGATTCGCTGTTCATCGCCGTTTTAAGATAGAAGCGCCCGATCGGACTGTCCACCGGGTGAAACGCCGCTCCCCGTTAGGCCAAGCCCATGAAAAAAGCCGATATCGAAACCTTTTTCAGCCGCCTTCAGGCGGCCGATCCTGAACCGAAGGGCGAGCTTGACTACACGAATCCCTATACCTTGCTGGTCGCCGTCGTTCTGTCCGCGCAAGCGACCGATGTGGGGGTCAACAAGGCGACCGGCCCGCTGTTCAAGGTTGCCGACAACCCGCACAAAATGTTGGCGCTGGGCGAAGCCAAGGTGCGCGACTACATCAAGACGATTGGCCTGTTCAACAACAAGGCGAAGAACGTCATCAAGCTGAGCCAGCAGCTCATCGACGATCATGACGGCGAGGTGCCACAGGATCGCGATGCGTTGCAGAAGCTGGCCGGGGTCGGGCGCAAGACGGCGAATGTGGTGCTCAATATCGCTTGGGGCGTGCCGACGATCGCGGTCGATACACATATCTATCGACTCGGCAACCGGACCGGGCTGGCGCCGGGCAAAAATGTGGATCATGTGGAAAGAAAGCTCGAAAAGGTGGTGCCGGACGCCTACAAGCGGCACGCCCATCACTGGCTGATCCTGCACGGCCGCTATGTCTGCAAGGCGCGCAAGCCGGACTGCCCTGTTTGCATTGTCAGCGACGTGTGCCGCTTCAAAGGGAAGACGCTCGCCGGTTAACCGGGCCGCGTCAGAATTTCACGGAAACATTGCCGGGGCGGCTGTGCCGCTTTTTCCCGTTTACGCAGATCGACATGCGCGACCGTTAGCGCGCCCGACTCCCGGTACAGGTAAATGTCGAGAACGCAGGCTTCCGCGCGATACTGCCAGACCTCCGCCGTGCCGTCGCGGCGAACGAAATTAGCCGGCCCTAGCAAATCGGCGACATGATGGCCGTCGAGCCCGAAGAGCTGGTTGGGGTCATCGTTTGTCACCGGCTTGCGGGGGGCCGGTGTGGCCAACGCTGCTTGTGGCGGGGGTTTCGGCGTAACCGTAACGACCGGTGCTTTGCGCCGCGGCGCTTCTGCGGGCTTGGGCACGGCCTGTTGTTTCACGGGCTCCGGTTCGGCTGGCGGCGGCTTCGGCGCCGCCGTGCAACTGGCCAGTGCGGTCAGCAGGAAAGCGCCAACGACCTGTCGCACGCTTTCAGGTTATCCGTCGCCGGAAGGGCCGGAGGAGATGTCGGTGATCTCCGCCTCCGAGATGACCTGCACGTCGCCTTCGATGCGCCCGCCGCGCTCGACCTCGATTTCGGCGTAACGGATGCGGCCTTTGACGCTCCCTTTTGAATGGATCACCAGCCGGTTGCGCGCCGTCAATGCGCCTTCGAACTGGCCGTTGATTTCCGCGACGTTGATTTCGATCTCGCCCTTGAAGACGCCGGTTTCGGTGATCTCGATCGTGCGGCTGTCGCTCAGCGCGGCTTCGACCCGGCCTTCGACGACAAGCGTGTCGCAGGCGGAAATCTCGCCAGACAGACAGATCTCGCGGCCGACGATGAGTTTCTTGCCCTGCGCGTCGCCGATCGATTCGGTGCGCCGTGCGCCCGGAATATCCAGCACGCGCCGCGCCGCTTCCGGGGCCGCTCTGTTGTCTTCCGCCATGGGAGCTCCTCGTTCAGGCGATACCACGTTGCAACCTACTGATTATCACGCGGCATCGCCGACGCTAAGCGTTATTTGCCGGCGGCCCGCTGGTCTCCGTGGCGAATTCCGCCCGTCGCGGCAGGTTTTGATAGATATGCACCATGAAGGCGGCGGCGAGGACCGGCGTGACGAAGTTGATGATGGGAATGGTCATGAAGAAGACCAGGATCACGCCGGCGAAGAGCATGCGGCCGCGATGGCGCCGCCGAAGCTGGCGCGCCGGTCGCGGTTCGAGCCGGCGCAGGGCGACCAGCTCGTAATACTCGCGGCTGACCAGATAGCCGTTCAACAAATAGTACAGAATGATATTGAGCGGCGGGACCAGGAACAGCAGCAGATAGATCGGCAGGAACAGGATGTTCAGGCCGGCGACAAGCAGGGCGAATTTGGTGGTGATCGCCAGCACTTCGCCCAGCGGCTGCGGCCGCGGTTCCGGTTCGCCCGGATAGTGTCGCGCCTCGACCGCTTGGACGACCTCTTCAAGGAAAAAACCGACGATAATTGTGATGACCGCGGGGTAGAACAGGAAGGTGACGATCAACATCACGGCCGTAAAAGCCACCCCGCCGACCGCACTGGCCACGCTGGGGAAGGTCTCCATCAGCCAGCTCAGGCCCCAGACATCCTCCCAGGTGACGGCGCCGACCGCCCACCAAACGACCATCCACAGCAGCACGAAGATCGCGAGCGACCCCGCGATACCGATCAGCAGCACGCGCCGCAGGCGCGGATCGGGAAGCTGCTGGGCTGCTTTGGTGAAACTTTGAATGACGCCCATTGGGACCCTCTTAGCCTCTTGCTTATGATCACGTCGTTTCGAATTTAGCACGAAACGATGTTGCGCATATCGGGTCTCTTATGGTTGCTGGTCAAGGGGCGCTCGCTATACTCGCCGCCATTCCGAAAAATAACGAAGGATACGGATATGACCGATTTCGACCTCCTCGGTATCGGCAACGCGCTCGTCGATGTCGTGGTGCAGGCCGATGACGCCTTTCTTGCCGAACACAGGCTGGATAAGGGCGGCATGATGCTGGTCGGTCCGGATCGGTCCGATTTCCTCTATTCCAAGATGGGGCCGGCGACGGAAAGTTCCGGCGGGTCTTGCGGCAATACGATGGCCGGATTCGCCTCGCTCGGCGGACGCGGCGCCTATATCGGCAAGGTGCGCGACGATGATTTCGGCAAGGTGTTCCGGCACGATCTGGATGCGATCGGCGTCACCTTCGCGACGCCGCCGGCATCGGACGGGCCGGGGACAGGACGGTGCCTGGTCCTGGTCACGCCGGATGCGCAGCGCACCATGTGCACGACATTGGGGGCGGCGACTTCGCTGACCACCGCCGACATTGACGAGGCACAGGTGCGTGCATCTTCGGTCATCTATATGGAAGGCTATCTGTTCGATCCGCCGGAAGCGAAAGCCGCCTTCGTGCACGCGGCCGAGGTGGCGCATGCGGCGGATCGCAAGGTCTCGATCACCCTGTCCGACAGTTTCTGCGTCGACCGGCACCGCGCTGCCTTCGCGCATCTGGTCGACAACCACATCGATATCCTGTTCGCCAATGAGGACGAAATCGTCTCGCTGTACGAGGCCGCAGGCTTTGACGAAGCGGTGCAGGCGGTGCGTGGCCGATGCGAGATTGCCTGCCTGACGCGCAGCGCCGAAGGCTCGGTGATCGTTGCCGGCGACGACGTGATCGAGGTCCCGGCGGCCCCCGTCGACGCGGTCGTCGATACCACCGGGGCCGGTGATCTCTATGCCGCCGGTTTCCTCTACGGCTACACGCAAGGAAAGTCGCTGGCGGAGAGCGGCGCGATCGGCGGCATCGCCGCGGCGGAGGTGATCGCCCATTACGGCGCACGGCCGGCAGTGTCGTTGCGCGATCTGTTGCCGACCGGCTGAGGATGAAAGGCCTGGGACGACGGACGCCTGTTCCCTCTCCCTGGGGAGAGGGATAGGGTGAGGGGACAAAGCAAGTGGGATCAATTCTCCCCTCACCCTCCCGCTTCGCGGTGCCCTCCCTCTCCCCTGGGGAGAGGGTGTAACCCGGCGGGCGAGCCGGAATGAGATCCTGGCAGGACGCAGCCTGGATCTATGGCGACCGGCGGGTGGCATCGCTTTTCTTCTTCGGCTTTTCCAGCGGGCTGCCGCTGGCGCTGACCGGGGCGACACTGGCAGCCTGGTTCACCGAGGCCGGCGCGTCGCTCACCGAAATCGGCTTGGTCAGCCTTGTCGGACTCGCCTACGCCTTCAAGTTCCTGTGGTCGCCTCTGGTCGACCGCTTGCCGTTACCCCTGTTGACGAGGGTGCTGGGACGGCGTCGCGGCTGGCTGTTGTTTTCGCAAATAGCGCTGGCCGTCGCCTTGCTGGGCCTTGCCGCCGCCGATCCCGCGACCCTGCGCGGCTGGACCGTGTTCTGGGCTGCGGTCGTGGCCTTCGCCTCGGCGACTCAAGACATCGCCATCGACGCCTACCGGACCGAGATTTTGGAGGACGACCAGCTCGGCGCCGGTGCGGCGGTGCTGGTGTTCGGGTACCGGGTCGCGATGGTGACGTCGGGCGGCGGCGCGCTGATCCTGGCCGGCACGCTCGGCTGGGGCTGGGCCTATGGGTGCATGGCGGCGCTGATGGGGGTCGGGATCGCCGCGGTGCTGATCAACCCGGAACCGCGCGCGGTGCGCGAAACCGTGTCTCAAGGCACCGGCCCCGACATCTTCGAATGGTTCCGCGACGCGGTCATCGGCCCTTTTGCCGAGTTCATGTCGCGACCGGGCTGGATCGTCATCCTGCTGTTCGTGGCGCTGTACAAATATGGCGATGCGCTGCTTGGCGTGATGGCGGTGCCCTTCTACCTCAAGATCGGCTTCTCGCTGGCGGAGGTGGGGGTCGTCAGCAAGGGGTTCGGGTTGGCGATGACCTTGGCCGGCGCGGCGCTCGGCGGGGTGCTGGTCGCGCGCTATGGAATCCTCCGCGCGCTGCTGTTCGCCGGGCTGCTGCAGGCGGCGTCCAACCTGGTGTTCGTCTACCAGGCCTGGGTCGGCTATTCGGTGCCGGTACTGGTCGTCACCATCGGGGTCGAGAACATCACTGGCGGCATGGGCACGACCGCCTTCGTCGCCTATCTGTCCAGCCTGTGCAACCGCGCCTACACGGCGACCCAATATGCGCTATTGTCGTCGATGATGGCGGCGGCGCGGACCTTCTTCGCCTCGGGCGCCGGCTGGGTCGTGGAGCAGACCGACTGGATCGCCTTCTTCCTGATCTCCACCGCCGCCGCGGTTCCGAGCCTGCTGTTGCTCTGGTGGATCATGTTCCGGTACGCCGATACGGAACGGGAGAGATGATATGCCGCACCGCATGACCGCGCAGGAAACCGACATCACGACGCTGGCCGTAGACGCGATCGTCAACGCGGCAAATGAGAGTCTGCTCGGCGGCGGCGGCGTGGATGGCGCGATCCATCGTGCGGCGGGGCCGGACCTGCTGGCCGAATGCCGGACGCTAAATGGCTGTCCGACAGGTCAAGCCAAGATGACCGCGGGCTACGCCCCGCCGGCCCTTCATGTGATCCATACGGTGGGCCCGATCTGGAATGGTGGCGGCGCGGGCGAGGACGAACTGCTGCGCGGCTGTTATGTGAATTCGATGGCGCTGGCGGCCGAGGCGGGGTTGAAGACGATCGCCTTTCCGGCGATTTCCACCGGCGTCTACCGGTTTCCGGTACCGCGCGCGACCGCAATTGCGGTCGAAACGGTGGCCGGCATCCTGCGCGGCAACGCGGCGTTCAACCAAGTGACCTTCTGCACCTTCGGCGACGAGGTCACGACCGCTTATGCAACGGCGCTGGACGCCTACCGCTAGGCGCGTTCCCAGACCGGGGGTTTGCCGATCTGTTCCAGCAGGAAGTCGATGAACAGTCGGACCTTGGCGGTCAGCACGTTCGATTGCGGATAGATCAGCCACAGCGCGGTCCGGTCGTCGACATCATGATCGGGCAGGACCCGCACCAGCGTCCCGTCGGCGATCTCGCGATGGATGCTCCACAGCGAATTGATCGAAATGCCCGTGCTGGCGTGCGTCGCGGCTTTGAGGTTCGCGCCATCATCGACGACCAGACGGCAGCCCGAACCGCCGAAATCGATCATCGTCGCCGCACCATCGGGCCCGACCAGCGATTTTGCCGCCCGGTCCCGGAACCCGATGCGGTCATGCGCCGCGAGGTCTTCTGGCGTCTGCGGCACGCCGCGCCGGTCGAGATAAACGGGCGCCGCGCAGAGTATGCGCCGGTCGTCGGCGAGCTTGCGCGCTTTCAGGCTGCTGTCTCCCAGCGCGGCGTTGCGCAACGCCAGGTCGAAGCTGCCCTCGATCAGATCGAACGGCGT
>CAJWOT010000241.1 GCA_913044215.1 uncultured Rhodospirillaceae bacterium | reverse complement strand
AACGGGATCGCGGACGAATATCACGTCATTCGCCACATGGTGAATATGGAGGTCATCAACACCCTGGAAGGGACGCACGACATCCACACCCTGATCCTCGGCCGCGCGATGACCGGAATCGCCGCGTTTAACTAACCGTTGTTGGCTGCCTGTCGCCGGCGCGTAGGCTGACCGTCAGCAGGACGGCCGCATTGGCCGTGACCAGCATGACGATGAAGGCGATGTCGTATTTGCCGGTGCTGTCATAGCTTGCCGCGCCCAGCCAGGCGCCCAGCCCGCCGCACATATGATGGATGCAGGTGATCAGTCCGCTGATCGTGCCGACATGGCGTGCGCCGAAGGCGTTGCGGACGAAGACGACCGCCAGCGGTGCGGTGATCCAGAAGGTGAAACCGAAGATCAGTGCGAACGCGATGACGGAGAGCGTGTCCTTGTTGAGCAGGATCAGCGCGAAGACCGCAACGCGGACGGTATGGCAGATCAGCGTTGCGCTGACCGGGCCGAACCGGTCGCTCCAGGCGCCCGCCGAGATCACCCCGATCAGGCCGGCCAACCCCATGAAGGCCAGCAAGTTGCCGGCCAGCAGCGGTGAGACCCCCTGATCGAGGGCGAAGGCGACCACATGGGTCGAGGCGAAGAAATCGTGAAAGCCGCAAAAGGCGTACATGCCGGTCAGCAGCCAAAAATGATGGGTCTTCATCGCCTCCCGAAGGCTCAGCCCCTCGCCGACAAGACCGGATTGTTGGCCCGATGCCGAGGGCTTTTCGCGGATCAGCCAAAGGATAACCGGCACCATCAGCAGATTGATCAGGCCGAGCCACAGGAAGACGGAGTCCCAACCCGTAGCGATGAGCACACCGGTCAGCGCCGAGATGATCATCAACTGACCCAGCCCCATGCCGGAAATCGCCACGGAATTGGCGGTACCGACCTTGTCCGGGAACTGCCGGGAGACCATGACGCCGATCGGAATGACCGACGCCACGCCGTTCCCCGCCGCGAAGGCGACGCCGTATAGCAGGTAGGCGTGCCACGGTTCGCTCACCAGCGCCATCAGGCCGATGCCGAATGCGCTGACCAGAAAGCCACCGCCGAGGACGGCGCGGACCGAAATCCTGTCGGCGAGATAGCCCGAGAAATACATGCACAGTGCGGTGATCACGAGGAACAGGGCGACCGCGCCGCCCAGGTCGCTGCGTTCCCATCCGAACCCCTCGGCCATGGGTTTGAGGACCAGGCCGATCGCATGGCGGGAGCCGCCGCTGACGAACATGACGACGAACCCGATCGCAACGACCATCAGGGCCGCTTTGTTGGCTTGCTTTCCGAACATTGTCCGCGTTTAGCACGGATGCCGGTCCAGTGTCCTCAAAGCAGTGTAAATGCCATTGGACTTCCGGCCCTGGAACCCGATATTGAGGCTATGAGGTTATGAGCCCGGGGGCTGAAAATGGGTTTGCAGGGAACACGCTTCGAAGTGCGGCAGTATGATCCTCTGGCCGCCTTCCACGATCACGACCATCATCAGATCGTGTTGCCGATCCGCGGCACGCTGTCGATGGTGGTGGATGACCGGGAAGGTGCGGTCAGCGATCTGCACGCCGCGGCGGTGCCGGCGGGGCTGGCACACGGTTTCGCCGGATCGTCCGACAACGCCTTTCTGGTGGTCGATATCCCCGCGTCGGCCGAAGAGCGCCGTTTCTGGTCCGCAACGGGGGATAAACCCTTCGTCCGGTTCGACGCGTCCTTGCGCGGCTTCTGCGACACGGTCATGCGCGACAGCCGGGTCCTGAATGGCGGCGGTGTCCGGGCCGAGGTGGCGGGGTCGATCCTGGTCGACGCCCTGGGAAGCGCGATCGGGCTGTCCCCTGAGATCGAAAGCGGTCCGTTGGCGAAAGCGGTCGCCCTGATCGAGGCGCGCTTTGCCGAGCCGTTGACGGTCCAGGGAATCGCGCGCGCGGTCGGCGTGAGCGAAAGCCAGCTTTACGCCTTGTTCGAAGAATGGCTGCAAACATCGCCGCTGCGTTTCGTGGTGCAGCAGCGGATGGCGCGGGCGGCGCTCCATTTGACGGACACGCGGATGCCGATCGCGGAGATTGCACACCGTGTCGGCTATGGCGATCAAAGCGCCTTCTCGCGCGCCTTTCGCCGGCACTGGGGCGAGACGCCGGCCGCCTACCGGCGGGTCCGGGCAGGATCGGCCTAAACTTCCGGAGTTTGGGTCAAGACAGGACCGGCTGTCCTTCGGCACACTTTGGGCGCTTAATTGGAGGAGATGACGGACATGGCCCGCGCGCTGACAGACTATTCGGCTCTGACATTCGACTGCTACGGCACCCTGATCGACTGGGAAAGCGGCATCTGGGACGCGCTGCAGCCGTTGCTGCACCGCAATGGCTGCACGGAGATCACCCGGGAGGCCGGGCTGTTGGCGTTCGCCGAGACGGAGAGCGCACAACAGGCCGAAACGCCGGACATGGTCTACAACCAGCTGCTCACCCGGGTGCACGCGAGTCTGGCGAAACGCTTTGATCTGAAAACAGACGACGGGTTGGACCGGGCGTTCGGCGCGTCCCTGCCGCACTGGCCGGCCTTTCCGGACACGGCCGACGCGCTGCGCGTGCTGAAGAACCACTTCAAGCTGGTGATCCTGTCGAATGTGAGCCGGGAGGGCTTCGCGGCTTCGAACCGCAAGCTGGGCGTGACGTTCGACGCCATCTACACCGCGCAGGATGTCGGCTCCTACAAGCCCAACCCCGGCAATTTCACCTACATGCTCGATGCGCTGGCACTCGATCACGGCATCGCGCCCGGTGACATCCTGCACACGGCGCAAAGCCTGTTTCACGACCATGTGCCGGCGAAGAATGCGGGCTTGGATTGCGCCTGGATCGACCGGCAACGCCTGTCGGAAGGCGGCAATTGGGGCGCGACCGCGCGGGTCGAGAACCGGCCCGAGGTCGATTTCCTCTACTTCACCATGGGCGAGATGGCGCAGGCGGTTTCGGACGCCGCATAGAAAAGGGGCGGCTTGCCACTGCGCGCCGCCCCGAGGCTTTCCGTTTGGGAGAACGGTTATTCGATGATGACCAGCGTGCGCAGTTCGATGCTTTCGCGCGGCGGCGTGGTCTCGTCCGTATCGTCCAGTTCAAAGGCGCCGTGCGCGTTGAACCGGGTGCGGCCGTCATCCAGGCTGTCCCATCCCTTCAGTAACAGCACCTCGTCGGCCTGCATTTCCGGGGCGAAGTACCAGCGCTGCTGCGGCGAATGCGCCAAATGGTAGATCTCGCCGACCCGGTCCGGGAAGACTTGGTCGGTGGCGACCAGATCATCGTCCCGCAAGCTGGATGAATCCACGACGGCCAGCGGCGCGCGCTGCACCGGCCCTTTGATGGGACGCCAGACATTCACCTGGATGACCCGGGCGCCGGACGTGAACAGCCGTTCGGCTTCGGCCTCGCCGAGGATGTCCTTGGTGCGCTGCGGACCGCTTTTCTCGGTGTAGTCGGCATGGACGCGCCTTGCGGGGCCGCGCAGCCCGTCCGGGTTCGCAGCGCCACTGCCGCCGTCCGAGCGGCGGGTCACGTCGAACACGACGACTTTGCTGGCGCCGAAACGCGCTTTCAGCAGCGCTTCGATTTCCGGGTTGTATTCGCTTTCGACCGCGTCGTCGTCATACAGGTCGGTGACCTGGGTCGTATGCCGCATCAGTTCGAACCCTTCGCGGTCGATATCCAGATCGTCCGCGATCAGGCGCATGTCACGGATCGGCATCTTGTGCTGTTCGGTTTCGAAAAAGACTTCGGGCACGCCGCCGGTGATGCGGGAGCTGTTGAAGCTCGGTTTCTCGTCCTGCGGCACGATGAAGCACAACTCGCCCTGCACGGTGGTTTTGGATTGCGGGGCTTCGGCAATTTGCGGGGTCGTGGCGTTGATCTGGTTCATGGTCCTTTTCCATCTTTCGAGGGCGGCGGGGTGGCGCGCCCGTTCCTTGATCCGGAAAATGGGCCAGCCGGCGGCCGAATTCCAGCCAGTTCGCTTCAAGGTAACTTGAATTTAATTCAAGTAGCGTCGCGCCAGCTTTCCGCCGTGCCGGTGAGCCAGCGTTCCGCGTGGCGGGCCGCCGCCGTCAGCGGCAGACCGGCGGGCTTGCAGAGGTAATAGGCGGCGCCGGTCGGGTCCGCCGTGCCGAAGGGGGCGACGAGCCGGCCGCTGTTCAGCCAATCATCGACCAGGGGACGCCGCCCCATGGCCAGACCATGGCCGTTTTCGGCCAGTTGCAGCGCCTGCTCCTGGGCCTCCATGGTGATGGAGCCGCCGAGCGACGGCGTTTCGATACCATGCGCCCGGGCCCATTCTTCCCACTCGCCGGGGAAGTTGGCGCTGACGATCAGCCGGAGATCACGGAACATGTCCGCCGTGGGGCCGCCCTCGGGCGGGTCGATATAGCCCGGTGCGCAGACCGGCATCGCGGTTTCCGCCATCAGGAACAGCGCGTCGAGGCCCGGCCACGCGCCCTTTCCTTGCCGAATGGCCAGATCCACCTGGTCGCGGCGCAGATCGACGACCCGGGTCGAGGTGATGAGCTGGAGGTCGATATCGGGCTGTGCCTGCTCGAAGGCGCCGAGCCGCGGGATCAGCCAGGTCGCGGCGAGGGAGGGTGGCAGAGTCAGGCGCACGACGCTGCGTCCCGTGGCCGGCAGGATCGCCTCGGTCGCCGCCTGGATCTGTAGCAGCCCCGGCTCGATCTGCTCCAAATAGCGCCGGCCGGTATCGGTTAGGGTGGCGCGCGCGCCGGACCGGTCGATCAGCGCCACATGCAGGAAGGCTTCGAGCCGCTTGACCTGATGGCTGATCGCCGACTCGGTGATCCCCAAACTCTCCGCGGCATCGCGAAACCGCTCATGCGTCGCCGCTGCGTGAAAGGCGCGCAGCGCCGCGAAGGGCGGCAGGGTCAGTTTCCGCTCGGCCATGCTGCCAGGGTGGGCCAAAAGTGAATTCGGTTCAAGTCAGTCGAGAGAGTGGTGGCAAACGCAGTGTGATACCAGATAGCGCGCCAATGCCCGTGCGGAGCGTCGCGCGCGGCAAGCACCACCATTGGATCGAAATACGAATCCGGCCGAAATCGTCCAATTCGACGTGCATTCAAGACGTAAATCGCATATCCGATAAAATATGAAAAAGGAAACCGATAAAGACGTCGCTCTCAACGCAATTCGCATCGAGCACTATTTCCGCGAAAGGAGCGGGCGAGGCGATATCGGCAAGGCGCGCCGAATTCTTGCCAAAGCGGGGCGCGACACTGATGTGCGGCCCGGCGACGCCGTGGAACCGTAAATCAGAAAACGAACTACAGCGAGGTGCCCCCAAAACTCGGCTAGCTGAAGGAAAAAGCCATGACACAATCTCTCCCCAACCTCTCCATCGACGCCACCCGGCTGTGGTCGACGCTCGATCGGTCGTCCGAGATCGGCAAGGGGCCGAAGGGCGGGTTGCGCCGTCTCGCGCTGTCCGACAGCGATAAGGAGATGCGTGACCAGTTCGTCGCGTGGTGCGAGGGGATCGGCTGCGCGGTCACCGTCGACGCGGCGGGCAGCATCTTCGCGCGGCGTGCCGGGCAGGATGACAGTCTGCCGCCGGTCATGATCGGCAGCCATCTGGACAGCCAGGCGGCCGGCGGACGCTATGATGGTATCCTCGGCGTGCTGGCGGGGCTGGAAATCCTGCGCACCTTGCACGACAACGGCATCACGACGAAACGGCCGATCGAGGTGGTCAACTGGACCAACGAGGAAGGCGCCCGGTTCGCGCCGCCGATGGCCGCGTCCTGCGTCTTCGCGGGCTTGCAGACGGTCGAGTGGCTGCACGATCTGACGGACGATGACGGCATCCGCTATGGCGATGAGCTGAAACGGATCGGCTATCTGGGCGAGGCGCCGGTCGGCGGGCGCGACCTTGATTCCTATTTCGAACTGCATATCGAGCAGGATGCGCTGATGGAGGAAGAGGACGTGTCCGTCGGCGTCGTGACCGGCGGTTATTACAGCCACGCGCTGACCTGCGTGTTCCATGGCGAGTGCGCCCATACCGGGCCGACGGAGATGAAGAAGCGCAAGAACGCGATGATCGGCGCGGCCTATTTCCTCGCCGCGGTGAACGATATCGGCTGGGAGTACGAGCCGGTCGGCCGCACCTCCGCCTCGCGCATGCAGATCTGGCCGAACAAGTTCGGCATCCTGCCGGAATTCACCGAGGTGACCGTCGATATGCGGCACAAGGACCGGGCGGTGACCGACGAGATGGTCGTGAAGACCCGCGCCGCCCTGGCCGAGGCGGCGGATAAGGCGCAGGTCGAGGCGGAGATCACCGCGGAATGGACCTTCGGCGACGAGGTGTTCGATAGTGAGTGCGGCGACCTGCTGCGCCAGGCGGCCGATGCGCGCGGCACCTCACGCATGGACATCCGCAGCATCGCCGGGCACGACGCCTACTACATTTCGCGCATCGCGCCCACTGCGCTGGTGTTCAGCCCCTGCGTCGACGGCATCACCCACAACGAGGCGGAGGATATCCGCTTCGAGCCGACGGTCGAGGCGGTCAATGTGCTGTTCGACGCGGTCGTCGCCCGCGCCGACCGTTAGCGGCAGGGCCCGGTCAGCCTAG
>CAJWOT010000240.1 GCA_913044215.1 uncultured Rhodospirillaceae bacterium | reverse complement strand
CGGGGCCGGTTTGTTTCTTCTGTATGGCATGTTCGCCGTCCGACAGCGCATCACCGCCGCATGACGAAAGCGGTCTTAGCTGATACACAATCGTTCCACGCAATTTGCGGGCGACGCTACAGATCGATGACAGATCAACCAAGTTCGTCAGTTCTCGCTTCAACCCCACCGCCTGAGGAAGACGTGACATGACCGACGCTCCGGACATCCAAATCCACGTTCTGGACAGCATCACGAAGCTGACCGACTCCCATAGCGGCCAGGTCATCGTGGCCGCCTCGCACGGCGCGGAGTACGCGGCCTATCTGGCCGCCAAGGGCGGCGCCAGGGCGGTGATCCTGAACGATGCCGGAGTCGGCAAGGATGATGCGGGCATTTCCGGGCTGCCCTACCTGGACGCGTTGGGCATGGCCGCCGCCACGGTTGGGTATCGCAGCGCGCGGATCGGCGATGGCGGCGACATGAAGACGCGTGGCGTGATCAGTCACGTCAACGATGCGGCGGCGGCCCTCGGCTGCGCCGCGGGGCAAAGCTGCAATGATTGCACCGAAAGGATGCGTGGAGCGGCGGCGGTTTCGGTCAGCCCGCCGCCGCAAACGGAGAACCGCATTCTGTTGCGCGAAGAGCAAGGTGCGCCGCCGGTCTGGGGTCTCGATTCGGCGTCGCTGGCCGCGCCCGAGGATGCCGGTCACATCGTGATCTGCGGGTCGCATGGGGAAGCGCTCGGCGGCAAGCCGGAAACCGCGTTCCGCTACGACGCCGTTGCCGCGGTGTTCAACGATGCGGGGATCGGTATCGACGATGCCGGTATCAGCCGGCTGCCTGCGCTTGACGGCCGCAACATCCCCGCCGCCACCGTATCCGCGGCGAGCGCGCGGATCGGCGACGCCAAATCGATCTACGAAGACGGCGTGATCTCGAGGGTCAATGAAAGCGCTGCCGCGCGAGGCGGACAGCCGGGCCAAACCACCGCCGCCTTCGTCGACGCGATCATCGCATCCTTGCAGTGACCTTGCCGGTCAGACCGGACGGTCGCCCTTCTCAACCTTCAGCACTCGGCTGTCGACCGCCGGCAGCATCTTCGCGGGATCCCGGGTCACGACGACATCGATGACGGTCGGGCGGCTGGTCTCGGCCATGCCGGCCTGCATGGCGCCGGCCAGCTCTTCCGGATCCTCCACGCGAATGCCGTGGCAGCCGAAGGCTTCGGCAACTTGCGCATAGTTCGTTTCCATCAGGTCGCTCGACTGATATTTGCCGTCATAGACCGCGTGCTGCAGCGCTTTCACATAGCCGGACGCGGCATTGTTCACGACCAGGATCGTGACTCCCGTCTTCATGCGCAGCGCGGTCTCCAACTCGCCGATCACCATGTTGAAGCCGCCATCGCCGGTCATCGCGACCACCGGCATGTCGGGCGCGCCGATCTGCGCGCCGATGGCGCCGGGCAGACCGTAGCCGATCGAGGCCAATCCGCGGTCGGCGATATAGGTTCGACCCGACCGTTTGGTGTCATAAAGCAACCCGGTCCAATGGCCGGAGAAGCCGCCATCGGCGACCAGCACGGAATCGGCCGGCATCACATTGTTGAGCTCGTTGATCATGCGCGCCACATTGATCGGACGTTCCGTCGAATGCAGCCGTTCGGCCGCCTCGTCGAGCCATTTTTTCATCCGTACCGGCACTTCCGCGACATAGTCCGCGCGGTTTGCCTTGGCGCTCGCCGCACTGTCGGACAGCTCCTCGCCCAACGCCCTCAGCCCTTCGGCGGCATCGCCACACAGCCCGGTATGCACGCGTGTCGTCCGGCCGATCTCCTCAGCCATGACTTCGAGCTGGATCAGCGGCGTGTCCTCGGGCAGAAGCTGGAACCGCTTGGTCGCGATTTCGCCCAGCTTGCAGCCGACCGCCATCAGACAATCGGAGCTTTCGATCAGATCGTTGGCGATCCTGGTGTAGCGGCCGAACAGCCCGGCGGACAGCGGATGGGAGCAGGCGATACCACCCTTGCCGCTCATCGTGTGGGCCACCGGAATGTTTTGCGCTTCAGCGAATTCGAGCAGCGCATCGTAGCCGTCGGACAGGTGGATCCCGCCACCGACCAGCATCAAGGGCCGTTCCGCCTTCGCCAGCAGGGCTGCCGCGCGGGCCACGTCGTCGGCGCCGGGCCGCGGGCGCCGCGCCGGGATCGATTTGGCTTCCTCCTCGATCCAGAAATCGTCTGCCCGGAACTCGTGCGTCTCGTGACAAACATCTTCCGGCACGTCGAGGATCACCGGTCCCGGCCGGCCGCTCGTCGCCACCGCAAACGCGCGCCGAACCAGCTCGGGAATGCGCTTGCCGCTCTCGATACGGATCAACTCCTTCGCCGCCGGTGTCAGGATGTCGACCTGCCGGCATTCCTGGGTCATGTTCTTCCAGGCATGCTCGCGGTTGGCGTCGCCCGCCAGCACGACCAGCGGCACCCCCGCATTCAACGATTCCACCAGCCCGGTGACGAGGTTCGTCACGCCGGGGCCGAGGGTCGCATCGCACACGCCGGGCTTACCCGTGACCCGCGCATAGGCGTCGGCGATAAAGGCACCGCAGCGTTCGTCGTTGATCAAATTGTGGTTGAGCCCGAGCCCGCGCACCGCTTCGTAGAACGGCAGCAATTGGAAACCGCCCATGCCCAGCATGAGATCGACTTCGTGCAACTGCAGCATTTCGGCCAGCGCCTCGCCGCCATTCATGCTGCGCGTGATATTGTCCTGGTTCGGCGTGCTCATACGCCCATCTCCTCAACTGTAGTCATGACATCGGCAACCCGCACGCGGCACAGATTCTCCAGCGGCGGGGCATAGGGTATTGGAATTCGCGGTGCCCCCAACCGGCGAACCGGCGTCGCGAGACGATCGCCCATTGTCTCCGAAACCGTCGCCGCGACTTCGGCGCCGAAGCCGCAGACTTTGACCGCTTCGTGCAGAACCACGAGCCGCCGCGTCTTTTCGACCGACTGAAAGACGGCCTCCTTGTCCCAGGGCCACAGGCTGCGCAAATCGACGATCTCGACCGAAACGCCCTTCCCGGCCGCCGCCTCGGCAGCCTGCAGCGCAACCTGTACCGCGCCGGACCAGGTGACGATCGTCAAATCCTCGCCGGGCCGGATGATCTTTGCCTTGCCGATGGGAACGGTCTTATCGCCGCCATCGGGAATTTCGCCTTCCACGTCCCAGCTATCCTTGTGCTCCATGAAGATCACCGGATCGTCGCACCGGATCGCGGATTTCAGGAGCCCATGATTGTCGGCCGGTGTCCCCGGCGCCAAAACGACGAAGCCCGGCGTGTGGACATACCAGGATTCCAGCGATTGCGAATGCTGCGCCGCGGACGACCGCCACATGCCGATCGGCTGGCGGATGACGACCGGCACCCGGGTCTGACCGCCGAACATGTAGCGCGCCTTGGCTGCCTGGTTGACCATCTCGTCCATCGCACAGAGCGCGAAGTCGGCGAAGCGCAGCTCCACGACCGGCCGGGTGCCGACCATCGCCGCGCCGACCGCCGCGCCCATGATCGTCGCCTCCGAAATCGGTGTGCTCACCACCCGGTCAGGGCCGAACTCGTCGCGCAATCCCGTATACTGGCCGAACACGCCGCCATCGCCGACATCTTCGCCCAGCGTCCAGACGGTCGGGTCGCGGCGCATCTCCTCGGCCAGCGCCAGACACGACGCCTCTTTATAGGTGACCGTGCTCATGCCGGGCCTCCGATATCCTGAACGTCGGTGGCGGCCAGCCCGTCATCCGGCCAGGGTGCCGCCGCCGCACTGTCATAGGCGTCCGCCATCTCCTGCTGGGCGTCCGCCACGATGGCATCGAGGTCCGCCGGTCCGGCCCCGGCATCGATCAGAAACTGCCGCGCGATGGTCATCGGATCGTGTTCCAGGAACTGAGCGATCTCCTCCGCCGGCCGCCACGTGCCGGGATCGGCAACCGTATGTCCCTTCTGCCGGTAGGTCTTCGCATGGATGAATTGCGGGCCGCCGCCCGCCCGCATCTCTTCGACCAGTTGGCCGGCCAGCGCGTCGACTGCCATCACATCGTTGCCGTCGATCGGGTGTGCCGGCACGCCAAGGCTCTCGGCCCGTGCCGCCGGTCCCGGTCCGCCCGTCATGGCGCCGGTTCGGGTGCGCGCCGCATAGCGGTTGTCCTCGCAAACGAAAAGCACCGGCAGATCGTAGATACGCGCCCAGTTCAGCCCCTCCAGGAACGGCCCCCGGTTGACCGCCCCGTCACCGAAGAAGCAGGCCACGACGGCGTCCTCGCCCAGCAGGCGCTTGGCCTGGGCGGCGCCGGCGGCGATCGGGATGCCCGCGGCAACGATGCCATTCGCGCCCAGCATGCCGACCGAGAAATCGGCGATGTGCATCGAGCCGCCCTTACCGTCGCTGGTGCCGCCGGCGCGGCCGAACAGCTCGCGCATCATGGCATCCGCGCTGGCGCCCTTGGCGATCGTATGGCCGTGCCCACGATGGGTGCTGGTGATCAAATCCGATGTGCGTAGATTGCCGCAGACCCCGGCGGCCGTCGCTTCCTGCCCGATGGACAGGTGTGCCGCGCCGGTGATGAGCCCTTCCTTGGCCGCCCGCTCGGCGGCTTCCTCAAAAGCCCGGATACGGCACATCGTGGCGAACAGGGCCCGCACCCGCTGGGCCGAAACTGTGGGGCCTCCGGTCTCCGGAGGCGATGATGTCGACATGGCTACCCGATGATGTTTCTAAAACAGCGCGCGGCGCCGGGCCGCGCGGGCGCATTCCTACATGACGGCGCCGATTTGCCAAGGCACGAATTCGTCGTCGCCAAAGCCGAAGATCTCCGACTTGGTCGGACTGCCGGAAGCGACTTCGAGCAACCGGTCGAAAATACCCGCACCGACATCGCCGATCGACTGGCCGGCGTCGACAACGACACCGCAATTGATGTCCATATCTTCGTCCATGCGCTCGAACATGGGGGTGTTGGTCGCCAATTTCAGGCTCGGCGCCGGTTTGCAGCCATAGACGGAACCGCGGCCGGTCGTGAAACACACGATATTGGCCCCGCTCGCGACCTGCCCGGTGATCGAGCAGGGGTCGTAGCCGGGCGAATCCATGAAGACGAAGCCCTTGTCACGGATCGGCTCGGCATATTGGTAGACGCCGCATAGATTTGTCGTCCCGCCCTTGGCCGCGGCGCCGAGCGACTTCTCCAGGATCGTCGTCAGGCCGCCCGCCTTGTTACCGGGTGACGGATTGTTGTTCATCTCGCCGCCATTGCGCTCGGTGTATGCCTCCCACCAGCGGATGCGCTCGATCAGCTTCTCGCCGACCTCGCGGCTCACCGCGCGGCGCGTCAACAGATGTTCCGCGCCGTAGATCTCCGGCGTTTCGCTCAGGATCGCGGTGCCGCCATGCCGCACCAGTAGATCGACCGCCCCGCCCAGCGAGGGGTTGGCCGTAATCCCGGAATAGGCGTCCGAACCGCCGCATTGCAGCGCCAGTGTCAGATGCTCGGCCGATACCGTCTCGCGGCGCGCCTTGTTCGCTTCCGGCAGCATCTCGCGCACCAGCGCCGCGCCATGCTCGACCGAGCGCCGCGTGCCGCCGGAATCCTGGATCGTCATGGTCTGAAACAGCGGGCCGCGTTCGATGCCATAGGCTTCCAGCAAAAAGTCGATCTGGTTCACCTCGCAGCCCAGCCCGACCATCACGATGCCGGCGAAGTTCGGATGCCGCGCGTAGCCCCACAGGGTGCGCTGCAGATTGGCGTAGCCCTCTCCGGTATCCGCCATGCCGCAGCCGGTGCCGTGCACCAGCGCGACAACCCCATCGACATTCTCATAGCCGGCCAGATCCTCCTTGCGGATCGCTTCGGCGATATAGCGCGCCACGGTGGCCGAGCAATTGACGCTGGTCAGAATGCCGATGTAGTTGCGCGTCCCGACGCTGCCATTCTTGCGCCTATAGCCCTGAAAGGTGCCGCGCTCGCTGACATAGTCCGTCGGCCGCGCCTCTTCGCAATAGGCATAGTCGCGTTCGAAGTCACGCATGGCCACGTTCTGGACATGCACATGCGCGCCGGGCGCGATGTCCTCGGTCGCGAAGCCAATGATCTGATTGTATTTGCGGACCGCGGCACCGGCGGCAATCGGCTCCACGGCCACCTTGTGGCCGGCCGGGATGGTCTCCGCACAGGCAACCCCCTCGACTTCGGTTGCCGGAAGCAGATCGACACGGGCGACGACGACGTTGTCGGCAGCGTTCAGGCGGATCGTTAGCGGATTTTCGGTCGTCATGAGCAAGCCCTTTGGCAGTGAAGCTTGCCCAACTTAACGTCTGAATACGGACAGTGCGAGATCAGGCGAACTGCGCGTTCTCGACATAGACGGTCGCGCCGCTCGCCGTGTCGTTGAACACGGTGTAGCCCTCGGCCGCTCCGTCGCCATCGGTATCGATGGCGTCCTGGCTGACATCCCAGCTATCGCCAATAACGTCATCGACGTCGCCTACCCCATTCTGGAGAACAGCCCGATCCTACAGGGTCAAGACCTCATCGAGGTCGTCCAACGGCACGCACGGCAGCACGCCATTGCGGTGTCGCGGCGTGAGACGGTTTCCGAGGCGATGAGTCCACCCTGGTGGAAACCGGCGACGCCAATGTCGTCGTATCCCTGTTGCAGAATG
>CAJWOT010000239.1 GCA_913044215.1 uncultured Rhodospirillaceae bacterium | reverse complement strand
CCTGCGCCAGGATTGCGTCGCCGAAGCCACCATCCACCGCTGCCCCGGCGACCGGGCGCCTTTGGACGGGTGACCTCCCGCAACGTCTCTCGAGCGGCACCGCCGTCCACCCCCATCCTATCCTTCCCCCCTTAAGGGGGAAGGGATACTCCTTAGAGCTAACGCCGATTCTTCCTCCCCCTTGAGGGGGGAGGACCGAGGTGGGGGTGGACGGGGGTGCGTAAAAGAAACTCCCTACGCATAAAGTCCCCCATTGGACGCTCCCCGACCCCATCGCGTAGATTCCGGCGACTGCCACACGACCCACGGGGCCGCGATGTCCGAAAAAATGCGTCTGCTCGCCTTTCTGATGCACACGCCGATCAACCACATGACCATGAGCTGGGCCGATCCCGCGGACAGGCAGGCGGCGGGTCTCGGCTCCATCGATCATTGGCAGGACATGGCGCGGCTGTTCGAGCGCGGGCTGTTCGACGGGGTGTTCTTCGCCGACGTACCCGCCGTCTACGACCATTACAAGGACAACACCGATGACGCGATCCGTTACGGCGTCAACTGGCCGACGCACGATCCAGTCGCGCTGATCGGCATCATGACCGCGGCGACCAAGCATCTCGGCATCGCCTCGACGGTGTCGCTCGCCTCCTGGCATCCGTTCCTCGCCGTTCGCTCCATGTCGACCCTGGACTATCTGAGCCAGGGCCGGGTCGGCTGGAACATCGTGACCGGCAATGCGCGCTCGGAATATCGCGCCGTCGGGCTCGACGTGGTCGAGCATGACAAGCGCTACGATCGGGCGGACGAGTACATGCAGGTTTGCGAGGCGATCTGGAACGGCATCGCGCCGGACGCGGTGCTGGCGGACGGCGATGCCGGCCAATATGCCGACCCGTCGAAGATCGAGAAAATCGCCTTCGAGGGTGAATACTTCAAATGCCACGCGACGCCCTCGGTCCTGCCCTCGCCGCAGGGCCGACCGGTGCTGTTCCAGGCGGGCTCGTCCGGCCGCGGCCAGCGTTTCGCGGCCGAGCATGCGGACGTCATCTTCGCCATCCAGCCCGACCTGCCGCGCATGCAGAGCTTCATGGCGCGGCTGCGCGAAACCGCGGAGGCGGTCGGCCGCACCGATGCGCTGCGCGTCACCTTCGCCGTCCAGCCCTTCGTCGCGGACTCATACGAGGCGGCGGTGGCGAAGCGCGACGCGATGCTGGCCAAGATCCCACTCGAAGCGGGCCTGACCCGCATCTCCGGCACCTTCGGCGTCGACCTCGATCAGGTCGACATCGACAAACCACTGCAGGAGATCAAGACCCAAGCCTCGCAGGGCCTCGTGGCGGCCATGTCTTCCATGTTCAACGACAAGAACATCACATTGCGCGAAGCGGTCCGCCTCTCCGGCCTCGCCGGCCTGATCCCGCAACTGCTCGGCACGGCCGAACAGGTCGCCGACCAGCTCGAAGAGATCTGGCGCGAAACCGGCTGCCACGGCTTCAACCTGACCCCTGCCCTCGTGCCTGGCGGCTACAAGGATTTCATCGATCAGGTCGTCCCGATTCTGCAGCAGCGCGGGATTTTCCGGACGGAATATGAAGCGACGACGTTGCGCGGGAATTTGGTGGGGTAAACATGCAGATACACGCATTCTGATTTACCAGTCGCCCCCTGGGAAGGGGGCCATTGCATTTGCGTTACCGGCAGGGTTTTGACGCACCTAACATAGAAGTTCATTCAGCTTTACCCGAAAGTCGGGATTGCTTTTCTCGAACAGTGCTTTCCAGCTGTCTTTCGGAAACCAAAAATTTTCGATTGTTGTCTGGGATCTAACCCTGTCGAGGTATTCATTCTCCAACGGCCAGTCGCCGAGCAACGAAAGTTGGATGTTTTGCCGAAACCGGGAACCGGCAGCGGACCAGCCCCAGTAATCATTTATAATCGCTTTGAGTTTTAGGGCGCCGCTGCTCTCCGCACTGCCCGGGTCAACGATACGGTATCCCGCGCCGCGCAGCGCATTTTCCACAACATCCCGAACGACCCCGGCGACCGTCTTGCCTTCCGGCAGGAATACGACCGCCTCGGCACCGCCATAAT
Organism: uncultured Rhodospirillaceae bacterium; assembly: GCA_913044215.1. Classification (GTDB taxonomy): domain Bacteria; phylum Pseudomonadota; class Alphaproteobacteria; order UBA8366. The sequence goes on along the minus strand of CAJWOT010000239.1, from coordinate 4,667 downwards.
GTCCGTAATTCCTTCCAATAGAGCGCCGCTTAAGCACGTCATTCTTCAGGTCATCTGCGTTTGGTACCGATGGATTGCGGCCATGCGTAGCCGGATATGGACCGCGGGGACCTAACAACAGTGTCCCAACAAAAACGCCACCGACATCAACGTTGGTCTCCCCATTCTTTTAAATCCGGAAAAACCGGCTGCCGAGAACCTCGAGAACGATGATAGGTCCTCCGCTTGGGTTGGGGATTGGCGCGGTCGCAATATCCAGATTGCTGGGCGGCTGCGAGACACAGGCGGACAACGGCACAGCGACCCCGAAAAGACAGATAATGTTTCGATTCTGCATGGAATTTAGGGCCCTCAGCGCACGCAATAGTTCTTTAAGTTTATAATAACTCCAGGTTTTAGTCGCGCTTCAACTCAAACTTAAACTCATAGTTCATTCGGCAAATGCCTACCTGGAGCGCTCGGCAATCCGCCTCTTCATGCACGCGATCAAAAGTTTGATGTATGCGATGACAAGACCGCATACCCAACTGCTGCTCCAGGCCGCACAGGAAACGGTATACGCTTACAGTTGAGCCGCAGAACTGCGGTCGCACCGTGTTAAACGGGACTAGGCTAGGCTGCGCCTAACGCATAAAAAGACCTGCCAAATGACGCCGAAGATTACAACTCTATGACCGATCCCGCCCGCATCCTAGCCCCGGCGCTGCGCCGGTACCGCGGCAGCCGCACCGATCCGGACCGGTGGGGGACCTGGGTGCCGCGCGATGGCGATATCCTGGTTTGCACGCCGCCGAAATGCGGGACGACCTGGTCGCAGACGATCGTCGCCATGCTGATTCATGGCGGGCCGGATTTGCCGGAGAAACTGCCGGTTCTGTCGCCCTGGGTCGATGCCGATCTCGGCGTTGCGGCGGACGAGGTCCAGGCGGCGCTTGCGGCGCAGACCGGGCGGCGGGTGGTCAAGACCCATACGCCGGCTGACGGGTTCCCTGTTTGGGAGGGCGTTACGGTGATCGCGGTGTACCGCCATCCGCTCGACGTTTTCTTTTCGCTGCGCAAGCATCTGGCGAACATGAAGGACCTCGCGGACGACGATCCGGGGCTGGCCGCGATATCGCAATCGCTCCGGACCTTCATCGACGGCGAGGCGAGCCTGGAGGATTTCGACCGGGACTCGCTCGCGACCGTGTCGCTGCACTACCGGGAAACGGTCGGTTCCGGCCGTCTGCCGGACCTCAAGCTGTTCCACTATGCCGATATGCTGCGCGACGGGCGCCGCACCGTGGCAGACCTGGCGCACGCGGCCGGCATCGAGGCGGATGCAGCACTAATCGACCGGGTCGCCGAGGCCACATCGTTCGGCGAAATGAAGGCGAACGCCGCGCAATACGCGCCGGTCGGCGGCACCGGCTTTTGGAAGTCAGACTCGAACTTTTTCGATTCAGGCAGTTCGCGGAAATGGGAAGGCCAGCTTTCCGAGGACGAGCTCAACCTCTACGACGCCAGACTCGCGGCGTTGCTGCCGGACGACCAGGCGCGCGCCTGGCTTGAGAATGGCGGCGACGGGCACCGCTAACTGATGTGTTGCTCCAAGAAGGGCGCGATCGTGTCGTTGAACCGCTTGGGAATTTCGAAATAGGGCGAATGGCCGGCGCCGGGCAGGACGGCCAGTTCCGCGCCCGGCGCCGCGGCGGCGATCTCCTCGATGACGGCGGGGGGGAAGAGCTGGTCCTGATCGCTCGTGACGAACAAGGTTGGAACGGCGAGCTGTTGCAATTCCTCGACAGCGACCCACGCCGGTCTGCCATGTTCGAGCGCTTCCGACGCCTGAAGGTTCAGGCCGGTAATCTGGGTATAGAGGAAGGCCGCCTCGGGCGCCCGGTCGGGGAAATCTTCCGCCACGGCGGCGCTGCCCACTCCTTTTGCAGCGAATTCCGCGCGGGCCTGCGTTAGCGCGTCGCGAACCGCCGGGGTATCGACGCCGCCCGGCGTGTTCGACAGGACAAGACAGCTGACGCGGTCCGGGTGACGCAGCGCCATGCGCAGGCCCGTCCAACCGCCCATCGACTGGCAGACGATCGCCGTCCGCTCGATCCCTTCAGCGTCGAGGACGGCGCACAGATCAGCGTCGAACTGTTCCCGGTCGAACGCCTCGCTCGGACATGCCGAGCGCCCGAAGCAACGATGGTCGAACACCACCGCTTTGTAGCACTGCGCGAAGACCGGCACCTGCTGCCACCAGCTGGCGGCATTTCCGCCGCGGCCATGCGCGAACGCCAGTGCCGGCCCGTCACCATGGGTTTCGTAGTAGATCGAGGCGGGTCCCGACGCGGCGTAGGGCATTTCTCTTCTTCTCTTTCAGATTTCCGATGGCGCTACGCGAAATCTTCCGGATCGAACGATTTGGGCAGGGTCTCATACTGCGTCAGATCGTCGGTAATCTCGAACCAGGGCGCCTTGTTTTCGACGAACACATGCATTTTCGGTTCAATGTCCGGTTCGCCGTCGAGAATACCCATCGGGATGCCCAGCTCCGAGGCCGCATGCGGATTGAGCGCGAATCTCTTATAGCCCGGCCCGCCCGGTCGGTTGACCACCGGCGTGCCGCAATTGCTGCAGAAGCCGCGCCGGAAGCCGGGCGAGGATTCATAGAACTTGATCAGCTCTTCACCCTTCAGCCATTCGAAATGATCCTCATGCACCCGGATGCGGCTGCGGAACGCCGCACCATGCTGCTTGCGGCAGTTGGTGCAGTGACAGTTGAGCGGCTTTTCCATCGGCCCGGTGATCCTGAACGCCACACTGCCGCACAGGCAGCTTCCGGTTACATCCGCCAATTCGATCCTCTCATATCGTTCGAAGGGGATTGACCATATACGCTGTGCTGTAGGCCGACGACCTCAAACCACGCCGCCATCATGAAAACCGGCGATCTCGGTATCGTCGAAGCCGAACTCCGTCAGGATCTCGTCCGTATGTTCGCCGACCCGGGGGGCTGCCCGGTCGGTGCCCGGCGTGTCTTCCGAGGCGATGAAGGAAGTCCCGGGAAGCTGCACGGTGCCCTCGATGCCAGTCGGCGCCGGAAGGTCGATCAGGAAGTTACGCTGCGTCACCTGCTCGCTATAGACCGCCTCCTTCAGCGTGTTGACCGGTGAGACCGGCACGCCTTCGGTCTCCATGATCGGCAGCCACTCGGCGGTCGTCTTTTGCGACAGGATGTCGTTCAGCGCCGATTGGATTTCCTCGAAATTATCGCGGCGGCCCTGCGTGGTGCCCCACATCGGTTCGTTCTTCCATTCCGGGTGGCCGATCGCGTCGCACAGCCGTGCCGCCATCACATCAGTGAAGACCGCGATGCTGAGATGCCCGTCCTTGGTGGGGAAGACGCTAGACGTCGCCTGGAAGCTGGGCGAATTGTTGCCGAGCAGTTCCGGCTCATCGCCCGCCACCGCGAGACGGCAGACGGAATAGTTCATCAGCGACAGCATCGAGTCGGTCATCGCCAGATCGAGATGCTGCCCCTCGCCCGTCGCCTTCTGCCGGTAGAGGGCGCTCGCCAAGGCAAAGGCGGCGTTCATGCCGGTCGTCATATCGGCGATCGGGAAGCCGGCGCGCAGCGGCCCCAGCTCCGGCGTGCCGGTCGTCGACATCATGCCGGACATGGCCTGGATCGCGCCGTCATAGGCGCCGGCGCCGCGCAGCGGTCCCGTCTGGCCGAAACCGGAGATCGAGAGATAAACGATCGAAGGCTCGACGCTCTTGGCCCAATCATAGCCGAAGCCGAGCCGGTCCAGCACGCCCGGCTTGAAGTTCTCAGCAATCACGTTGGCGCCCTTCACCAGCCGCGTGACGATCTCCTTGGCTTCCGGCGATTTGAGGTTGAGCGTGATCGATCGCTTGCCGTAATTCACCCCCATGAAGGCGGGGCTGCAGCGGGTCTCCGCCCAATGGTCGCGCGCGGACAGCATCCGCATCTGGTCGCCGACCTCCGGCTGCTCGATCTTGATCACCTCCGCGCCGAGCAGCGCCAGCTGTGCCGTCGCCATCGGACCGCACAAGACCTGCGTGAAATCGACGATCCGGACCCCTTCGAATGCTTTTGCCACCTTCTGTTCCCCTTCCCGTTCAGTCAGGCCGATGTTAGAGCCCGGCACCGCCCTTGCCCATGCCTATCCGTGTATAGTTCAACGCCCCAGACGAAAAAGCGGGAGAAAGCATCATGACCCAGGTCACCGAACACACCGTCCGGACCGGCGACCACAGGACCTTCTATCTCGCCGCCGGACATGCGCGGCTATGGCCGCTCCACGGTCTATGACCGGCATGCGGATTACGCGCTGGAACATATCGTCGGCGACATGATCGGGCTGGCCGACGCGCTGGGGATCGGGAAAGCGGTGTGGGTCGGCCACGATTGGGGCTCGCCCGTCGTCTGGAGCATCGCCAGCCATCACCCCAGCCGCTGCCACGGCGTCGCCAATCTCTGCGTGCCCTATGCGCCCAGTTGTTTCTGAAGCGCATAAATCCGCAGTGCGCAAGAATTCTGATCATTCGGCCGGCTATGACCAAACTCAAAATGCTAACGACGAATTCAGTCTTTCAAAGACTGGATATTGAATCTTCCTATGCGAACAGTCTCTTGCTATCGATGAATCTGCCATGCACGT
>CAJWOT010000238.1 GCA_913044215.1 uncultured Rhodospirillaceae bacterium | reverse complement strand
TTGTCTTTCAAGATCACTTTGACATGCATGGACGTTCCTCCATTGTCGTGTGGACAACAGACCTACGCCCCCTCGGTACCGCACAATGCGGTGTCCCCCCGAAGGTATGCCCATAACTATGGACCCATTCGAGAAAGGCTGCAAATAGAGTTTTTTAGAGTAAATCGCTGATATTTCGCTGAATTCGACGCGGTTTTGGCGGTTTTTACTTCAATTCATCAATTCGGGCCTGAAGTTGCGCACGTTCCGGCGCGCCGGCAGGGAATTGCGCAATGGCGCGTTCCCACAACGACTTGGCCTCTTCCTTTTTGCCGGCTGCAGCAGCCGCACCGCCCAGGAACCAGAGCGCTTCGACATGCTTAGGCGCGATGGCAAGGACCTTGCGCATGGCCTCCAACGAATCCGGGGTCGACCGGTTGCCTTTCATTGCCCGCTCGGTTCGGCCAAACAGGACCAGCAGATCCACATTGTCGGGTGATACCTTCAATGCCGAACGAAGGGCTTCCTTGGCTTTATCATGCTTGCCCATCACGGTGTAGGAGCGCGCAAGCTGGGTCCATCCAGCGAGATCGTTCGGGTTCTCCTGCAGCCGCTCGGCCAGCTGCGCGACCATGGATTCGATCATCGCCTCGCGGTCTTCGGGCGACATTTCTTGGGCCGCCTTGACATCCTCTTCGGTCGGACCGCGCGGTCCGTCGCCCTCGAGGCCCAACTGGCCCGCGAGTGCGGCGAGCTGTTGTTTGGGGAATGGTGCCTTGGCGAAAACTTCGCGGGCTTTGGTCAACGCTTCCTTCGCCTTCTCCCTCTCGTTCAGCACCGCATAGGAGCGGATGAGCTGAATCCAGCCTTGGAAGTCCCGCGGATTGTCTTCGAGTCTGGCGGCTAGTCCTTCAACCATACCTTGGATACGCTCAGCCCGTTCCTCCGGCGAGAGATTGGCCGCTTCTTCGATGCTGGTGTGCGAAGGGCCGCGAGCGGCCTGCCGGGGTTCCTCCACGTCGCCGCGCGGCGGTAACGGTTTAGGCAGTACGGTCGCGACATCGAGGCCGAGTTCCTCGGCGGCCTGCGCCGCGCGCGCGCGCACCGACGGCAGCCAGGGGGCATCGGATGGTGAATCGCCGACCAGGGACGCCCAGCCGTCGAGCGCCTTCTTCTTGTCGCCGGCCTGGTATTCGGCGAGTGCCAGATAGTAGCGCGAGCGCGGATCGTCGGGCTTTTTCTTCAGGGTTTCTTCGAAGGCGGCGCGGCTCGCCGGTGTGACCACTTCGCCCGCGGCGAGATAAAGCGCTTCGCCGTAGCTGGAGGTTATGTCGGCGTTGCCGGCTTCGAGTCCGAGGGCTTTTTCGAAGGCGGTAATCGCTTGCGGGTAGCGCTGGGTCGACATGTAGGTGCGGGCCAGCAGCAGCCAGCCCCCCAGGTCATCCGGGTTTTTCTGCAGCCGCTGCTCCAATTGCACCGCGGCGGCATCTAGGTTCATTGGCGGTTGGCCTTGCCCTCCCTGCGCGGTTTGGGTCCGCGACGAGGCGCGTTCGGCGAACGGCATGCCGGCAATGTCTGGCGCGCCCTGATAGCCGTACAGGCCGAGCGCGCCCAGAGGAACGATCAAGGCGATGAGAGAAATCACTGCAATTTGTCCAGTGCTTTTTGTGTCCGTTGTGCGGCCAAGCGATGCTTGGAGCCGCGTATCCGCCTGCAGCAGCCGGCGCGAGATTTCGGTTTTCGCCGCCTGTGCCTGTTCGGCGGACATCAGGCCGCGATCGTAGTCCTGCCCCACCTGATCGAGCTGGTCCCTGTAAACCTCGATATCGTAGGCGGCAGAGTCGTCTTCCCGGTCGCGTCGGCGCACCAGCGGTAGCAGCACGACGGCAGCCGCCACGAGGGCCATGATGATGGCGATGATCCAGACCGTCATCCGTCTTCCCTGTCGAGCAGTCGGGTCAGTCTTTCACGCTCGTCACTGCTGAGGCGCCCGGTACTGTCGCCGGCGTCGGCATATTCAGTCTGACGCCGCCGGAAATAGACGGCGAGACCGATGGCGGCGAGAATGAAGACGATGAGGGGGCCGAACCAGAGAATATAGGTCGATCCCTTGAATGGCGGCTTCAGCATGACAAAGTCGCCATAGCGCGCGATCAGATAATCCAGAACCTCGGTATCGCTGTCACCGGCGACCAGCCGCTCCCGAACGAGAACGCGCAAGTCACGCGCCAGGTCGGCATTGGAATCGTCGATCGATTGGTTCTGGCAGACCAGACAGCGAATGTTTACGGACAGGGCGCGGGCGCGTTTTTCCAGCAGCGGATCGTCCAGCACCTCGTCGGGATTGACCGCCAGGGCGCTGAGGCTGGATAGGAAGATCATGGTTAGGCCGAGAACGAATGCCTTCACTTTTTCAACTCCTCGATCAGCGGCAGGATCTTCTCCTTCATCGCGTCCGGCAGGACGGGGCCGACATGTCGGTAGCGAATGCGGCCTTCGCGGTCGACGACATAGGTTTCCGGCACGCCGTAGACGCCCCATTCAATTCCCACGCGTCCGCTTAGATCCTGGCCGATTCGCTTATAGGGGTCGCCGAGCTGCTTCAGCCAGGCCACGGCATCGGTCTTCTTGTCCTTGTAGTTGATGCCGTAGAGCGGCGTGTCGTTCGTTTCGGCGAAGCGCATCAGCACGGGATGCTCGACCTTGCAGGGAACGCACCAAGAGGCGAAGACGTTGACCAGCTTAACCTCGCCACCCAGGTTTGCCTTTGCAAATCCCTCCTGGCCATCATGGACGGGCGGCAGGTCGAACTCCGGCGCCGGCTTGTCGATCAGGGCGGACGGCAACAGCCGCGGATCCTTGGTCAGGCCGACCGCGAAATAGGCGGCGATGGCGCCAAACAGCAGCAGCGGCAGGATAAACAGCAAGCGCGGCATGCGCGGTTACTCCGCGGGCGCCGGTGCGCTTGCCGGGGTCGGCGCCTGTTTCCGCGTCGGCGCGCCAACCCGCAACCGCCGGTCGGTCAAGGAAACGATCCCGCCCAGCACCATGATGGTGCCGCCGAGCCAGATCCACGGAACGAGCGGTTTGAAGTACACTTTGGCGATCCAGCGGCCCTGGCCTTGCGGCTCACCCAATACAGCGTACAGATCGGCGATGCCGTTGCTGTAGATCGCGGATTCCGTCGTGTCGGTGCCTTGGACCAAGTAGCGACGTCGTTCCGGTGCCAGCGTCGCCACCAAGGTGCCGTCTTCCTTGACCGTGAAGACGCCGCGCTGGGCGACATAGTTCGGGCCGCGTACATTGTCGACATTACGGAGCGTGAACTCGTAGTTGGCGATGGTGATCGAGTCGCCGGGCTTGATGCTTTGGATGGCTTCGTCCTGCCAGACGGATGCGCCCGTCGCGCCGGCGGCCAGCACGGCGAAGCCCAGATGGGCCAGCATCATTCCCCAGGCGGCGCGCGGCAGACCCACCGCGCGGCGCAGCACGTCGCCGGCGCTGGCGCGGCCGATGCCGATGCGCGAACCGAACTCGATAAGCACGCTGGCGGCCAGCCAGCCGGACAGGCCCAGCCCGATGGCGCCGAAGATCGAACGGCCCCAGGTGATGTAAGCGGCGATGGCGGTCACCACGGCGGCCACGACCAAGGCGAATTGCAGGCGCTGTACCACGCCTTTCAAGTCGCTGCGTTTCCAGGACAGCATCGGCCCGAAGCCCAGTGCGATGATCAGCGGGATCATCAGCGGCACGAAGGTCGCGTTGAAGAAAGGAGGACCGACGGAGATCTTGTCGCCGGTCATGGCGTCGAGCAGCAGCGGGTAGAGCGTGCCGATGAACACGGTGGCGCAGGCGGTGGTCAGCAGCAGATTGTTCAGGATCAGGCTGCCCTCGCGGCTGATCGGTGCGAACAGGCCGCCACCCTTCAGCGCCGGTGCGCGCCAGGCGTAGAGCGCCAGGCTGCCGCCGATGGCGATCACGAGCAGCGCCAGGATGAACACGCCGCGTTCCGGGTCGGTGGCGAAAGCGTGCACGGAGGTCAGCACGCCAGACCGGACGAGGAAGGTGCCGATCAGACTGAGCGAAAAGGTTAGGATCGCCAGCAGGATCGTCCAGGTCTTCAGCGCGTCACGCTTCTCGACGACGATGGCGGAATGCAGCAGTGCGGTGCCGACCAGCCACGGCATGAAGGAGGCGTTCTCGACCGGATCCCAGTACCACCAACCGCCCCAGCCAAGCTCGTAATAGGCCCACCAGCTGCCGAGCAGGATGCCGGCGGTCAGGAATATCCAGGCGAGCAGCGTCCAGGGCCGCACCCAGCGCGCCCAGGCGGCATCGACCTTGCCCTCGATCAGGGCGGCGATCGCGAAGGAGAAGGAAATCGAAAAGCCGACATAGCCGACGTAGAGCATCGGCGGGTGCAGCGCCAAGCCGATATCCTGCAGCAGCGGGTTGAGGTCCCGGCCGTCGATCGGCGGCGGATTGAGCCGCTCGAACGGGTTGGACGTGGCCAGGATGAACAGTAGGAAGCCGAAGGCCACCATTGACTGCACCGACAGGGTGCGCGCCTTCAGGGTTGGCGGCAGGTTGCCGCCGAACATCGCCACCATACCGCCGAACAGCGCCAGGATCAGAACCCACAGGACCATCGATCCTTCGTGGTTCCCCCAGGTCGACGAGACCTTGTAGATCATCGGCTGCAGCGAGTTGGAATTCTGCGCCACGTTGATGACGGTGAAATCGCTGACCGAGAAGCTGTACAGCAGGCAGCCGAACGCCACGGCGGTGCATAGGAACTGTACGATTGCAGACGGTGCGGCGGTCGCCATCCAGCTGTGATTGCCGCGCGCGGCCCCCGCCATCGGCAAAATGGACTGCACCAGCGCGACGACCAGCGCCAGCATGAGCGCGAAATGACCAATTTCGGCGATCATTTCTCAGTCTCCTTCCAATTGCCGGATTTTTTCAGCGCGTCCGCGACTTCCTTCGGCATGTAGTTCTCGTCATGCTTGGCGAGCACTTCGGAGGCGAGGAAGATGCCGTCCGACCCGAGCGTGCCTTGCGTGACGACGCCCTGCCCTTCGCGGAACAGGTCCGGAAGCAGGCCGGCATAGCGCACCGAAATGGTCTTGTTGGTATCCGTGATGACGAACTCCGTCGTGACCCCGTCGTCCGCTTTCTTGACGCTGTCCGCTTCGACCAGCCCGCCGAGCCGGACGGTCTGGCCGGGGCGAAGGTCTTTCTGGGTGATATCCGTCGGGCTGTAGAAGAAGACGATATTGTCTTCGAAGGCGGTCAGCACGAGCGCTGCCGCGACACCCAGCATGGTCAGTCCGGCAAGGACTGCGTAAAGCCGCTTTTTCTTGCGGGTGGCCGGTGTCCGGCCCGTCGATGTCGCACTCATGACTCGGCCTCTTCGATTGCGCCGCCACGGCGTTCCGCCCGCAGCGTCTTCAGCGTATTTTCATTGCGTTTGAGATCGCGGAGCGACAGCCCCAGCAGGGCCACCAGGATTCCGGCGGCGATCAGATAGGCGGGCCAGATATAGGGCGCGTAGCCGCCCATCGCGAAAAACTCCGATACGCTGTCCATCAGCCGTGCACCTGTCCGAGACGGATATTTCGAATTTTCGCGGCGGCGATCTCGCTGCGTGTTCTGACCACCAGAATTGCCAAATAGAAGGCCGTGAACCCGATAATCATGAGCAGCAGGGGCCACAGCATCGAACTGTGAATTGTCGGTCCGTCCAGCCGGATCACGCTCGCCGGTTGGTGCAGCGTGTTCCACCACTCGACCGAGAATTTGATGATCGGCAGGTTCACCGCACCCACCAACGCCAGGATACTGGCCGCGCGTTGACCCCGGGTCGCGTCGTCGAAGGCGTCGACCAGCGCCATGTAGCCGACATACAGAAAGAACAGGATCAAGACCGAGGTCATGCGCGCATCCCACTCCCACCAGGTGCCCCACATGGGCTTGCCCCACAATGAACCGGTGGCGAGGCAGATCACGGTGAAACAGGCGCCGACGGGCGCGCTGGCCTTGGCGATGAGGAATCCCAGAGGATGGCGCCAGATCAGCGCCATGGCGCTGGCGATCGCCATCGAGGCGTAGCAGAACAAGGCCATCCAGGCAGCCGGGACATGGACGTACATGATCCGAACCGTTTCGCCTTGCTGATAGTCTGGCGGCGCCTGGAAGAGGCCCAGATACAGGCCGGCGCCGATGCTCAGCACGGCCAGCCATGCGACCCAGGGCAGGAGCGGATTTGCGATACGCAGGAACTGGTTGGGGTTCGCGAACCTATGCATAAGGGTCTATATAGTGGGGAAGCCGTACCGTGCCAAAAATCTTTTCGTCGCACCCAGTTTAGGCGGGTCGCGTTGGGCGTTCAGTGCCAAACGTCACACTGTTAAACATAGAATAAGCTGTAACAGCGGCCTATTTCTATTTCCTTAACGATTTCGCGCGCAAAAGGTTCGGCCTTGCGGGGAAAGTAAAACGCGCTGCCAAAATCGGCCGATTTTGGCAGATAATTACCGATACTTGTCTTTGCGGCCAAAACGACCGCCGTGTATCCATGACCCAGCGGTCGATCGACCGTTTTGTTAGTACTTCACCGCGCCGCGGCGTGGAAAGGATGTAGCGCATGTCGAGTTTGCGGACCGGAACCATCGCTGTAATCGCCTGTGGCGGTATTATCCTACTCCTGTCGTTCGGCATTCGTTCCAGTTACGGCGTTTTTCTGCAGCCGGTCTCCACGGATCTTGGCTGGTCGCGCGAAATTTTCGC
>CAJWOT010000237.1 GCA_913044215.1 uncultured Rhodospirillaceae bacterium | reverse complement strand
TCAAGAACCGCTTCACGGGATTCACAGGACGTATTCGCCGGGGTGTCAGCACTGCTGACCGGCGATGCGACGAGTGAAAGTCCCAAGGTGATTAACGCGCCGCTACGCTTCAACATCGCTTTTCTTATCTCTCGACCTTGAAATTCGGCGGCGAATTAAAGTTAATGAATCACAATTCGAATCACTTAACAATAATTAATTCACAATTCTTAACAATACATTAAATAAAATACTTCAATTCAATTCGAATCAAATCCACCTAACTTTACAAAGCAACATGTCGTATCGAATATTCATTAACTTAATACTCAGCGTCGCTTCCAAGAGCCGAACTCGAGACGAAAAAACCGTTATATTTCAAACTACTGAAATTAATATATCGATTTCAACGTTTTGCCTGCATGCTAGACGGTCACACTATCCGGCGCGCCAACATCAGACCGTCGCCGATCGGCAGCAAGCTCATATCGACTCGGTCGTCATCGCGGATGCTTTCGTTGAGGGTGCGGATCGCAGTCGTGGCCGGATCGTCGAGCGTTTCGTCCGTCAGACGCCCGCTCCACAGCGCGTTGTCGATCGCGATCACCCCGCCAATCCGCACGAGCTGCAGGCAGAGATCGTAGTAATTGACGTAGTTCTTCTTGTCCCCGTCGATGAAGGCAAAGTCGTACGTATCGCCCTCGCCCGCTTCGAGCATCGCCTCCAACGTGCCGACGGCCTTGCCGATCCGCAAGTCGATCCGGTCGGCCACGCCCGCCTCCCGCCAGAAGGGCTGGCCAATCTTCGTGAACTCCTCGCGGCGCTCGCAAGCGACCAGGTAACCGTCATCCGGCATCGCCAAGGCGACAGACAGCGCGCTATAACCGGTGAAGGTCCCGATTTCGATCGCGCGCTTTGCCCCCATCAGGCGGATCAGGAAGCGCATGAACTGCCCCTGTTCCGGCGATATCTGCATGCTCGCCTCCGGATGCGCCAGGGTGGCGTCCCGCAGCCGGGCCAGCACCGCCGGCTCGCGCAGCGAAACGCCAAGGAAATAGTCGTAGAGCGCGTCGGTCATGGGAATGGTGCGTGTCGACATTTATGCTTCCGTTCCTGATACCGGGCCATGCCTTCCTAACGATCCGCTGAAGGCCATGGCACCGTGTTTGCCGCAATGTGATTGTAGATATCTAAGCGCTCTTCGTGGATTACGCGACATCTATTCCGGGAAAATCGTCTGACATGTATGAGAGCGGTGCCATTCACGACACCGTTCGTTGATTCCATCGTCCGGCGTGATGAATATTTGGCCCAAAGAAACAAATAAAACGCTAGGTCAGGCTACGCCAGTGAGGTTACCGTGACTCGCTTATCGGCTCCAATTGCCACCACATTCGCGACCGCACTCTTGATCCTATCCGGCAACGCCAGCGCGGCCGGCGATGAGATCGTATCCATCAAAAAGAATCGGCATCTCTACGCCGGGAACACCGCCGTGGGCGTCAGCCCGAGTGGACGCCGGTTCCGCGTCTATTTCGTATTTCGGCAAGGACGGCAAGGTTGTCTACAACGACAGCAAGGGTCTGTCACAGACCGGCACCTGGGTCATCACCGATGACGGCATGATGTGCTACGACTGGCGGAAGTGGCGCGACCGCTGCTATTCGCACAAGGAGTCCGCCGGCACCTATCAGAGCTTTCGCGACGGCAAGGTCAAGGGCTCGCGTTTCGTTCTACAGAAGGGGAATGTCGGCCTGAATTAAGCGCCTGCCTCACACTTTTTAGGGCGCCATGAGCGAAACACAGACCAGTGCTGCGATTATTGCGCAACACCGGATTCTGGAAGGGTTTATATGAGCGTACGCGAACGCTTTAACCTTTTGCGAATTGGACAAAGCCATGCCGATTGAAGAAGAGCATCCGCTCAACGGCCCGCACCCAACCGACGCGCGGATCTGAAAAAAGAAACCGCCGGCCCGGGATATCAGGCCGGCGGTTTTCCTTTGCCGCGCCGCTTAGATCAGCCTGAGATAGGGCTTTTCGCCGCCGCGGCTCGCCGAAAGAGCGCCCAACGTGCAGCCCTCGGACAAACGGCTGCCGCGCCGGCCGCGCAGCACGTAGCGCCCGCTCTCCTTGCCGATCCGAAACATCGGTTCGCCGCTGTCGGGATGAATGATCGCGACGAAAACGCCCCTTCTTCCGTCTGTCCCTGTCCAACCGCGCCGGCAAGTCCGCTTGCCATCATCAGGCAACCGATTTCCACCACGCTGCTCGCTTCGCTGCTGCTAAACCCGTCCGTCTGGAGAACCGTCATTATCAATTGCCCCGATTGGTCTCCTTCATCCTCTAGGGATAGAGGAGGAGGCCAACCGGAACATCACCCATTTGGCGTACATGCGCGATAAAAGCGCCGTTTCACGCCAAACAGGCCGCAAAACGACGCGATTAGTGGATCGATGCCCGCAATTTGTCGAGGCTGCCGCCGCGTTTCACGGAACCCGGCAAATCGTGGCCGACGATGCGCTCCGCCATTTCGGCGACGTCGATCAGCCGCTCCAGATCGACACCGGTCTCGATGCCCATTTCGGCGCACATGAACACGATATCCTCGGTGCAGACATTGCCGGCCGCCGGCTTGCCGTGGCTTCCCGCGAAGGGGCAGCCGCCCAGCCCCGCGACGGAGGAATCGAACAGTTCGACCCCCATCTCCAGCCCGGCATAGACATTGGCGATGCCCATGCCTCGCGTGTCGTGCAGATGCAGCGCGATCTTCAGCTCCGGCCAGCGCTCGCGCACGGCGCCGACGACCTGCTTGATCGACATCGGCGTGGCCCAGCCCATGGTATCGGCAAGCGAGATCACCTTGACCGGGGACTCGGTTTCCGCGGCGATGTCCATGATCTCTTCGATCGACTCGAGAACGCGCGAGACCGGGATCTCGCCCTCGAAATTGCAGCCGAACGCCGCCATGACACCGCCGCGATACATCGGGATGCCGTGCTTCTTGTAGGTCTCGATCTGATTGATCTGAACCGTCCGGTTCTGCGCCTTGTCCCGGTTGGTGTTGCGGATCATGAACGCCTCGGAGGTCACGTTCGAGATCGATCCTTTAAGTGTCAGCCCCTCCGCGTCGAGCGCCCGCAAGAGGCCCTTCTCGTTCAGCCACAGTCCCGTATAGCGGACGCCGTCGCGCATCTTCACGCCGGACACGACCTCTTCCGCATCGGCCCAGCCCGGCACCCGCTTCGGATTGACGAAGGAAGCGATCTGAATTTCCTGCAAACCGGTTTCCGACAGCGCGTCGATAAACGCGATCTTGTCTGCCGTGGAAATCGGCCCGGGTTCGATCTGAAACCCTTCGCGCGGCCCTTCTTCGTGAATCTCGATCGATTTCGGTAAATCGGACATCTCAGCTCTCCCAACGTGACAATGCGATTGCCGGAAAGCCTAATCCATCGCGGCCGTCCGCGCGAGGGGTTGAGAGAGAATTCAGAGGAGATATGTCTTTGTACGCCAGCCCGGTATCCCGAACCGCATCAGGCGCCGCAGCGCCCCCGCGGAGATGTCCCCAACTCGCAGGCGGGTTCCGCATCCAGAGTTTTCGCCACGCGGCACAGGCTTTTCGCCCATTCGCTCTGTTGCTCGAGATAATTGCTGTAATCGACTGTAATCACAATATGAGCGGCCGTTCCAAAACACTAGCCGATTGATATGCAAGAACCATGACAGAAACCTTAAGCCGCCGCCGGAAAAGCGCCGTTCAACGCTAGGGTTTCAGCCATCTCCCGAGTTCCACGGCGCTGAGGAAATCCTGGACCGACCGGTTGAACAGCTCCGGCTCCTCCAAATTCACCAGGTGCCCGCTCATGGGAAACATATGCAGGCCGGCACAGGGCAAAACTTGCTTCAGATACATACTGCCTTCCAGGCAGTTACCGTCCTGATCGCCGACAATGATCAAGGCCGGGACCGTCATGCCGCGCAGGTCGTCCTCGATATCGTAGAAACTCGGCCGCTTCAGCGGCACGCCGCGCGCTGTATAGGCCGAGCCGACAGCGGAGTGCGCGATCAGCCGGTCCCGAAAATCGGCCCAGCCACGGGGATCCTTGACCTTCATAGGTACCCGATTGGCTTTCTCGGCCTGCTGCCGCGCCACCGGTTCCATCCCCTCCTCCAGCAACCGGTCGGACCGGGAGGAAAAGTCGTGCACGAATTCGGCCCGGTCCGCGCTGCCCACAACGCTGCCATGCCCGCCCGCAGCCACGGTCAGGGACAGGCAACGGTCCGGGTTACGCAACCCCATCAGCACCGCGCTGTTCGCGCCGATCGAGAGGCCGCAGATATGCGCCTTTTCGATCTCCAGCGCATCCATCAGGCCGATGACGTCGTCTAGCAGGATATCCTGCGAATACAGCGCCTCGTCTTCAGGCACGTCGGAGGGCGGATAGCCGCGATAGGACATGGTGACCGCCCGGTAACGGCGCCCGAAGAACCGCATCTGCGGCTCCCAGCTGGCATAATCGCCAGCGAATTCGTGCAGGAACAGAAGCGGTGTACCGCTCCCGGTTTCCTCGTAATACAGCCCGACGCCGTTTACCGGTATCTTCGGCATAAATATTTCCTATCAGTTGGTTACTCAATTACCTTAATCCATTTTATGCGGCATCGCGCCGCCCGTGCGGATGGCCCGTTGCGCGGTCGTCTGCAACAGCTCGACCAACCCCATATGTGTCGATAGCGGCAGCCCGTCCGCCGTCGGCTCCAGCCGTCCCGATGTGCCGTCGACCAGCCCGATCTGCGGCGAGGCTTCGAGCAGGCGGCGCTCGAGATCCGGCGTGTGAATCAGATCCTCGTTCCCGGTCATGACCGCAAGCGCCGCCACGACCGCATAGCAGCCCCAATTGGACACGCCGACCGGATACAACACGTCCGTCGCGATTTCCGAACACAGCACCTCGCCATGCGGGATATGAGCTGCTACCGCCTCCGGGATCGCGCCCATGCCGATCTCGTTGCCGCCATCGCCGATGCCGATCGTCGGGATGCCGGCCTTTGCCGCCTCGAGCACCACATGGTCGAGCCGCGCGCGGCCTTCGCTGTAATCTTCGCCACGGGCGTTGCGGTAGGTGCCGTCTTTGGTCAGGCCGGAGCGCTCGACCGAAATGACCGCTTTCGGTTTGGTTTCCGCGATGATCGCCGCGGCATGAGCGCGGGCTGCCGCATCATCAATCTCGCCGCCCTCGACCACTGCGACGCTGGTATAGCGCGGCGTCTCGACCGCGATACGCGCTTGCTCGCGGGTGACCACGTTCGGTCCGGCAACCCGCGTGATCGCGGCCATCTTGTCGCATACGGTTTCGTCGATCAGTATCAGCGGTATCGCGTTGAACCCATGCGTGATCGCTCGCGCCAGCGACGCGACGCCAACCGGCCCGTCATTTTCCGCAATCGCCGACGACACGCCGGCCCGGGTCAGCGATCCGGTGATAATGATGACCGTATCGCCGCGCTCCAGGGTCGATAGCGGCCGCGCCGCCGCGGCGCAGACCGGCTCACCGACCAGGGCGCGGGCGGGCTCGACCAGCCCGGTCATGCCGCGCTGGCCCATATCCAGACTGACGATCCGATCGATCAGGTCGTACATCATGCGCCTGCCTCCACCGCGGTGCCCCGCAGGGGCAAAGATTGCTCGCCTAGCAGGTCCTGGAGAACCACGTCCCGCACCTCGTCCTCATCCAGCCCGTATTCGGCGATCTGGTCCGCGCTATCTGCAATAATGGCCCCGACATCCTGCAACATTTTCAAACGTTTGAAGACATCCGGCCGGGTGATGCCCACGGACTCCCCAATCAGTTCCATATAGTTCACCACCTCGAACGGCCAGTCCTGTTCATGGGCGCAAAGATCGCGGTGGCAGGCATGGTAGACGCCGGCCAAGGTCGTCGCCCCCGCAGCAGCGGCCGCTTCGAGCTGCGCTTCGTGCCAGTCCCGCTTCGCGTCCGGCGCCCCTTTCAGCGCGGTGCACATATAGCCGATCCGCGGCAGGTCGAGATCGATATATTCCAGCCCGGGTATCGCCTTCAGCAGCGCGACGACGGCTTCCGTCACCCCCATCGCGCCCGAATGTTCGTGCAGCCCGACCCGTTTGTGCACTGGGTGCACCATCAACGGCTTCAAATCGTCGATCCGCTCCAAAAGGTAGGTCGCGAACATCCGCATCCCGAACGGATCTTCCGGCTCCTGCGCCGGCATCACCGATTCTCCGAGCTGGATCTGGCAGGTCGGGCACCAGGCCAGGACTTCCGGCGCGCCGGTCCCGAAAAAGCGGTCGACCGTGCGCTCCCCCTGCCGGCCCGCATTGGGCGCGTCGCCAACCCGCATCTGGATGATCCCGCAGCAATCGCTGGGCCCGCCATAGACCTCGTAATTCACGTCGAGCCGGTCGAGGATATCGAAGCAGAGCAGCACGATATGGGGCGTCCGCAGCACGTTACAGCCGGTGTAGAACACCAGATCGGGCGCCGGCGCGTCCGCGGGCCGCGCTTTGCGCGAGACCCGCGCCAATTCTTCCGGCGAGAGCTGCAGCCGCGACAGCACGCGGACGGCGCGCGCCATCTTCTTGAAATCGGCCTTGCCCGCCTCGCGGACGGCAATTTCGTCATGATCCCGTTTGCGGGAGAGCCGCGCCAGATGAACCATCAGGCGCGGATTGATGCCGTCCTGGCAGGCCTCAATACAGTGGCCGCTGCCAGAACAGGCGGTTACCCAGGCCTCCGATGCCTCGGGGCCAGCGCCGGACCGTAGGATTTCCAATACCCCGGAAGCGACCGATTTACTGTCCGAGACGTCCAGCCCGACCGCTTCCGGCATCGGACAAACGTCGACGCAGCGGCCGCATTGGGTACAGCTGACCAGGATGTCCGCGGCCCGAGCCGCCAAAGATGTCTTGAAATCCAATGCCTTC
>CAJWOT010000236.1 GCA_913044215.1 uncultured Rhodospirillaceae bacterium | reverse complement strand
CTGATCTGGTTCTTCTGGGTCGAGGCGGAGCCGATCGGTCTATGGATCATGGATGTCGCGACATCCGGCATGGCGCCCGACAATCCCGTCCGCGTTCACCTGCTGGAGAGTGCCGCGCATATGCGGCTGATGGCGATGGGGCTAATCCTGTTGCTCGTGCTGCGTTTCACGCCGCGCGGCCTGATACCGGAGGAGAAGCGCTGACCGTCAGGCGCCGTCGATGAATTCTTCGCGCCGGTATCCCTGGATATAGAGCAGCGCCGTCAAATCGCCGTGGTCGATCCGCGCCCGGGCGCGCTCGGCGACGATGGGTTTGGCGCGGAAGGCGACGCCCATGCCGGCGGTCTCCAGCATCGCCAGGTCATTCGCGCCGTCGCCGACGGTGATCGCGTCGGCGGCCTGGATGCCGCGTTCGGCGGACAGCCGGAGCAATGCCTCGCGTTTGGCGTCGCGGCCGAGGATCGGCTCGCCGACGCCGCCGGACAGCGCCCCGTCTTCGATTGCCAGCCGGTTCGCCTGATCGTAGTCGAAGCCGAGGCGCCGCCGAACCCAGCCGGTATAAAACTCGAACCCACCGGAAACGAGCGCGCAATAGGCGCCGCTACCGCGCATCGTGGCGACCAGTGTCGTGGCGCCCGATGTGATCCGTATCGTCCCAAGCGAGTCTTCCAGGGCGCCTTCGCCAAGGCCTTTCAGCATGGCCACGCGTTCCTTGATGGCGCCTTCGAAATCAAGCTCGCCAGCCATTGCCCTGGCCGTGATGTCGGCGATGGCTTCGCCGATGCCGCACACCGTCGCCAACTCATCCAGCATCTCGTTCTCGATGATGGTCGATTCCATGTCGGCGACCAGCAGTTGCTTTCGCCGGCCCTGGGTCGGTTGCGCGACGATGTCGACCGGCCGATCGGAAAGCGCTGCTCGCGCGGGTCCCACGACATCGCGTGGGCCGTCGAACGGCAGATCGCAGGCGATGCCCGGCGCCAGCCAGTCTGCCGCGCCAACGGTGCCGCCGGCTTCCCGGACCGCTGCGATGGCTGTGGTCACGTCTTCCGCTGTCAGCGCGGCATCGGTCGGTTCGCCGATCAGTGTAAGAATATTGTCCATCATCGCGCAGTCTGTATCTTCGGCACCCATGGAAGGCAAGCCGGAACAACCCGTATTGATCGTCGCCGGACCGACCGCGAGCGGCAAATCCGCGCTTGCGCTCGCGGTCGCGGAAGAATTCGGCGGCGTTGTCATCAATGCCGACAGCATGCAGGTCTATGCGGATTTGCGTGTGCTGACCGCCCGGCCAAGCCCGGCGGACGAGGCGCGCGTGCCGCACCGGCTCTATGGGGTGTTGCCGGTGACCGATATTTGCTCCGCCGCGCGCTGGCGCGAATTGGCCATCGACGCGATCGGAGAAACGCACGCTGCCGGTCAGTTGCCGATCCTTTGTGGCGGGACGGGGCTCTATCTCCGCGCACTGATGCAAGGCCTGTCGCCGATACCGGAGATCCCGGAAGCGGTGCGGCAGGACATTCGCGACCGCTTGATGCGAGAGGGCGCGGCGGCGCAGTACGACCGGTTGCGGGAAAGCGACCCGGATACCGCGGCCCGATTGCAGCCTGGGGACAGGCAACGGGTCGCCCGAGCGCTGGAGGTTCTGGCCGCGACGGGGCGGCCGCTGTCCGAATGGCAGAAGGTGCCGCCGGAAGGGCCGCCGCCGGGCCTCCGGTTCAAGACCATCATCCTCGAACCACCGCGTGATCTTTTATACGCCGCGTGCGATGACCGGCTTTTGGCGATGGTGCGCGCCGGTGCGCTGGAAGAGGTGGAAGCGCTTCGGCAAGAAGGTTTCGATCCGTCGTTTCCGGCGATGCGGGCGCTCGGCGTACCCGCCTTTCTGCGCCATCAGGCGGGTGAGCTGGGATTGGAAGAAGCGATCGAGGAAGCACAGCAGGCGACGCGTCGCTATGCGAAGAGACAGACCACTTGGTTTCGACATCAGATTATTTCGGAATTTTTGGTTAACGCGCAATATTCGAAAAAATTTGACCCGAAAATCTTTTCATTTATTCGTCAAAATCTGTTGACCCGGCCAATGTGAACCCCTATTGTCCGCGCTCTTTGGACCGGTAAGAACCGGAAACCAAAGGAAAACAGAAGAAAATCCAGAACGGTGGGACTGTGCGGGCGCGTTTTGTCGCGGTTGACCAACCGCGTTGAAACCGATATTGCGACGCACAATTCGTATTGTGCGGATGAACTTGAACGTTAGGAAGGTATGGAGAGCGACATGGCTAGCGAACGAATGACCGGCGCGGAAATTATCATCAAGGCCCTGACGGACCTTGGCGTCGATGTCGTCTTCGGCTATCCCGGTGGCGCCGTCCTGCCGATTTACGACGCGCTTTTCAAGCAAAACCACATCAAGCATATCCTCGTCCGCCAGGAAGGCGGCGCCGTGCACGCAGCGGAAGGCTATGCGCGCTCGACGGGCAAGGTCGGCGTGGTTCTGGTCACCTCGGGACCCGGGGCGACGAACGCGGTGACGGGCCTGACCGATGCGCTGATGGATTCCGTGCCGATCGTGTGCCTCACCGGCCAGGTGCCGACCCATTTGATCGGCAACGACGCCTTTCAGGAGTGCGATACGACCGGCATCACCCGGCCCTGCACCAAGCACAATTATCTGGTCAAGGATACGGAGTCCCTGGCGCGCACGATGCATGAGGCGTTCTACGTCGCACGCTCCGGCCGGCCGGGCCCCGTTGTTGTCGACCTGCCGAAGGACATCCAGTTCGCGGAATGTCCCTATGTCGGGCCTGATGAGGTCAAGCATCCGAGCTACCGGCCGCAAACCCGCGCCAACGCCGATGCGATCGAGCGCGCGGTCGATATCATCGCAAAGGCGGAACGGCCGATCTTCTATGGCGGTGGTGGCATCGTGAATTCCGGCCCGGCCGCCTGCAAGAAGTTCACCGATTTCGTTCGCATGACGGGCTATCCGTGCACGCTGACGCTGATGGGCCTCGGCGCGTTCCCGGGTACCGACCCGCAATTCGTCGGCATGCTGGGCATGCATGGCACCTACGAAGCCAACATGGCGATGCATGAATGCGACGCGCTGATTTGCATCGGTGCCCGCTTCGACGACCGGATCACCGGCCGATTGGATGCGTTCTCGCCGGACTCCACCAAGATCCACATCGACATCGACCCCTCTTCGATCAACAAGAATGTCCGGGTCGATTTGCCGATCGTGGGCGACGTCGGCACCGTGATGGGTCAGCTGGCCAAGGCTTGGAAGGAGCGCGTCAAGCGGCGCTCCAACGGCAAGGCCGTGCGCGAATGGTGGAAAAAGATCGAAGATTGGCAAGGCGTTCAATGCCTCGCCTACAAACAGGACGACAAGCTGATCAAGCCGCAATACGCGATCGAGCGGCTATACGAGCTGACCAGGGATCGGGAAACCTTCATCACCACCGAGGTCGGCCAGCACCAGATGTGGGCGGCGCAGTTCTACAAGTTCGATACGCCGAAGCACTGGATGACCTCGGGTGGCCTCGGCACGATGGGATACGGGTTTCCCTCGGCGATCGGCGTCCAGATCGCGCATCCCGAGAAGCTGGTGGTCGATATCTCCGGCGAGGCCTCCTTCATGATGAACATGCAGGAACTCTCGACTGCCGTGCAGTACCGTTTGCCGGTCAAAATCTTCATCTTGAACAACCAATATATGGGGATGGTCCGCCAATGGCAGGAGCTGCTGCACGGCAGCCGCTATTCCGAGACCTATATGGACTCGCTGCCCGATTTCGTGAAGCTGGCGGAGAGTTTCGGTGCCGTCGGCATGCGCGTAACCAAGCCCGATGAGCTCGACGACATGATCAAAGAGATGATTGCAGTCGATAAGATGGTCATCGCCGATGTCTGTGTGGATCCGTCGGAAAATTGTTTCCCGATGATCCCCTCGGGCTCCGCGCATAACGAAATGATCCTCGGCTCCGAAGCCAAGAGCTTCGGCGAGACGGGCGTTTCCGCCGAAGGCGCGGTGCTCGTCTAAGCGCGGATGACCGATCATGGCTAGAAAAAAGAAAGAGCAGCAGCCCGGTGCTGCGTACAATTTCGTCGATGTGGGCGACAAGGAAGAGCGCCACACATTCGCGGTGCTGGTGGCAAACGAGCCGGGCGTCCTCGCCCGGGTGATCGGGCTGTTTTCAGGTCGCGGCTACAACATTGAGAGTCTGACCGTCGCCGCTGTCTCGGAAGACGGATCGATGTCGAGGATCACCATCGTGACCTCCGGCACGCCGATGATCATCGACCAGATCCGCCATCAGCTCGACCGGCTGGTGCCGGTGCTGGAGGTGCACGATCTGACCGAGGAGGGTCCGTTCGTCGAGCGCGATCTTGCGCTGGTCAAAGTGATCTCGAAGTCGCGCTCGCACCAGAGGCGGGAGTCGCTTCGTATCGCCGAGATTTTTGGCGCCGAAGCGGTCGATACGACGACCAGCTCCTTTGTCTTTCAGATGACCGGTTCGCCCGCTAAAGTCGACGCATTCATTGAACTGATGCGCGAGCTCGGCGAAGTCGAGATCGCCCGCAGCGGCAGCGCCGCGATCGCCCGCGGCAATCAGTCGATCTGACTTAATCCAACCCGTTACCGAGGAATTTTCCGATGAGCTATACCTCGAATGTGTTCGAGACCCGTATGGTCAAAATGGCCGACCGCGAAGAAACGATCGTTGCCGGCGGCCGGCACCTGTTTCCGCTGCTGCCAAAGGCATTCGAAGGGATCAAACAGATTGGCGTCATCGGTTGGTCGTCTCAGGGACCGGCGCAGGCGCAGAACCTGCGTGAGTCGCTGGAAGGTACGGATATTCGTGTGACGGTCGGTCTGCGCGAGGGCTCGTCCTCGATGAAGGAAGCGGAAGCGGTAGGTTTCTCGGCGGCAGACGGCACGCTCGGCGAGATGTACCAGGTGATCCGCGAGAGCGACATGTCGCTCCTGCTGATTTCGGATGCCGCCTTCGCCGAGAACTATAAGGAAATCTTCGCCGCCTTCCGGCCGGGCACGACGCTGGGTCTGAGCCATGGCTTCCTGCTCTCTCATCTGCAGGCGTCGGGTGAAGATTTCCCGAAGGATATCAATGTCGTCGCGGTCTGCCCGAAGGGTATGGGACCGTCGGTGCGTCGGCTCTACGAACAGGGCCGGGAGGTCAACGGTGCCGGCATCAATGCCAGTTTTGCCGTCCATCAGGACGTCAATGGCAAGGCGACCGACTATGCGCTCGGCTGGTCGGTCGGGCTCGGTTCGCCCTATACGTTCGAGACCACGCTGGAATCGGAATACCGCTCCGACATCTTCGGTGAGCGCGGCATCCTGTTGGGTGCGGTACACGGCATCGCGGAGAGCCTTTACGCGCGCTATGTCGGTCAGGGCATGGATAAGGACGATGCTTATCTCAACACCTCGGAATCGATCACCGGCCCGATCAGCAAGTCGATTTCGCGCTCCGGTCTGAAGGCGGTCTATGACGAACTTGATGATGGTGAGAAAGCTGCATTCCGCAAGGCGTACAATGCCGCTTACCATCCCTGCCGTGAGATTCTCGAGGAAATCTATGACGACGTCGCCTCCGGCAACGAGGTGCGCAGCGTCATCCAGGCGACCCGGCGGCACGGCACCTACCCGATGGGTAAGATCGACAGCACCGACATGTGGGTGGTCGGCGAGAAGGTGCGGGAGGACGAGTCGCGCAACTACGCGCCGATCAACCCGGAAACCGCCGGGACCTACATGGCGTGCATGATGGCCCAAGTCGATCTGTTGAAAGATCACGGCCACCCCTACTCGGAAATCGCCAATGAATCGATCATCGAGGCCGTCGACTCGCTGAACCCCTATATGGATTACAAGGGCGTTTCCTTCATGGTCGACAATTGCTCGACCACGGCCCGGCTTGGCGCCCGCAAGTGGGCCTCGCGGTTCGATTACATTCTGAAGCAGCAGGCCTTTCCCTCGGCCGACGCGGACGCGGTGGCGGACGCGACGCCGTTCGATAAATTCATGGATAACAACATTCACGACGTGCTCAAGGTGTGTGCCGAGTTGCGCCCATCGGTTGATATTGCGGTCGTGCCGACGCGGCGGGACTGAGCCGTCGCACACACAGGAGGAAAATAAAAATGCGCGTTTATTACGATCGGGACGCCGACGTTAATCTGGTGAAAGGCAAGAAAATTGCCATTGTCGGCTATGGCAGCCAGGGCCACGCCCATGCGATGAATCTGCGCGACAGCGGCGTGTCGGAAGTCACGGTCGCGCTGCGTCCGGGTTCCGGTTCGGCCGCCAAGGCGGAAGGCGCGGGCTTCAAGGTCATGGCGCCGGCCGATGCGGCCGCCTGGGCCGATATCGTCATGGTCTTGGCTCCGGATGAGATTCAGCGCGACCTGTACAGCGCCGATCTCGGCCCGAACATGAAGCCGGGCGCGGCGATCGCCTTCGCGCACGGCCTCAACATTCATTTCAACCTGATCGAGCCGCGAGACGATATCGATGTGTTCATGATCGCGCCGAAAGGGCCCGGACACACGGTCCGCTCCGAATATGAGCGCGGGGCCGGGGTTCCGTGCCTGATCGCGGTCCATCAGGACGCATCCGGCAACGCCCATGATGTCGGCCTGTCCTATGGCAGTGCCATCGGCGGCGGCCGTGCGGGCATCATCGAGACGACCTTCAAGGAAGAGTGCGAGACCGATCTGTTCGGCGAGCAGGCGGTGCTTTGCGGTGGCCTGACCTCCATGATCCAGGCCGCCTACGAGACATTGGTCGATGCCGGGTACGCGCCTGAAATGGCCTATTTCGAATGCGTGCATGAGGTGAAGCTGATCGTCGATCTGATCTATGAGGGCGGCCTCGCCAACATGCGCTATTCGGTTTCGAATACCGCGGAATATGGCGATTACGTCAGCGG
>CAJWOT010000235.1 GCA_913044215.1 uncultured Rhodospirillaceae bacterium | reverse complement strand
TCCTTCTGGGTGTGGCTGCGGGTCCAGGCCTCGACCATGCCGTCGACGCCGGCACGGTCGGCTTCGCGCTGCTGGATGGTGCCGTAGCGCCCGTCGCCGGCAACGTCTTCCTGCCCCATCAGCTTGGCCAGCCGGGCGAAAATCTTGTCGTTGGTACAGGCGATGGCGACCCAACGGTCGTCATCGGTCGGATAATGACTGTGCGGGCACACATTCACGGTCGGCGCGCCCATGCGCTGACGGATGAAGCCGAACTTGTCATAGGCCGGCGCCAGCTCGTCGAGGATGCGGAAGATCGGCTCGTAGAGCCCAACATCGACCTGTTGCCCGACGCCGGTCGCCTCTGCCGAGCGGAGCGCCATGACGACGCCGAGCGCGCCGTAAAGGCCTGACATATAGTCAGCCAGAGTGGCCGAGCCAGGCGTCGCCGGCGGCCGGTCCGGGTCACCAGCCAAGAAGGAGATGCCGCCGAACGCGTTACCGATACGGCCGAACCCGGGCTGTGCGCTGTAGGGTCCGGTCTGTCCGTAGCCGCTGACCCGCAGCATGACGAGCTTCGGATTCACCGCGCTGAGCACATCCCAGCCGAGGTCCCACTTCTCCAGGGTGCCCGGTCGGAAATTCTCGCACACCACGTCTGCCTTCGCGACGAGCTGCTTCAGCATCTCCTTACCCTTCGGGTCCTTGAGATTGAGCGTGATCGATTTCTTGTTGCGCGCCTCGCTGAGCCAGACCAGCGTGTCACCCGCTTCGGTCACGGATCCCAGACGCCGGCACGGGTCGCCGACACCCGGCATCTCCACCTTGATCACCTCGGCGCCGAATTCCGCCATGATCGTCGCGCAATAGGGCGCAGCGATATAGGTCGCGATGTCGAGAACGCGGATACCTTCGAGAGGTTTCATGCCAATCTCCTGGAACTTATCGCTGTTTCAATTCTCCCCTCACCCTGCCCTCTCCCGATGGGAGACGGTTCAAAAAGAAACGCCGACAAAGCTCCCTCTCCTCTTGGGAGAGGATTGGGGTGAGGGGGTGAGCTTTGTAACGAACGAAACCTCTAAATGTCCACGCCATAGTCACGCTTCGCGCCCTCGGTGCTGACATAGCCATCCTTGACGTCCGCGGCGAGCTGCATCGGATCGCGGTCTTCCGCCGGACCGAAGCCACCGGAACCGGGCACCTCCAGCAGGATGCGCGAGCCGCCCGGCGCCGGAAAGCCGCCCTTGCTGTTGAGCTCTCGGATAGTGCCGTCGGGCGTCTCAATGGCGATTTGGGCGATCGCCCCCGCCTTGCCACCGGCGAGACCAAAGGGCGCGGACTTGGTGCGTTCCAGACAGATCGAGGCCTGCGCGTCGTTGCCCAGCACACGCCAAGCGCGGCGCGCGCCGTTACCGCCGCGATATTTGCCCGCTCCGCCGCTATCTTCCGTGATCTCGTAATACTCGACGCGGACGGGAAAGCTCATCTCCAGCACTTCGATCGGCGTGTTCATGGTGTTCGAGATGCCGCTGGCGATGGTGTTGATGCCATCCTTGTTGGGCCTGGCACCAAAGCCGCCCTTGATCGTCTCGTAACTCACATAGCGGTCGCCGTTGCGGTAGTCGACACCACCCAATGTGAGCACGGCGGACGTCCCCTGGGAACAGGCCATCACGCGGTCCGGCATGAAGCCGGCGAGCGCGCCGAACAGCATATCGGCGATACGATGCGACATCTCATGGTTGGCGTAGACCACCGGTGCCGGGAACGCCGCATTGACGCACGAGCCTTCCGGCGCCTCTACCGTGACGGCGCGCCAGCAGCCGGAATTGGGCGGGATCATGCTGGTCGGATCGACGATCATCTTGACCGACGTGAAAACGCCCGAGGCAGTCACCGAGAGCGGCGCATTCATCGGCCCGGCGACTTGAGGATCGGAGCCCGCGAAGTCGACGCAAAGGGTATCGCCTTTTTTCAACGCCTTCATGCGGATCGTGAAGGTCTCGTCGGTGTCCGACCCGGCCTCCAGGATACCGTCGCCGTCGAGAAAATCCTCGAAGCTACCCTCTCCGTCCGGCATCTCGCGCAGCAGCGCCCGCATCATGGTCTCGGAATAATCCATGACCTCGCCCATGATGCGCAGCAGCGCGTCGGTGCCGTATTTTTCGGCCAGTTCCGACAGGCGTTGGGACCCGCGCCGATTGGCTGCGACCTGTGCATTCAGATCGCCCCGGCGTTCCTCCGGGGTGCGCACGTTGGAGAAGATGATCGCGTCTACATCGCGGTTCAGCACACCTTCGGCATAAAGACGTACCGGTGGCAGGCGCAGCCCCTCGCCGAAAATTTCCGTCACCGCGCCGTAGCTGCCCGGCTGGGCGCTGCCCACATCGGGCCAATGGGCGCGAACGCAGGCGAAGCCTAGCAAGATGTCGCCATGGAAAGCGGGAGAGATCACATTCACATCCGGCAGGTGCGAGCCGCCGAAATAGGGATCGTTGTGGATGAAGACATCGCCCGGGCGGAAGCTCTCCCACGCCGTGATCACGGCCTTGACCGCATCAGGCATGGAGCCGAGATGGATCGGCAGGTCCGGACCTTGGGCCACCATCTCGCCCTCGCGGTCGAAAATGCCGCAAGAATAGTCGCCTGCAACCTTCAGGATCGGCGAATAGGCGGTCTTCGCCAGCACCACCTTCATCTCTTCCGCCGCCGCGTAGAGGCTGTTCTTCACGACCTCGAAGGTCGCAGGATCGGTTTTCATGCGCGGTGCAGCAGCCATGCCCATATCATTCGCCATGCTGGGCCTCCATGATGATGTGGCCTTTGTCATTCGGTCTCGCAGTCCAGCCGGGCGGCACGACGATGGTGGTATCGACCGCCTCGATCACCGCCGGCCCGGCAATGCTGTCGCCCACGCCGATCCCATCCCTGTTGTAGATCGCACAATCGGTCCGGCCCGAGCGTTTGAACCAGACCGGCCGGCTGCTCTTGCGCTCGTCGACGGCGCCGTCGCTGCTCTGCCGCAGATCTAGCCCTTCCAGCTTGCCGATCGCGGTCAACCGCAGATTGACCAGCTGGATGGCCTCGTCCGGGTTGGCGTGGCCATAGGTGAGACGGTGCTTGTCGTGAAATTGATCGGCCAAATCCCGCAACGTCGCATCCGTCACCGCGCCAGCCTGCGCGGCGACTGTCAATTCATAGGCCTGACGCGAATAGCGTAGGTCGGCACCCCGCTCGAGCGCCCATTGGCTTTCCGGCACCTTCGCGGCCCGAAGCATGGCGCGCGCCGCCGCCTCCATCTCCGCATAGACCGCGCCGACCGTGGCCGGGTCCGCGGCATCGAGCGCCGTGTAGTGCGTTTTCACGTAGTCCCGCTTGAGATCCGTCGCGACCAGCCCCAGGGCCGAGAACCCGCCCGGAATCGGCGGAACGATCACCTCGCGAATGCCCAGAACGGTCGCCAGCGCCGCCGCATGCATGGGGCCAGCGCCGCCGAAGGCGACGAGGCTGAAGGCGCGGGCATCGTGACCGCGTTCGACCGAGACGATGCGCAGCGCTTCCGCCATGGCGTTGTTCACCACATCGATGACGCCGGCGGCAGCCGCCTCGACTTCAAGGCCGAGCGGGTCGGCGAGCTTCGCAGCAACCGCTTCTTCCGCCGAACCCGTCTGGATCGAGAGGCGTCCTGCCAGCTTCGCCTGCGGGTCCAGATAGCCCAGCATCAAATTGCAGTCTGTCACCGTCGGCTCCGTCCCGCCCTTGCCGTAGCAGACGGGCCCGGGCTCGGCTCCGGCGCTGCGCGGCCCGACGCGCATGGAGCCGCCGGGATCGACCCAGGCGATACTGCCGCCGCCGGCGCTGACCTCCACCAGGTCGATGACGGGAACGCGGATCGGGTGACCCGTGCCGTGAATCCAGCGATTGACGTTGCCCTCGCCGCCGACCTCATATTCCGAAGTGGTCTCGATCATCCCGTCCTTGATCAGGCTCGCCTTCGCGGTCGTGCCGCCCATGTCGAAGGAAATCAGGTTCGGTTTGTCGAGTTGCCGGCCGATCAGGGCGGCGGCGATGACCCCGGCCGCCGGTCCGGATTCAATCGCCATGGCCGGCATCTTGAGGCCTTCCTCGACATTGAAGACCCCGCCGCTCGACCCCATGACATAGAGGTCCGGCAGCCCCATGCCCGAGACCGCGTCCTGCAGACGGCGCAGATAGGATTCCAGGATCGGACCGACATATCCGCAGACCGCCGTGGTGCTGGTGCGCTCGAACTCGCGGATTTCCGGTAGCACCTCGCTCGAGAGAAAGATCGGGATATCGGGCAGTGCCGCCCGCAGCCGCGCCCCGAGGGCCTGTTCGTGCGCGTCGTTCAAGAAGGCGTAAAGCAATGAAACCGAGACGGCCTCGATGTCGTTCTCGCGGATGAAAGCGACAATACCGTCGATTTCACTCTCATCGAGCGGCGTCACCACATCGCCCGCCGCATCGATCCGCTCGGTCACCTCCAGCCGGCAGTGGCGCGGGACGAGAACACCGGGCGGATCCTGAAACAGATCGTAGAGGTCGGCGCGCGCCGAGCGGCGGATTTCCAGCACATCCCGAAAGCCGCGGGTCGACACCAGAACCGTTCGCGCGCCCTGCCCCTCCAGGATCGCGTTCGTCACCACCGTCGTCGCGTGCGACAGCAATGTGACATCGTCCGCCGCGACCTCATTCTCCCGCAGCGCAATATCCAGCGCCTGCACCACACCTTCACCGAAATCGCGCGGCGTGGTCGGCACTTTCGCGATACCGATCTGCCCGTCGGCTTCGTTGACCAATGCGACATCCGTGAACGTGCCGCCGATATCCACGCCAACGCGCCAGCTCATGCTCTGCCCCCGTCATCGAGTTCCAATCGCCATCATCCGCGGCATGGACGCGGCGCACAAGCCCGTGACTGCAATCACGTATCCAGCGTCCCGCTGGATCGCTATAGTCGGCCGCCATTCGCCTGGAGGAACGATCATGGTCATTCCGCGCCTCGCCATACTGTTTGCTTGCGCCGCAGCACTTGCGGCGGCGACGCCTGTTCTGGCGCAGCTGGGGAAGGCCCTCAGCAATCTTGAAATCGAGCAGCGGCTTCTAGATCTCGGTTTCGATCCCGGGCCGGTCGACGGCAAGTTCGATGCCAAGACAGCGCCGGCCCTGAAAGCATTCCAAAAGAAAGCCGGCGTTCCGCAATCCGGCAAAGTCGACAACGCCACGATAGCGGAACTTATCGCGAGCGGCGAAGCCAAGATGTTGCACGCGTTGCCCGCCGCGCTGCTGCCGCTGACTACCGCCCCGGAAAATTTTGGCACCAAGATCATCCTGCGCCATGCTGCGGAGCGGCCGGGCGCCATGGTCGTGGTCATCCCGCGACAGGGCGGATACCAGCACAAGCTGCAATTCCTCGGCCTGACGAAGGACGGGCGCGCCCATGTGGAATCCACGGTCTGGTCGCACGGTGCCATCCATGAGATCGAGGGGCCGCTGACCCTGGCGGGCCACCAGATCACGCCCGCGGGCGACGCGCCGATGGTGTTCCAGGTCGACCACAAGCGCGGTTACGTGTTCGTCAGTGGAAGCGGCGAGGTCAAACCGCCAAAAGGGGCAACCATGCTGTTCGGCCCCTATCAGCGGGGTGTCGCCATCGGCGACGAGCCGGAAGCCCCTCCAATGTTGCTAAAGACGAAATAGCGTTATGCATCGGCCCTCACGGCCGTCAGATTTATCAGGACCTTGAACGAGGGCTTAGGCAGCTCCTTCGACGCGATGACCGTGCGCGCCGGACGATGCGTCTTGATCACCGAGATATAGGCTTCGTTCATTCGGTTGAAATCCGCCAGGAAAACTTGAATATGCACGATGTGGTCGAGATCGGAATCGGCGGTCTGCAGCAACGCCTCGAAATTCCGAAGGAGCTGAAC
Organism: uncultured Rhodospirillaceae bacterium; assembly: GCA_913044215.1. GTDB lineage: Bacteria > Pseudomonadota > Alphaproteobacteria > UBA8366. The sequence continues at coordinate 1,044 of CAJWOT010000235.1, read as the reverse complement.
AGTCTGGGCGTAGACGTCGTCACTGGACACTGCGGATCGAGACCGCCAAGACCGCCGATCGTGATGTTGTCGCCGACTTTGGCAATGTGTCTGTAGGGCTCGATCAGGACAGGGCTGCCGTCGGGTATGAATGTTTCAACTTACGGGGCCATGCAGTGCCTCCCAGTGCGCGATTATCTCATCCTCGCATCCGCATATGGCGCCTGCCGATATCGGGTTAAAGGCTGAGGCCTGAACTCTCGCTTCTCGCCACCACTTTGAGGATCATATCGACGGTCTCTCCGTCCGACGACAGCGGTGCGTCCAGCACCTCGACGCGCAGATCGTCCTGTTCCGCGTGCGAAATGTTGCCGGCGCCGCGAACCTGGACCTTGTGCGCCCGAATATAGTCGAGCGACCGGACGACATTGTCGTACTTTTCGCCCCTATAAACGCCATCGAGATACCGCCCCGACATGTCTCTGTCGACCAACGAGACGATGTTTGTTCCAATCAGGCGATACCGATAACGTAGCGGCGCCGTTTCCCCATCGATTAGCGCGATGTCCCCCATTAAGGGCCAGAGATCCTCATGCGCGAAATTGGCGCGGGCCGGCATGGTGTGCCCAGCGGCCTTTTACCGCCTCAGCGTAACCGCCGCTTGCAAGGATTTGCCGTTGAACCCCGGGCCGGTATCGACGACCCGATCTGCGACAATGCGAAAATATGATGAATCATCCGACATGCGGGTGGTTCAGCCTGACAAAACCTGTCTATTGGGATTTCAACGCAGGTCCGCGACCGGGCGCCCATACCGGGACAGTTTAGTTTACGGGCACATCGATTCCCAGCAACCGACTGGTGTTTTTGGGACGACGCTCTTTCCTATACCAAGCCGGCCACCCGCAATGCCCGCCATACACGCTCTGGTGTTGCCGGCATATCGACGGGGGCTGCGCCGGCCCGGCGCAGCGCGTCCGCCACCGCGTTCATCACGGCGGCGGGTGCCCCCGTCGTCGCACACTCGCCGGCGCCTTTGACACCCAGCGGATTTTCCGCCTCGAT
>CAJWOT010000234.1 GCA_913044215.1 uncultured Rhodospirillaceae bacterium | reverse complement strand
GCGCTCATATGCTGATGGGCGGCAGCAAGAACGTTCATCAGCAGGCGGGCTATTATATTCAGGTTGAACCGGGGAATTGTTTCCTCGCCGGCGGGGCGCACCAGCCGCCGGCCGCCTGGATCAACGCGATCCGCCACCGCATCGACGCGGACGCCGCACCATTGAAGAAGGTGCTTAGGAGCAAGCCTTTCCGCGACGCGTTCGGCGGCATTACGGGAGAGCGTTTGAAGACCGCCCCCAAGGGTTATCCGAAAGACCATCCGGAAATAGAGCTGCTGCGCCACAAGAGTTTACTCGCTGTCCAAGATATGACCGACGACACGGTGTTCGAGAAAGATCTGTTGAAATACGCGGTAAAAACATTCAAGACCATGAAGCCGTTTGGCGACTTCCTGAACGGTGCCATGGACGCATACGCGTAACCGCACAAAGACCGTACTCATGCCGCATCTCGACACCGGCACCTTTGATTTCATCAGGGATCTGGGCCGGAACAACAACCGCGAATGGTTCGAGGACAATCGCGACCGATACGAAGACGCCCGCGCCGATTTTCTGTCATTCATCGGGGTCTGGCTATTCGAAATCGAGAAGTTCGACGACAGCATCACCTGCATGGACCCGCGCCGTTGCATGTTCCGCATCTATCGCGACACCCGGTTTTCCGCCATCAAGACGCCGTTCAAGACCAATTTCGGCGCCCGTATTCTGCCCGGCGGCAGCAAAGCACTACACCTCCGCACCGGCTATTTCCTGAATGTCGAGCCCGGCCTTTGCCGTATCAGCGGAGGGGCGTTCCGGCCGGAGCCGGAGTGGCTGAACGCCATCCGCGAACGGATTTCCTGGGACAGCAGCAAGATGCGTACGATCCTAAACGATCGCACTTTCAAGAAAACATTCGGTCCCCTGCAGGGCGAAGCCGTCAAAACGGCCCCGCGCGGCTACGCCAAAGACCATGCCGATATCGATCTCATTCGCCATAAAAGCTTCCTCGCGCGGCACCCGCTTGAAGACAAACAATTGCTACAGCCAGGCTTCCTGAAGCATCTGTCGCGGGTATGCCGGGCCGCGAAGCCGCTCAAGGATTACCTCGACGCAACGCGGTAGCACCGTTACCGATTCGGCACCGCGGTCGAACCGAAACTCTCTTGCGGATACGCTCTGGGATCGCACGCGAATTCCTATATCATGACGGAAGGGTAAGCAGGGAAAAGGCTCTATCACTATGAGTAACAAGAAGAAAATTCATCTGGCCCAGTTCCTGGTGCATGGGCCGACCTATCACAGCCTTGCCATGTGGCGGCATCCGAAATCGGAATTGGGCGATTACGCCTGGGCGAAGCCCGAGCTATACCAGCACATCGCCCGAACCTGTGAGCGCGGCAAGTTCGACATGGTCTTCTTCGCCGATCTCAACTACATCTCCGATACCTACAAAGGGTCGCTCGACCCGGCCCTGCGGTACGCCGTGCAGGCGCCCGAACATGACCCGATCCCCTTGCTGTCCTATATGGGCGCCGTTACCAGCCATATCGGCTTGGGGGCGACCTTGTCCGTCAGCCACCACCACCCCTTCTATCTGGCGCGCCTCTGGGCGACGCTCGATCATCTGACCGGTGGACGCGCCGCCTGGAACGTCGTGACATCGGTCAACGATAATCAGGCCGCCAATTACGGCGAAGAACGCGAGCCGACGGACCGGCGCTACGAAAAAGCGGACGAATTCATCGAGGTCTGCCGTCAGCTATGGAACAGCTGGGACGAGGATGCGGTCGTCATGGACCGCGAAAATGCGATCTTCGCGGATTCATCCAAGGTGCGGCGGATCGAATTCGAAGGCGAGTTCTATAAATCGCGCGGGCCGCTCAACGTCGTCCGATCGCCACAGAATGGCCCCGCGCTTATCCAAGCCGGCACCTCTCCGAAAGGACGGGCGATCGCGGCGAAGCACGCCGACGCCATCTTCGCAATCCAGCCGCACGCACGCGACGCGGCCGCCTATTACGCCGACATCAAGAAACGCATGGCAGATACCGGCCGAGACCCCAACACTTGCAAGATTCTCTCCGGCATGCAGCCGATTATCGGCGAGACCGAAGCGGAAGCGCTGGAAAAGCAGGCATACCACAATGAGTTGGTGCCGGAGGAAGGCGGCATGGCGATCCTCTCCGCCCACCTGAATTTCGACATGTCGAACCTGCCGCCCGATACCGAAATGGCGAGCCGTGAGGAACCCGAGCTGCAACGGATGAAGCCGCGCTACACCAAGCCGGCGGGCGGCTCCTTCACCGCACGCGAAATCGCCACGCGGCATGGGCAAAGCGTCAGCTTGCCCCAATTCGTCGGCACGGCCTCAAGCGTCGTCGATCAAATGGAAGCCTGGATCGAGGAGGTTGGCGGCGACGGCTTCATGCTGTCGCCGATCTACTGTCCCGGCGCGATCGAGGAGTTCGTCGATCACGTCGTGCCTGAGCTACAGCGTCGCGGCATGTACCGACGGGGCTACACGGGCAAAACCCAACGCGACCATCTGCTGCAGTACAATTAGCTGAAATGCATCGCGCCGTTGATGTCGAGGACGGCGCCGTTGATGTATGACGCACAAGGCGAGACGAGAAAAGCCAACGGTCCGGCGATCTCTTCGGCCGTTGCCATGCGTCCCATTGGAAAGGTTTCGGGTTGGAAATCCTCACCTTGCGTCATGGGTGTCGCCACCGGCCCCGGCGCGACGGCGTTGATAGTCACGTTGTACGGCGCGCCACGGCGCGAGAACCAATGCACGAAAGCGTGGATGCCGCCCTTCGACATGGCGTAATGCGGGGCCGCCCGGACGCCGCCGATGCGGCCGGCGATCGAGCCGACCAGCGCGATGCTGCCCTTCTTGCGAGCCACCATTCCCGGAAAGAACGCCCGGGTCACGTTGAGCGGGCCTTGCAGATTGACGTTAAAGACGCGGCCGGCGACCTCGTCCCAGCCGTCATCGTTCCAGTCGTCGAAGGGGCATATTGCCGCGCAATCGATCAGCGCATCGACCTCACCGCACGCCTCTGCCCAGGCCTCGACAGCCGCTCGGTCCGTCGTGTTCAGGGCGGTCGCCACCGACTCTTTGCCCTGGCTCCGCAGGAAATCGGCCAGCGGTTCCGGCGCTTCCAGATCAGCGACCATTACATCCGCGCCCATACTGGCAACGAGCCGCGCCGCTTCCGAACCGATGCCGCCGCCGGCACCGGTGATCGCGACCCGCTGACCTGTCAGATCAAACGCCTGAACCATACTTCTCCCCCTAAAGACTGTAATTCCCTTCGCGCACGATAAATGCCTCAATTGTCTCTTCGCCGAGCAGTTTCACCGCTTCCATGCGATGGGCGCCGTTGACGACGATGAATCCTTTCTTGGCATCGCGGCGCACCTGGATCGGTACCTTCTGGCCCTCCTCCAAGATGCTCTCCGCGATTTCTTCTATCTTATCCTCTTCCAACCCGTTGCGCCGCTTCGTCGGCACATAGATGTCCGACAGCTTGATGTGTTCCGACTTGAGCATCGCCATGGTTCGCGCTCCCGTCCGCTACGCCGAAAACCCGAGTTCTTGCAATGGCGCATTGTCGAGCACCCGTTGATAGGACATCCGGCTGAGATCGATTGTCTGGTAGCCGCCATCGAGCAGCAGCTCTTTCATGGCACGCCCAATCGCCGGTCCCTTTTGCAATCCCGCCCCCGAAAACCCGGTCGCGAAATAGTAATTCTCCAAACCGCCGGTCCAATTGCCGATGATCGTATTGCCATCCAACCGGTTGTAGGCGTAATGCCCCGACCAGCTGCGCATTACCTTCAGAGCTTCGAATTTCGGCACCCGATGCGCAACGGCGGGCCACATGATCTCGTCGAACAGATGGTGCTTCACTTCCCAGTCGAAACCGCCGGGTACATTGACTTCGGTCAAGCCAACGGTATAGCCGGCCCCCTCCTGCCGGAACGATACATGCGACGGATCTTTGGTAAGCGGCATCGTTTCCAGCTCTTCGCGCGTTTCGACATAGAAGGTCGAGCGGCTGAGCGGTTCGACCGGAAACTTCAGGCCAATCGATGCGCTGATTTCCGGTCCCCAAGCGCCGGCGACGTTGACGAACACCTCCCCTTCGATTTTCTTTCCGGAGTCGAGCACCACCCGCTGCACCTTCGTCGCATCGGTTTCAAATCCCACCGCGCGATCCTGGACAAACTCGACACCAAGACTGCGCGCCTTACGCCGGAAGCCGATCACGGCGGCGTAGGGGTCGACAAAACCGTCCTGCGGGCCATGCAAGGCCGCGTCGATATCGTCGGTCCGCATCGAAGGGAAGCGCCGCTTCAGCTCGTCCCGGTCGATCATCTGGTTAGAGGCGCCATGTGAATTCTGCAGCGCGCAATTCTGTTCCGCGACACCGACATCGTCGGCGCCCGCGAGCAGGTGCAGATAGCCGTACTCCAGGAAGTCGAACCGGCCCGGCTCGCCATCCACATCCACCAGATTGGCGAAATCGCGGTAGAATTCCTGGCCGTAAACCGACATCTCGATATTCTCGGCCAAGCCATGCATCAGGCGCACGCCGCCCGAGGAGCGCGGCGCGGCCGCAAATTCATAGGTCGGATCGGGCTCGATGACGCAAACGTCGCCCGCCTTGCCGGCCACCGCCAGATGATAGGCAATGCTGGAGCCCATAATGCTGCCGCCGATGATCACGATATCCGCCATCGCGGTACCCTTTCTGCCTGAGTAAGTTCGACCGCCATGATCCTGCCGCCGCTATCGGTGGGTCAAGCGCAATCGCCGATTGGCCCAACCGCCTTCATTGTTTAGCCTACGCGCAAAATCACGACACAGCGGAGACACCGACCTCATGACCGATCTGCACAAGGACGCCATTGTCATTGATGGCCTGATCATCTCGAACTGGAGCCGCGCGGTCTTTGAGGACATGAAGCGTGGCGGCCTGACGGCGGCAAACTGCACCTGCTCAGTCTGGGACGGTTTCAAGGGCACGATGGAAAACATCGCGCAATGGAAGATCTGGTTCGAAGAGCATGACGACCTGCTGACCCAGGTCTTCACCACCGAAGACATCCGCCGCGCCAAGCAGGAAGACAAAGTCGGTATCATCCTTGGCTGGCAGAATACTGGCGGCATCGAGGATAGGGTCGAATTCCTACGCCTGTTCAAGGAACTGGGCGTCGGAGTGATGCAGTTGACCTACAACACGCAGAACCTGGTCGGCACCGGCTGTTGGGAAAGCGTCGATAGCGGCCTGTCCGACTTCGGCCGCGAGGTAATCGAGGAGATGAACCGGCTGGGCATCCTGATCGACCTGTCCCATGTCGGTGCACAGACCAGCGAAGAGGCGATCCTGCACTCCAAGAAACCGGTCGCCTATACCCATTGCGCTCCGAACGGGCTGAAGGACTATCCGCGCAACAAGACCGATGAGCAGCTCAAATTTATCGCCGACCGCGGCGGATTCGTCGGCGTGTGTACCTATCCGCCTTTCCTGCCGTGGGGTACGGAAACGAACATCGACAATTGCATCGAAGAGATCGAGTACGTCATCAATGTGGTTGGCGAAGACTGCGTCGGTATCGGCACCGATTTCACGCAGGACCAGGACGCCGCCTTCTTCGACTATCTGTCTCTCGACAAAGGTCATGGCCGGCGCCTTGTCCCCAAACGCCCCGGCGGCGTCACCAAGATGCCGGACGGGTTGAGCACGATCGGTGAATTTCCGAACCTGACGGCGGCGATGGAGAAGGCCGGCTGGCCGGAAACCAAAATCCGCAAGGTGATGGGTGAGAACTGGCTGCGCGTGCTGAAGGAAGTCTGGGGCGCCTGAGGAAAGGGAGGACGTCATGTCAATCATCGAAAATCACTGCAAGAAGCAACTCGACGCGGGCAAACTGGCACTCGGCTTCGGCGTCCTGCAATCGCGCAGGGTCGATATCGCCAAGATCGCCAAGACCTGCGGCTACGACTGGCTCTTCGTCGATCTGGAACACAGCGCAATGGACCTGGACACGGCGTCACAAATTTGCGTCGCCGCGCTGGATGTGGGGATCACCCCACTGGTACGCGTCTCCGGCCATGAGCATTTCCACGCCGCACGCATACTCGACAACGGCGCGATGGGCGTCGTTGTGCCACATGTCGATACAGTCGAGGAAGCGCGCGCCGCCGTCGATCATGTGAAGTTTCCGCCAATCGGCCACCGTTCCATGACTGGCGGCTTGTCTCAGGTCGGCTTCCAGAACCACGGCGTCGCCGAACAGCCAAAGATCGTGAACGCACAGACCATGGTCGTCATCATGCTGGAGACGCCGACAGCGATCGAGAACGCCGAGGCCATCGCCGCAGTCGACGGCGTCGATGTCATGCTTATCGGCACGAACGATCTATGCGCCGAGATGGGTATTCCCGGGGAATTTGGCCATGAACGGGTCGAAGCCGCCTATGACGCGGCGCTGGCCGCGGCGAAGAAGCACGGTAAGCATGTCGGGCTCGGCGGCATTTATGACGAAGCCTTGGTCGCGAAATTCGTCGAAAAGGGCGTTCGGTTCATTTTGGGCGGTGCAGATCTCGGCTTCGTCATGACAGCCGCGAGTGCGCGGAGCTCATTTCTGCGGAGTCTGGAAGCGAACTGATCAGCATTAGGCAGTTCGCGTGCCCAAAAAGAATGGGCAACCAAATCCGTTTATTATATCGTGCATTAAGATACTTCATTCTCGCCCAGGATGTGTGTCTAGGTGTTAGGCGTCATGTTTAAGGGGCATGATAAGCGACATTGAATCTTCTGGAAGCTCCGGTATGCCTGAGTTGTGGCCTATTCCAGACGCCGAAGAATCCGATGTCTCGACACTACCCGATCCCTCTGTTTTGGGTGTCTGTGTCAGGATTGTGTCAGAGTGTGTCGGAATTGTGCTAGTGAGTGTGTCAATCGCCGCCTTGAGATGAGAAGGTGCGAGGTACGCATAGCGCATCACCATGCCTAGCCCCGAATGACCAAGCAGATCAGCGACAG
>CAJWOT010000233.1 GCA_913044215.1 uncultured Rhodospirillaceae bacterium | reverse complement strand
TGGCGGCGGAAGGCCGCGGCTCGTTCGAGATGGACGGCAAGATGATCGACATCCCGATCGTCATCCGTGCCGAACGCTTGATCGCCCGCGCCGACCGCATCGCGGCGCGGGGGAATATGTAGGGAAACTCTATAGGGGACGGCAGGCCGTCATCCCGCGGCGCGCCGTCCGGTTCGTCGCATCATTTCCGAATTGGAGCCAAACTCGGGCCCTGTCGAAATAGCAGCGCCGGCAGTTAGGGATTTATGACACGTTTCGGACTTCATAACCCATTCAAAAATTTTCTTATGTATTTCGTAAACGGGTCTTTTTCGACCAGAAAGGCATCATGACCATATTGCGATGGATGCGATATGCACTGACAGTCCACACTGCCGGCGTACAACGCATCGCGCTGTTCTTCTTGCTGCTGGGGCGTGAAGAAGATGTCCGATTCCATGGATACAACCAGCGTCCGTGCGGAAATTCGAGAAAACCATTGCTGTAACGAGCTGTAGTTTTTTGTGACGTCAAACAAATCCATGGATCGGGTTAGGACCAGGTAGCTGTTGGCATCGAACGTGCGGCAAAACTTCTCCGCGTTGTAGTCCATATATTCGACAATATCGGTATCATTGGCGTCAGCGCCGTCGTGACTGTTGAAGCGCTGGTTCCATTCCGCAGCGTTGCGGTAGGTACAAAGCCCCAACTTGCGGGCCAAGCGAAAGCCGGTCAAATCGCGGCTGGACGCATAATTTCCCCCGTTCCACATCGCGTCCATTCGGATGGCCTGATGCTGAATACTGCGATTAGCAATATTCGCAGGATAAGCTTTGTAGCTCGATGAGATCAGCACCAGATTGTCGAGGCTGTCGGGATAGTTGATAGCCCAGTCCAAGCTCAACATGGCGCCCATGGAACCGCCGATGACTGTATGGAAACGGCCAATCCCAAGCCGGTCGATCAGTAATTTTTGCGAGGCCGTCATATCGCTGATGGTGATGTCAGGAAAGTCGCCCCCAAACGGCCGGCCGGTTTCGGCATTCAGGCTGAGGGGGCCAGTGGAACCGAAGCAGCTTCCCAAATTGTTGATATATAACAAAATAATTGTCCGCGTCGATGGCCTTGCCCGGACCGATGATTTTCTGCTACCAGCCGAAGTCCGGATTCTGGTCCTGTTTTCTCGCCTGTGCGCCGACCGACAGTGCGTGATGAACGAGAACCGCGTTGCTTTTCTTGGCGTTCAGCGCACCCCAAGTTTCATAGACCAGGGTCAGGTCGGGCGGGTGCGCGCCACTTTCAAGCCTGAACGGCAAATCGTTGTGGTATCGGATACTGCCATCGCAAAGCGGTTCGAAGCTGTCAGACATGGTGGTCTACTATGATCCGGTTTCCTGAAAAATCGGAACGCTGCGTCAGGTTGAAATTTGCGATCGCACCGGCCGATACCTTGAAGCCGACGGCTTCCGGACCCTCCAACAGATAGCCGATCCCCAGATCGTGGCCGGTCTCCCGTACGTTCTTCGGTTTGCCCTTGTAGACGAAGGCCGAATTGCGCGCGATGACAAAGGCCGTCAGCGCCTCCACGATACCGTCGGCGAAATACTCCTGCTCGGCGTCGCCAGAAAGATTGTCGAACGGCAACACGACGATAGACGGCTTATCCGGCAGCGGCGGCGGCGCCTCATCGGCCGTTGCTGTTCCGGCGAACAGCGCAGGGCTCACGGCCGGCGTCGAAACAACCCGCTCCGGCGTCAACCCGCGGGGCGTCCATTGCCACACATGGACCGGTCTTGGGATATTCTTCACTTCGTTTTCGCCCAGATCGGCGAATTCGGCTTCGACCCTGTCGCGGATTTGCTCGTACGCCGCACCGGATATGCAGATGCAGCCCGGCGACGCGATCATTTCGAGCCGGGCTGCGATGTTGACGCCATCGCCCTGTATGTCGTCGCCATCGATGACCACGTCGCCCAGATTGACACCGACGGGAACTTCGATCCGACCGTCCGCCGGTCGGCGTTCGTTGAATTCGGAAAGGGCCTGTTGCATTTCGATAGCAGAACGCACCGCGTCGACGACACTTTGAAACTCCGCCAATATGCCATCGCCCATCAGCTTTACGATGCGGCCTCGATGGGCCTATATACTGAGGACTACGATGTCGTCGCGGAGTTGCTTGAGGGCAGTGAGAGTCCCCTCTCTATCTGCATGAATGAGACGAGAGTAGCCGACCTCATCTGCCGCCAGGCGCCGTTCCATCCTCTAGATCTACCCCCTCGTAAAAGCTTCAGGTTCGCTCGGAGCGAAATCCGAGCACGCGCAATGTTAGCCAGTCCCCCCCTGTCCAACAATTGCATCGCCCATGCGAACCGTTTCGGCGACCAGGAACTCTAGGTCATCGCTGACCGTTCGGTGATTGTTGATCGCGACCCGGAGAAAATGCTCGCCATGCACGGTCGTATCCGAAACAGCCGCCGAGCCGTCTTCCTGCATCCGCAGCATGATCTCGGTGTTGATCTGCTTCAGCGCATCGGAGGTCAGCCGCCCCGGGTTGTAGCGGTAACAAACGATGTTGATCGCACGGCCCGGCCATAGCTCAAGGCACGGGTTGCCTTCCACCAAATCGCACAGATAGGCCGCCTGCATCACGTTCTGGTCGATAAGCCGCCCAAACTTCCCGACCCCGTGCTCCTGGAGCGACATCCAGACCTTCAACGCCCGGAAGCCCCGTGAGGTCTGAACCCCGTAGTCAAACAGCCACGGCGCGTTCGCGATGCCCCGTTCCGCCGTTTCGAGATATTCGGGATTGAGCGCGAAGGTCCCGCGATGGGAATTCGCGTCGCGGACCAGGGCGCAACCGACATCGAACGGCGCATGCAGCCACTTATGCGGATCCAGGGCAAGGGAGTCCGCCAACTCGATCCCCTCGACGAGATGCTGGTTCTGAGGCGCAATGGCGAGCAAGGCCCCGATACAACCGTCAATGTGGAACCACAAGTTTTCGCGACGGCACAAAGATGCAATCCGCAACAGATCGTCGATCGCCCCGGTGTTCACGGTACCGGCGGTCGCAATGACACAGGCAGGTTTGAACCCGGCCGCCCTGTCTTCGGCAATCGCGCTGCGCAACGCAACGACATCCAAGCGGCAGTCCGGCCCGGTCGGAATGCGGCGTAGCGCCTGATTGCCGAGGCCCAGCAACTCCATGGCCGTCTGATGGCAACTATGGACTTGGTCGGAGCAATAATAGCGCAAGTGGCCGTTCAGGGCAGCAATACCGGCCTCCCGAACGTCGGATCCTGCCGCTGCGTTTCGCGCAACGGTCAATCCGATAATGTTCGCCATCGATCCGCCGCTCACCAGCGTGCCGCTGGCGCCGTCGGGAAATCCGACGATCTGTCGGAACCAGTCGACAACCTGCTGATCGATCAAGGCAGCGGCGTGATTTCCGCCGCCGAGATTGGATCCCAGGATGGCCGCGAGGAAGTCGCCGAGAGCCCCCGTAAAATTGCCGGAACCCATGTACCACATCCAGAATCGCGGATGAATATTGCCCATCGGATAGGGCAACATGTCTTCCGCGAGGGTCTGGTAGACGGTCTCGATCGCTTTCGGTCCGTCCGGCAGCGGCTCTCGGAACCGCTGAAGCGCTTTGTCCGGCATCGGCTGCCAGACAGGCCGGTCCCTAACGTCGCGAACGTAATCTATCGCATCGTCGACGATCCGATGCGACAGATCACGCAGCGCTTCCCAATCGTGCGGATCGAGCGATTCTTCGATCCGGGCGTCCTCGTTTTTCATCGCGGCGTGCACGGTTCAGCCCATGTGATATCCGGGCGTCGATTTGGAGAGCGCGATTTCGTCCGGCGTCATCTCTTCTTCGATTCCCTCAAACAGCGGGGACGACAGATATCGCTCACTGGTATCTGGCAACATGCACAGGATCGCCGAACCGGGTTCGGCTTTTTCCGCCACCTGCATGGCAATGGCGAAAGTCGACCCGCCGGACACGCCGGTCATGATGCCTTCCTGTTCGGCGAGTTTCCGCGCCCACTCGATTCCCACCGGGCCTGGAATGGGGACCAGCTCATCGTAAAAGTCGTTGTCGATCGCCTCCTGCAGGACCAGCGGGATGAAGTCCGGCGTCCAGCCCTGGATCGGATGCGGCTCGAACTCAGGATGACTGGCCGCGGGTGAGCCGTTCGCGTTGCGCGCCTGTGCGTGACCGCTGCCGACGATCTGGGCGTTGGCGGGTTCGCTCAAGATGATCTTCGTGTCGGGCCGTTCCTTGCGCAGCACGCGGGCCACCCCCGTAACGGTACCGCCGGTACCGTAGCCAGTGACGTAGTAATCGAGCTTCTGGCCCTCGAAATCGGCCAAGATCTCCCGCGCAGTTGTGTTCGCGTGGATCGTCGCGTTATCCGGTGTTTCGAATTGGCGTGCCAGGAACCAGCCGTTCGCTTCGCACAATTCGACGGCCTTGTTGTACATGCCGAAGCCCTTTTCGGCGCGCGGGGTCAGGATGACCTTGGCGCCCAGAAACCGCATCAGTTTGCGGCGTTCGATAGAGAAGCTGTCCGCCATAGTAACCACCAGCGGGTAGCCTTTCGCGGCGCACACCATCGCCAGCCCAATACCGGTGTTGCCGCTGGTTGCCTCGACAACCGTCTGTCCGGGCTTCAGATCGCCGCGACGCTCGGCTTCTTCGATGATGCTGACCGCGAGCCTATCCTTGACCGAAGCCGCAGGGTTGAAGAATTCGGATTTTGCATAGATCGTGACGCCTTCGGGTGCGAGGCGATTGATCCGAATGCACGGCGTGTTGCCGATTGTGTCCAAGACGCTATCGAACAGCCTGCCGCAGCCATCCGTCATCCTGCTTTTCTCTCCAGAAGTCATTGGTTTCCCCGTTCGTAAAGTGCTCTGATGCTCAAGAAGGTAACGTTTCCAAGGGTTGCGAGCATGATGAAGTCATGAAGGTTTCTTGTTGAAATATCGGTTTATGCGTTAGCTTTCCGTTCATGAGGTACCGTTTCAACGATTTTGAACTCGATGCGGACAAGTTCGAACTGCGCCAAAACGGTATTTTGGTAGCGGTAGAGCCGCAGGTTTTTGCGTTGCTCCGGCTGCTAATCGAGCGCAAAGAACAAATGGTTTCAAAGAACGACATTGTTGAAACGATTTGGGACGGCCGCATCGTTTCAGACAGTTCTGTCGCGAGCCGGATTCGGCTTGCGCGGAAGGTTTTGGGCGATGACGGTGTCTCGCAGCACACGATCCGGACGATCCATGGGCGCGGTTACCGTTTCATTGCTGAAGTTGCCGGCCCAATGGAAACTGATAGCAGTCGGGATATTACGGTGGCGATACAGGCGGGCCCTCAACCCGAAAACGAAACAACCGGAACAGGCGCGGAACCGTTGAAGACGACGAAACCTTCGATCGTTGTGCTGCCGTTCCAGCATCTGGGCGGTGGAACACCAGATGCCATCATCGCCGATGCGCTGCCGCACGAACTAATCCAAGCACTCTCCCGCCTACGGTGGTTGTTTGTCATCGCGCGAGGAACCGCTTTCCGATTCCGCGAAAGAGATACCGACGTACAGATGATCGGCAGAACCCTAGGCGTACGGTACTGCTTGAGCGGCTCGATCGAGTTTTCCGGGCCGAATGTCCTCATCCTGATCGAGTTGTCCGACACCAAGGATGGCGGCGTCGTTTGGAGCGATAGTATCTTGTCCGCCATCAACAATGTGCACGAAATTCGGGCCGATATCGTTGCGCGCGTCGTATCGTCGGTGGAAACGCACATTCCCTTGCATGAAGCTCAGAATGCGAGTCTGGGGGTTACGGAAAGCCTTGATGCCTGGGCCTTCTATCATCTGGGCTTGCAGCACATGTACCGCTTCAACAAGCGTGATAACGCGGCGGCGACGGTCTTGTTCGAACGCGCTGTAGCGCAGGACCCGGGGTTTGCTCGGGGCTATGCCGGACTGTCGTTCACGCATTTTCAAGATGCCTTTGTGAAATACACGGATGACACCAAAGCATCCGCGTCGCACGCCCTGCGGTACGCCGAACGCAGCTTGGAACTCGATCCGTTGGATCCGTTCGCGAATTTCACCATGGGCCGCTATTTTTGGCTGGAAGGTACACTGGACAACAGTTTTGAATGGTTAGATCGCGCACTAACACTCAGCCCCAACTACGCACAATGCCTGTACTCCCACGCCTTTACCGACGTTTTGAGTGGGAACCCTAAAAGCGCAATTAATTATGTAGAAGAAGCCACAAACTTAAGCCCGCTCGATCCTTTGCTTTATGGCATGCGGGGCGTTCGCGCACTGTCGCTCGTCACTGAAGGAAATTTCGAACAAGCTGCCGAGTGGAGCGAGAAAGCGGTCCGGACGCCTGGTGCGCATTATCTCATCACGATGGTTGCCGTCATCGCCCATTCCCTGGTTGGCGATGACGAGAAAGCGTCTTTCTGGGCGGATATTGTCCGAAGACGTAAGTCGGACGCGTGTGCGGACCAATTCTTCCAATCATTTCCCTTTACCGACCTGGACACACGAAACCGCGTTTCAAAAGCGCTAGACAGATTTGGATTTTAACTGATTCACTAAAGCTAACGATCCCGCAATATACGGGATTGGTGCCTCAAATTTTTTAAATTATCAGGGCCGATTAAACGTGGAAGCGATGTCGATTTTTGGCTAGACGAGGATACCGCCAGGGCAGTCGACGTATGTCCGCGCTCGCCGTCTCTTCCGGTCTCAGACCTTACTAGTCTTGAACTGCATCTGACCGGATAATCTCAACAAATAAATGGATAGGAAGGCATCTCGCTGTAACCCTGGTGCCTGTACTCGCACAGCCAAACGCGGTCTGAGTGTGTGCGATAGAGCACACTCAGACCGCGTGCCGTCCCACTAAGGGTACTTAAGCGAAGATTTCCGCCAGGAAGTTCTCTAGGGTTTGCCACGACCGGCGGTCTGCATCCGCCTGGTACATCGCGCCCATATCCGGCGCATTGGCTTCCGGGTTGGTGAAGGCGTGCAG
>CAJWOT010000232.1 GCA_913044215.1 uncultured Rhodospirillaceae bacterium | reverse complement strand
CCGTCCAGGGCATTGCAGATGTCGCGCTCGAAATCGGTCAGGCCGTCGGGCCCGCGTTTGTTTTTCACCATTGGAAACTGCCATAAAAAAACCCGCCGTGGCGGGGCCGGGCGGGCGCAATTCGAACTGATAGCCTATTTCTATGAGACGCCAGTCGATTAAACAACAACATGGGTCCGGGACGTTTCGGCGGACCGGCGCGCGGCGGCACGGTTCCCTTGGCGCTCCAGGGGGAGTACGATTTCTTCCGTAATCCGGCCGAGGTCACCTTGCCGGGGCGCTTGGCCGTCCGTCCGACGATCGAAAGGAAGCGATCATGAGTGATGCCGTGCACGCGCTTGACCCCAAACCGACTCCCTACCGTTCACCGACGGAGGCCGCGATCAAGGTGGCCCGGGCGGCGCGGGCCGAAGTGCGCGCCGGGCGGCACCGCGACGTGACCTCCGGCCTGGCGCCGGCGATCGTGCAGGCCAATCTCGCCATCCTGCCGGTCGAATACGCCAATGACTTCCTGCGCTATTGCCAACTCAACCCGAAGCCCTGCCCGCTGATCGGCATGACCGAGCCGGGCGATCCGATGCTGCCGATGCTGGGCGCGGATATCGATTTGCGCACCGACCTGCCGGCCTACCGGGTGTTCCGCGACGGTGTCGAGATCGATGAGGTGACCGACATCGGCGACTATTGGCGCGACGATTTGGTCGGCTTCGCGCTCGGCTGCTCGCTGTCCTTCGAGGCGGCGCTGGTGGATGCCGGCCTGCCGCTGCGGCGCTACGAATACGGCATGAAGGTCTGCGCCTACCGCACGACGATCGAGACCGCGCCGGCCGGCCCGTTCCGCGGTGGCATGGTGGTATCGATGCGCTCCTTCACGCCGGCGAACGCCATCCGGGCGATCCAGATCACCTCGCGCTTTCCGGAAGTGCATGGCGCGCCGGTGCATTTTGGCGATCCGGCCGCGATCGGCATCGCGGATGTGCTGAAGCCGGAATATGGCGGCTGGGCGACCATTCCGGAGGGCGACGTGCCGGTCTACTGGGCCTGCGGCATCACCCCGCAGGTCGCCATCGAACACGCCAAACCGTCCTTCTGCATCACCCACAAGGCCGGCCACATGCTGATCACCGACCGGCTGAACGCGGAATTCGCGACCTTGTAGCGGCCCTTGGGGGTGAGATGGGATGGTGGCTGACTAGACTTCGTCGGCAGAAGCGAAACTTCTATTCGAGCCCGGTAACTCGAAAGCCTTCGACATACCGGTCGCGATCTTGTTGCCGTACCCACGGGCTGAATTCTTCGGCCAAGGCGAGTGAGACAGAGGGCTGCAAGCGCCTCACTTCGACGAGCCCTTGCCTGGCCGCGCCGAGATCGCCGAGTTGCGCCGCGCTCACCATATAAAGGCGCCAGCCCCGACCCAATCGGGTCTCACCCGCAAGGTCTCCTCCGCAAATTCCATGGCTTCTGCATCGCGCCCTGCGGTGAAGAGGCCGATCGACCGTATTCCGTGAAGCATCGAGTTGAAGGGGTCTTTGGGGCTTATACGGTATGCCTGGTCGGCCGCCAGGTCCGCCTCTTCGAGCTTTCCGGCATATCCGAACATCGCTGCCTGCCAGGCATAGGCAAAGGAAAAATTCGGGTTGAGCTCAAGTGCGCGGCGGGCTTCTCGGATCGTTTCGTCATGCCGTCGTGCATAGCCATGTACCGCACACATAGAGAGGTGGGCCCATGGTTCCTGATTGTCCAATTCAAGCGCCCTTCGAACCGCCGGGTCCGCCTTGGGAATCTCAGTCTCGGCATCCGCCACCCAGCCCATCCAGGCGCTCCAGATATGCGAATATCCAAGCAATGCGTGAGCGAGGGCATAGTCCGGGTCACGTTCAATCGCGCGATGCAATAATTTTTGCGCTTCCGCCAGGTCGTCAGCATTCATGCGCCAGAATAGGGGCTGGAAGCGCATGACCAGCTCCCACGCTTCCATGCTATCCGGTGGTTTGCGTTTCACGCGTTCGTTCTCAGCGACCAGAAGCAGAGGCGCGATCGTTGCGGTGACCGTCTCGGTAATCTCGTCCTGCAGGGCGAAAACGTCGGAAATTTCGCGGTCGTAGCGTTCGGCCCATAGGTGATTGCCCGTTAGCGCATCGATCAATTGACCGGTGACCCGAACGCGGTTTCCGGCCTTCCGGACGCTTCCCTCCAGGACGTAGCGAACGCCGAGCTCTGCCCCGATCTGTTTCACGTCAACGGCTCGACCTTTGTAGGAGAATGTCGAGTTGCGCGCGGTAACGAAAAACCAGCCGAATTTCGCCAGCGCGGTAATGATGTCTTTAGTAATCCCGTCCGAAAAAAATCCTGCTCGGCGTCGCCTGACATGTTGTCGAACGGTAGGACGGCGATAGAGGGTTTGTCCGGCAGCGTCAGGGGAGCGTCCGGGTCGGCTGCCGCCAATTCTGATGATGCTACTTGATCTGGCAACTAGCGCCATATCCGTATCGGCCGCGCGATGTTCTTCAAGTTCTGGACATCACCATCGACGAATGTTGCGTCAACGCGGCCTTCGACGCTGTCATGCGCATTGCTGGAGATCGTTACGCCGCCCGCATCGCCGATTTCCTGCAGGCGCGCAGCGATATTCACGCCGTCGCCGAAAATATCGTCTTTTTCAACGATTACATCGCCTAGATGCATGCCGATCCTGAATCGAATGGCGTTGTCGCCCGCATTGGCGTTACGCAAAGCAAGTCCTTCTTGGACGGCCACGCAACACTCCACCGCGGCCACGACGCTGGGAAATTCCAACAGCATATCGTCGCCGGTGGTCTTCACGATCCGGCCGCCATGTTTCGCGATCAGCGGATCACTATGTTCGGACCGAAGTGCGTTCAGACGCTGCAACGTGCCGGCTTCATCCAAACCCATGAGGCGCGAGTAGCCCACCACATCCGCGGATACGATTGCGGCTAGCCTGCGTTGCGTTCTTTCCGTCATGGGGCGCAGTGTAGCGGTCGGCTCCGGCAGAGGCCTCGACAGTTCAGACTGTCAGGAGTGGTTTCCGGCCGGAAGAACCTCATCCGTCGAAAAGCGAAATGGGCTGGGCCGCTACCCCATCGCCTCGGCCAGCAGTTCGAAAGAGCGCACGCGCGCCTTGTGGTCCCAGACCGCGGCGGCGACCATCAGCTCGTCCGCGCCGGTGGCCTCGATCAGCGGATCGAGCTTGCCTTTGATCGTCTGGGGTGAACCGTAGAAGGAGCAGGCCTGCATCTGCGCCACCTGCATCTTCTCCATCGGCGTCCAAAATTCCTCGATATCGTCGATCGGCGGCGGCAGCTGGCCGCGTGTGCCGCGCACCATGCGGGTGGAGTTTTGCTGCGGCGAGGTGAACAACCGCTTCGCCTCGTCCTCCGTCTCGGCGACGACGGCGTTGCATCCGACCATGACATAGGGTTTGTCGAGCTGCGCCGAGGGCTCGAACCGGTCGCGATAGACTTCGATCGCCTGCATTAGCGCCTGCGGTGCGAAGTGCGAGGCGAAGGCGTAGGGCATGCCCAGCATGGCGGCGAGCTGCGCGCCGAACAGGCTGGAGCCGAGGATCCACAGCGGCACGTTGGTGTCTTCGCCGGGAATCGCGTGCAGGGTCTGTCCCTCGCGCGGCGGGCCGAGCAGCGCCTGCAGCTCCACCACATCCTGCGGAAAGCGCTCGGAGGCCTGATAGTCGCGGCGCAGCGCCTGCCAGGTGCGTTGGTCGGTGCCCGGCGCCCGGCCGAGGCCGAGATCGATGCGGTCTGGGAACAGGCAGGCGAGGGTGCCGAACTGCTCGGCGATGACCATGGGCGAATGGTTCGGCAGCATGATCCCGCCCGCGCCGACCCGGATCGTCGAGGTCCCACCGGCGACATGACAGATGCACACCGCGGTCGCCGCGCTGGCGATGCCGGCCAGATTGTGATGCTCGGCCAGCCAGAACCGCGTATAGCCCGCGGCCTCGCTGTGCTGTGCCAAATCCAGCGCGTTGCGCAACGCATCGGACGGGGTGAAGCCCTCGCCGATATTGGCGAGGTCGAGTACGGAGAGTTTTGCCATGGCGGCATCTTAACGCACGGGACCCGGGCGATCTATTTCGACGGGGCGCTAGCGGCGACTCATGTTACGGTCAGTCGACGCGTCCTACATCCCGCCGCCATGTCCCGCCTGCGCGAAACCGATCTGTATCCGCCCGTCAAAGCCTTCCTGGAAGGGCAGGGCTATGACGTCAAAGGCGAGGTTTCGGACTGCGACGTGGTCGGCGTTCGGGACGAGGACGAACTGGTCGTCGTCGAGCTGAAGACGGCGTTCAACCTGCCGCTGATCCTGCAGGGCGTCCGGCGGCAGGATGTGACGGACCAGGTTTATCTGGCCTTCGCGGTACAGGCGGGGCGGCCGGTTGCGTCGGTGTGGCGGCGGCAGCGGCGCGACGTGATGAAGCTGTGCCGGCGGCTCGGGCTCGGGCTGATGACGGTGCGGTTCGAAGCGGCGGGGCCGTCCGGCATCGAGGTGCTGCTCGACCCGGCACCCTACACACCGCGCAAACATGCGCGCCGCCGGGGCATGCTGCTGCGCGAATTCCAGCGCCGGGTCGGCGATCCGAATGAGGGCGGCGTGACGCGGCGCAAGATCGTGACCGCCTACCGCCAGGACGCGTTGCGCTGCGCCGCCCATCTCGACCGCGCCGGTGCGACCCGCGCGGCCGTGCTGAAGGCGGAGACGGGGGTGAGCCGGGCGCCGCAGATCCTGCAGAAGGATCACTATGGCTGGTTCGAGCGGGTCGAACGGGGCGTCTACGCTCTGACGCCGCAGGGCGCCGAAGCGCTGGCGGCCTATGCGGATGTGGTGGCGCAACTTCAGAGCGGAGAGACATGCTGACATCTGCCGCTAGAGCGTCCTGCATCCTTCCGTTACACTCCTCCCGCCCATAGCCCGGAGGAGTACGCGTTTATGGTGATTGAGCATATCGGGCGGGGGCCAGACGCCGTCGTTCCGGTTCCGTGGCGGACGGGCGTCCGGGGCGGGTTTTCGTGCTGACCACCGGGCTGGACCGCCGCTATCTGGTCGTGCTGGGCGCGTGGATGGTCCAGTTCACGATCGTCGGGATGATGTTCGCCTACGGGCTGTTCTTCAAATCCCTCGAGGAGGAGTATGGCTGGTCGCGGACGATGCTGTCGGCCTGCTCGTCGCTCTCCTTCTTCATGATGGGGGTGCTGGCCTCGTTCGGCGGCCATCTGGCCGACCGTTATGGCCCGCGGATCGTCCTCGCCTTCACCGGTATCTGCTACGGCGCCGGCTATCTACTGATGTCGCAGGTGTCGATGGCGTGGCAGATGTTCGCGATCTTCGGCCTGTTCGTCGCACTCGGTATGGCGACCCACGACGTGGTGACCCTGTCGACCGTGGCGCACCAGTTTCAGCGCCGCCGCGGGCTGATGACGGCGGTGGTAAAGGTGGGCACGGCACTGGGTCAGATCTCCGTCCCGGTGATGGCGGGATTTCTCATCGCCAGCACCGATTGGCGGTCAGCGCTGCTGATCCTCGGTTCCGGCTCCATGATAATATTGCTGCTGGGGGCCGGCCTGATGAAGCGCCCGCCCTTGGCCGAAGCCGCGGCGGGCGAAGCGTCGGGCAACGGCGCCAGTCTGCAGCAGGCACGGCGCGACCCGATATTCTGGATGATCTGCGCCATTCAATTCGCGCATTTCACGACCCTGACCACGATCCCTCTGCATATCGTGGTGCATGGCATGGATCTCGGCATGAATCCGGCCGTCGCCGCGACCTTGCTGTCGGTCATGGCGGGCGCCAGCATCGTCGGCCGGCTGACGGTCGGCGGGTCGGTGGACCGGATCGGCGGCCGGCGCGCCTACATCCTGTGTTTCGTGCCGCTGATCACCAGCTTGGTGCTGTTCATCTTCATCCCGACGCCCTGGCTGCTCTATGGCGCGGTGGCGATTTACGGTTTCGGTCATGGCGGCTTCTACACGGTGATCTCCCCCATCGTCGCCGAGTATTTCGGCCTGCGGTCGCATGGCGCGATTTTCGGCGTGGTGGTGTTCTTCGGCACGATCGGCGGGGCGCTCGGCCTGATCATGGCGGGCAGCGTGTTCGATATCTGGAGCAGCTACGGTCCGGCCTTCGGCGGGCTCGCGGCGCTGGCCGCCATCGGGCTCGTTCTTGCGTTCCGCCTGCCCGCACCCGACAGGCAACGGTTCGACAGGCCCGGCCCGGTCGAAGGATGAATTGTCGCCGTCGGTCCGGAGGGTTAGTCTGAACCCGGCGGCCAGCAGGGTATGTCGGACAATGAGCACTTCATCGTTGATTTTCGAAGCGGCAGATGGCTGACGACGGCGCCAGATCCGGACCCGGGACCGAGAGTGGCACCCTTCAGCGCACGTATCAGCGGTTTGCCAGCCTGTAGAACTGTTTCGATCATATGGAGCAGGGGCTGGCCGTGTTCGGCTCGGATCAGCGGCTGGTCCTGCGCAATGACCGCTTCGACAAATTGCTGTCGCTGCCGCCGGACGCGCTGGTGCCGGGCGTTTCCTACGCCGAGATCCTTCGCCAGGGCGTATCCGAGGACAGCGTCCCGTAGGGCTATGACATCGATAGCTGGATCGCGGAACGGACCGAAGCGCACCGCAACCCGCCGCCGCCCTATCTGGTCGAGCGGGCCGCCGGCCGTTGGACGCTGATCACTGAACAACGGACGCGGGAAGGCGGAGTCGTCGGCATCCGCGCCGACGTGACCGAATTGAAGCGCGGCGAACAGTGTGCGGAGGCGAACGAGCTGCTGCTGCGCGAACTGGTGGATGCGGTGCCGGCGACGATCCACACCAAGGATGCAACGATAAACTAAGGATTAGTCTAGGTGTGTTGCTGGTGTGTTTAAGCGCCAACTAATTGACAACTAAAAGCTATGCGTTTTCAATTCTATGACACACAGGAGACACAAAATTGGGCACCCTCAAGATGGAAAACTTTATTGAGAAGGCAAAGATCGTAAAGCAGCGGTTCGGCAGGCGAGAAAGGGTGCTGGAGAGC
>CAJWOT010000231.1 GCA_913044215.1 uncultured Rhodospirillaceae bacterium | reverse complement strand
GGGGTTTTGTAAACCTCAGGTCGGGAGTTCGAGTCTCTCCTGCGGCACCATCTCGCCACGCCCAATTGACTGTATGCAGGTCGCATCTTGCCTGCCGGTGTTCCCGGCGACTATGGTTCATCCATGTTTGCGATCGCCCGCCCGTGTCGCGCCGTCCCGACCTCGCAAGGTTTTTCGGCGCGCAAACGACCGGCTTTGGCGGCCCAGTAGTGACCTTTGCGGACAAGGAACCAAAAGATGAATGTCATATCGCCTAAGAATAAATGGATCGGCCAGCGCACCCTGCGGCCCGACGGCATCGATAAAGTCGTCGGCTCAGCGCAATATGCGGCCGATTTCTCGATGCCCGGCATGGTCTGGGGCAAAGTGTTGCGGAGTCCGCACGCGCATGCCGTGATCAAGAACATCGATACCTCTAAGGCGGAAGCGCTGGACGGCGTGATGGCGGTGATGACCGGCGACGACCTGCCCTTGCTGCCGCTGGACGTGCCGCTGCCGTCGGGGCCGAACGATATGCGCTGGATCGCCCGCGGTTGCATGGCCCGGGAAAAAATCCTCTTCCATGGCCATCCCGTGGCAGCGGTCGCCGCCATCTCGAAAAGCGTTGCCCAGGCTGCGCTGGACCTGATCGAGGTCGACTACGATGTGCTGCCGAGCGTCGTCGATGTCGACGAGGCGATGGCGGCGGACGCACCTATTTTGCACGATTGGCTAGACACCGACGGGATCGACGGGCCGACCAACATTTCCAACATCCAGACGGTCGCAACCGGCGATGTCGAAAAAGGGTTTGCCGAGGCCGATCTGGTGATCGAGCGCGAGTTCAAATCCGCTGCCGTGCACCAAGGCTATATCGAGCCTCAGGCCTGCGTCGTCAGCTACAAGCCCGATGCCCAGTCCACCGTTTGGAGCAGCAGCCAGGGCCATTTCATGGTCCGCAGCCTGACGGCCAAGATCACGGGCATGGCGACCGGCGACATCAAGGCCATCCCGGCCGAAATCGGTGGCGGCTTCGGCGGCAAGACCATCGTCTACCTGGAACCGGTGGCGATGGTGCTGTCTAAAAAATGCGGCCGCCCGGTCAAGATGCAGAACAGCCGCGAGGAAGTCTTCCACGCGACCGGCCCGGCGGCCGGCATGTCGGCGCGTCTGAAAGTCGGCGTGACCAAGGACGGCAAGCTGACGGCCGTGGAAGGCGCCTACAACTTCCAGGCCGGCTGCTTCCCGGGCTCTCCGGTCGGCCGCGCCTGCAGTTTCTCGTTCACCTGCTACGACATTCCGAATGCCGACGTGAAGGGGCTGGACGTCGTTTCCAACCGCCCGAACGTCGCGGCCTATCGTGCGCCCGGTGCGCCGCAGGGCAACTACGTGTTCGAGGCGATGCTGAACGAGATCGCCGAAAAACTCGACATGGACCCGTGGGAATTGCGTCTGCGCAACGCCCTGCCCACCGGCAAGGCGACCATGTACGGCGCGCAAATCGGCGAAGCCGCCATCGTGGAATGCATCGATGCGGTCCGCAATCATCCCAACAGCCAGGCCAAGCTGGGTCCCAACCAGGGCCGCGGCACCTCCATCGGCTATTGGGGCAATGCCGGCGGCGAATCCAGCGCCCAGCTGAACGTCAACGAGGACGGCACCGTGCTGGCGATCACCGGGCATCCGGACATCGGCGGCAGCCGCGCCTCGACGGTCAATATCGTGGCCGAGAAGCTGGGCATCGACTATCGCGAGGTGAAAGCGCAGATCGGCGACACCAACAATGTCGGCATCAGCGCCGTTACCGGCGGCAGCCGCGTGACGTTCGCGTCCGGCATGGTGGTCACCGAGGCGGCCGACGAAGTCATCAATATCCTGACCGCCCGAGCGGCCAGCATTTGGGGCATCGACGCGGACGCCGTCGAATGGCGTGATGGCGCGGCGCACCCCGCCGGTCCGAACGCCGGTGAATTCGATCCGCTCACCCTGCCGGAAATCGCGCGGAAAGCGGGCGCGACGGGCGGGCCGATCGTGGCCGCGGTCTCCAAGAACACGACCGGTCACATGGGCGCGGTCGGCGCGCACCAGGTCGATGTCGAAGTCGATCCGGAGACCGGGACCGTCACGATCCTGCGCTACACCGCCAGCCAGGATGTGGGCCGGGCGATCCATCCGTCCTATGTCGAAGGCCAAATGCAGGGCGGCGTCGCCCAAGGCGTTGGCTGGGCGCTGAACGAGGAGCTCATCTACGGCGAGTCCGGTGGCTTGGACAATCCCGGCTTCCTCGACTACCGCATGCCCGTTGCCTCGGACCTTCCGGTGATCGACACGGTGATGGTCGACAATCCCAATCCGGGTCACCCCCATGGGGTGAAGGGCGTCGGCGAAGTGCCGATCGTACCGGTCATGGCGGCGGTGGCGAACGCCATCGCGGATGCCACGGGCAAACGCCTCTATGAACTGCCGATGTCCCCGCCCAAGGTCTTGAAGGCGCTGGACGACTAGCATCGAGCGGATCACGATCACAGGCTATGCCGGAAGCGTCTCGCGCGTTCCCGGCATAGCCTGATCTATTTTGGGGCGGCTGTACCGCCCCGTATCGAGTTAAAGCGGAACAGGTAACGGCATGAGCGGCGCAACCACCTCCCTCTCCATGCGCGGCGGCGAGACCGTGGAGGCTTATATGGCCCGCCCCGAGGGCGACGGTCCGTGGCCGGGGCTGGTGATCCTGGCGGAGATCTACAACGCGAACCATTGGGTACGCGCGGTGGCGGACGGCTATGCCGAGCAGGGCTTCCTGTGCCTCGCTCCGGATCTCTATTGGCGGCAGGATCCCGGACAGTATCTCGACTACACGCCGGAAGGGCAGCAGGCGGGGCGCGCGCTCGGCCAGGCGATGGATCTCGACGCCTTCACGGACGACATGGCGGACTATGCGCGGGCGCTGGCCGATCATCCGGATGGCACGGGCAAGGTGGGCACGGTCGGCTATTGCCTGGGCGGTAAACTCGTCTACCTTGCCGTCGCACGCGATGTAGTGGATGTGGGCGTCGGCTATTACGCCGTGCAGCTCGACAAGTTCCTGGACGAAGCGGCACAAGTGACCCGGCCGCTGATGCTGCATTTCGCCGAACTCGACACGCGCGTGCCGCAGGAGACGGTGAGCGCGGTCAAGAAGGCGCTCGACGGCAAACCGCTGGTCGAAATCTACGACTACCTCGGCGCCGACCACGGCTTCAACCGGTTCGGCTATCCGCCCTACCACCCGCAAGCTGCGGAACAGGCGCTCGACCGCAGTCTTGCCTTCCTGCGGAAACACATCTCCTGACCAGGGTCACGTCTCCGCCTGGTGAACCGCTCCGGCGGCGACCAGCTCGTCGATTTCCTCTTGCGAAAGCCCCCAGTCGGCCAGGGCCTGACGGCTGTGCGCGCCGGATTGTGGCGAAGGCGACTGGATGGCGCCGGGGGTGCGGCTAAAACGCGGGCTCGGGGACGGCTGGGTGATACCCTGATATTCGGTGAAGGTGCCGCGGGCGCGGTTTTGCGGATGCGCCAGCGCTTCGTCGAAGGTCAGCACCGGGGCAAAACAGACATCCGTCCCCTCGAGCAATTCGCACCATTCGTCGCGGGTCTTCTCTGCGAAGATGCCGGCCAGATGGGCGCGCCATTGCGGCCATCCGGTGCGGTCCATCTTCTTCGGCATCTTCGCGGCATCGATACCCAGCCGCTCGATCAGTTCGGCATAGAATTCCGGCTCGATCGCGCCGATCGAAATGAACTTCCCGTCCTTGGTCTCGTAGGTGCCGTAGAAATGCGCGCCGCCATCCAGCATGTTGGCCTGGCGTTCGTCCTTCCACCAGCCGGCAGCACGCAAGCCGTGCGTGAAGGCTGTGAGCGAGGCCACCCCTTCGATCATCGCCGCGTCGACGACCTGCCCGGCACCGCTGCGTTGCGCCTCCAGCAGCGCGCTCACCACGCCGAAGGCGAGAAACATGGCACCGCCGCCGAAATCGCCGATCAGGGCGAGAGGTGCGGGCGGCGGGCGGCCCGCCTCGCCGATAGCGTGCAGGGTGCCGGTCAGCGCGACATAGTTCAGATCGTGGCCCGCCGCCTGCGCCAGAGGCCCTTCCTGCCCCCAGCCGGTGACGCGGCCATAGACGAGGCGCGGATTGTCCTCCAGGCAAACCGCCGGCCCCAGCCCGAGCCGCTCCATCACGCCGGGCCGGTAGCCTTCGATCAAACCGTCGGCGCGCGCCGCCAAGCGCCGCACCGCGGCGACACCGGCGGGCGTCTTCAAATCCACCGCGACGGAGCGGCGGCCGCGCGACATCGGATCGACATAGCGGTCGTAGCGCCGGCCCGGCGCCGCGACGCGGTCGATGCGGACCACATCGGCGCCCATGTCCGAGAGCATCATACCGCAAAAGGGCGCCGGCCCCTTCCCCGCCATCTCGACGATGCGCAGACCGCTCAGCGGACCGCTTCGGGCCGTATCTCGCTCTGTCATATCCCTCCCCTTAATTATGTGGACACAATACTTATTTCGCCGCGAAATTAAGTATTGTGTCCCCACAATGCATCCGTATCCGCGGCAACTATCGCCCTATAAATTGAACACGCCATGGTTAAGTACCCGGGTGCCGCGAACTCCCTTGCCGCGCCAGGATCGCTACGCTAGCAGCGCTGCAAGAACCAAGGAATAATCCGCCATAGCGGAACCTCAGTCAGGGAAAACATACGGCACGGATGGCCTACCAGCTCAACAATTTGAACCTCCTGCTGGTCGAGGATGACATCGCGATGCGCGCGCTGATCCGAGACGTGCTGGACGCGTTCGACATCGGGAATATCCGCGTCGCGAATGACGGCACGCATGCCTTCAAACTGCTGAAGCAGTTCACCGCCGATATCATCATCCTGGATTGGGTCATGGAACCGATGAACGGGATCGAGTTCCTGCACAAGGTCCGCAACGCGCTGGATTAACCGACCCCCTTCGTCCCGGCGATCATGCTGACCGCCTATACCGATCTCGACCGTGTCATCAGAAGCCGCGACGCCGGCATCACGGAGTTCCTCGCCAAACCCTTCACGCCGGTGACCCTGTACAGCCGGATCGTAGCGGTCATCGAGGATCAACGGGCCTTCGTCAGGTCCGAGGATTTCTTCGGCCCGGACCGCAGGCGGGTCACACGCCCGTTTCCCGGCAGCGAGCGGCGTGGCGACGCGTCGGTCATCAATGTGGACGCCTCCGCCACAACCGATGCCGAAACGGTCTGGCAGATCTGATTTAGCGGGTTGCCGTTAACCTGGCCCGGCCCTACTGGAACGCCGGCATGACCTCTTCGCCGAAGCGACGCATCGAGGCCAAATTCTGCTCATGGTTCATATCGCCGAAGCCGGTCTGACACAGAAGGTGCCGGACGCCGACATCGCGCAGTTCGGCGACCTGCTCGCGCACCCGGGCGGCCGAGCCGTATAGGGACCCCGTCTCCAGCACGTAGGGCACCGCCACGTCATCGGAAACCGCGGGGTCGGTCCATTTGTTCAGCATCGCCGGGTCGATCTCGAAATCGTCCGGATTGTGCGCCTCACGCACATGCATCATGTGTTCGCGGGTCTGCTGCAGCAGTCCGGCAAGCTCGTCCTCGGCCTGCGCGTCGGAGTCGGCGACATAGACGTTGCGCCACAACGCCGTCTGCGCCAGCAGTTTCTCGCGCGTCGCCGCATCATGCCCACCCTCGTCTAGACCGGCTGCGTAGAGCGCCCAGCGATCCTTGATCGCCGACACCGGCAGCCGCGCCGTCAAAATTGGGATGCCCAGCCTGCCGCACTCGGTAAACGAGCTCGGTGATATAGCGCTGCGCCATAGCGGTGGTGCTGGTTGCTGTACCGGGCGGGGCCGAACCTCCGGCACATTCACATTGTAGTACTTGCCTTCGAACACCATCGGCGACTCGCGCCAGGCGCGCTGCAGGATCTCCAGCGCCTCCTCCATGCGGTCGCGGCTGTCGTCGCTGCGCAGGCCGTGGCCGACGAATTCGTATTCGTTGTAGATCGTGCCCTTACCGATCCCGACATCGATGCGGCCCTTGCTGAGATTGTCGAGGAGCGCCAGCTGCACGGCGAGGCGCACCGGATGATGGAACGGCATCTGGACGACTGCGAAGCCGATGCGCACGCGCTCCGTCCGCATCGCCAGCGCCGAGGCGAAGGTCAGCGCGTCGTTATAAACGCTTTCGCCGGTGAAATAGTGTTCGGTCAGCCAGACATCGCTGAATCCCAGCTTCTCGGCGTAACAGACCTGGTCGATCTGTTGCTCTATCCGCGCCGCATCCTCGTCCGGCGACGGGGAAAGGGACAAGGTCAACCAACCGAACTGCATATTAAATCTCCTGATTCTAGGCGTCGCGGGCCGCTGTGATGCGGATTTCGATCAACGACTCCGGGTTCGCCATGTTCGCCGAAATGCAGGAACGCGTTGGCGGATGTGCCCGATCGACCCATGCGTTCCAGACGTTATTGAACGCATCGTAATCGCCCATGTCCTTCAGCCAAACCTGCGCCGTCAGCAGGCGCGATTTGTCACTGCCGCCTTCGGCGAGATAACCGTCGAACACCGAAAAGATCTGCCTCGTCTGCCCTTCGATGCCTTCGGTCAGGTCCGACGCCAGGGTGCAGATGGTCAGCCAGTCGCCATTGCCCAGCCCCAGGCAGATCGACGGCCGGCCAGCCCCCCCGATGATCCCGTAGCGCTCCATCGCCTACGCCTCGATCAGCGCGGTGACGACGATCTCCACCAGCGCTTGCGGTGAGAACAGGTCGCCGCTGACGCAGGCCCGCGACGGTGGATTCTCGGGATCGACCCAGGCGTTCCAGACCGCGTTCATCGCCGCGAAGTTCGCCATGTTGCTGAGCCAGACCTGCGCCGTCAGAATGCGGAACTTATCCGTCCCGGCCTCGGCGAGCGCGGCGTCGATCGTCTGCAGGACATCTTCGGTCTGTGCCGTGACATCGCCCGACAGGTCGCGCGACACGATTCCGGAGAGATAAACCATGTTGTTGTGGATGACGCAGCGGCTCATCACCGGTCCCGGTCCC
>CAJWOT010000230.1 GCA_913044215.1 uncultured Rhodospirillaceae bacterium | reverse complement strand
CTCAACGCGGCGAGTGAGCTGGCGGCGGCGCGGGCGCAAGATATCGCGGGCGAGTTGCGGCGCCAGACGGTGCGGGTGACGGACCGGCTCAAGGAATCCTTCGATATTCAGTCCCATGCGCTCAATACGGTGGCGACGCGGACCGGGGAGGAGATCGACCGGTTTGGCGGCGCGCTGGACCGGCAGGTTGCTGCTTTGCAGACGACGCTGGAATCCGCCCTCGCAAAGCATGGCTCGACGGTGGACGGGATGATCGATCTTTCGACCGCCCGTATCGACAAGCTGGGCCAGACCTTGCGTGAAGCGACCGATACCGCGCTGCGGCAGGTCGATGAAGGGTTTTCGCGGCGTACCGACGATCTTTCGACAACGATCGAGCGTATGGTTGCTGAGGCGAATGAGCTGATGGCCTCGATGCATCAGCAGATGAACGATATCGCCCAGGCGGCGGAAGGCGCGTCGGATCAAAGCAACAGGATCCGCCAGTCGATGGAAGCACAGGGCGAGCAGCTGACGCAGCTCGCCGGCACTCTTTCGGAAAAGGCTGGGGAAGTCGATGGCGCCGTAATTCGGCATGGCGCGCAATTGACCCGCGCGGCGACAGATGCGAATCAAAAGGTCGAACAGATGGGGGCCGCGCTTCGAAACCAGGCGCAGGAGGTGTCCAAGGCATCCGATCTCGCCTCGGTGCGCGCGGACGCCATCCGCGAAGTCTTGGAGCGCCAGGTCGCGGCGCTCTCCGCCATGTCGGAGCGCGCTTCGGAACAGGCACAGCAAATCGATGGCGCGCTGGGGGCGCGGGCGGAACAAATCCGCGGAATCTTGGCCAATGGGGCCAGCGATGTCAGCGATGCCTACGGCCCGGCCGTCACGCAGGCGCGCGGCCTGAGCGACCAACTGAAGAAGCATGCGGTCACGTTGCGCGAATCCGCGGACTGGGCAGCCGGCCAGGCGCAGTCGGTGGGCGATTTGCTGCAGCGGCAAAGCCAGGATCTGCGCGCCGCCTCGGATCACGCGTCGCACCGCGTTCGGGAAATCCGCGAGGCGATCCAGCAACAGACCAAGGATCTGGAAGAAAGTTCGGCGAACGCGTCCGAATCCGCACGGCGCATCCGCGAAAGCTTGCGTGAGGACGGCGATGCGCTGGCGGCCTTGGTCGGCACGCTGAACGAACAGGTTCGTTTGGTCGAGCAAACGGTCGATCAGCAGGCCGAACAGCTCGACGAAGCGTCACGCAATGCGGGCGCCCGGGCTTCGGAAATCGGCGACACCTTAAGCCGACAGGTCGATCAGCTTGTCGCCGTCGCCGATCAGGTGATCAAACGGATTATGGAGGCGGGCCGTGCTTTCCACAGCGAATCCGGCGGACTAAACGAGTCCGTGCAGACCGCGCTGCGGCTGATGAAGGAGGCCGGCGAACGCTTCAGCGAGCAGAGCGAACGGCTTACGACCGCATCGATGCAGGCCGGTATGCAGGTCGACGACAACCGGGAGGGCCTCCGAGTTCAGGCCGAAGAGTTGTCGCGTGCCGCTCGCGATGCGCTCTCGAACATGAAGCTGATCGGCGACGCTTTCGCGCAGCAATCGACGGGATTGACCGGGGCGTCCGATCAGGTTGCGTCGCGTCTGAACGAGCTGTCCGATGCCTATCGGCAGCAGGCCGAGGATGTTGAGACGGTGAGCGAAAAGGCGACCCGTCAGCTTCGCGACACGATGAGCGAACTGGCCAAACAGGGTCCGGCCATGACGTCGGCGGCGTCTCAGGCCCGAACGACCTTTGAAGGCGTGGCGGAGAAGGTGCAAAGCGGCAGCCGGGACGTGCTCGAGTCGCTTGATGAGGCGATCGCCAAGGCGAACGATATCGGCAAGACCTTCGACAGGCAGTCCGCGCGCCTGACCCAAGCCTCGGCGGACGCATCCGAACAGGCGCGGCGGTTGGCGCAAGAAGAGCTGGTGCTGCGGCGCGACCTGTTCCTGAAGACGGCGCGGTTCATCATCGAAGATCTCGATTCAACATCGATCGATCTCACCCGCATCCTGTACAACGATGTGTCCGAGGCCGATTGGAAGCGCTATGTGAAGGGTGATCGCGGTGTGTTTACGCGCTCGCTGTTGCGCGGCAAGCAGGCTTCCTTGGCGGCGCGCGTAACCGAGAAGATCAAGACCAATCAGGAGATGCGCGACTACGTCGTCCGCTATGTCGATCAGTTCGACCGGCTGTTGAACGAGGCGCAGGATTCCGACCCTGAGAATCTTCTGCACTCGACCTTCATGACCGCGGATGTCGGCAAGCTCTATATTCTTCTGTGTCGCGCCCTGGGGCGCGAGGAGTAACGGCGTAAAGCCGTTTCCGCATGACCGACTATCAAATTCGCGCCGCGGTCCCGGATGACGCCGCCGCGCTGTATGCGTTCGGCGAGTTGCTGTTGGCGGAGACCAGCTTCTTTTTGCGCGGGCCGGGGGAGCGCGCCCGGTCGGTCGGCGAAATGCAAGCTGTCATAGAACGTTTCGATACGCTGCCGCACTACCTGCTGCTCAATGCCTGGGATGGCCGGACCGCTGTCGCGGAAGCCGTCGCCATGGGCGGAGATTTCAGACGCAACCGGCACACGGCTATCGTCGGTATCGGAGTGTTGTCGGCACATGCCGGCCGGGGGCTGGGCCGCAAGCTGATGCGTGCGTTGGATGAGTTTGCGGTCGCAAACGACATGCGTCGTCTTGAGTTGACGGTGATGGCGCACAATTCCGTCGCCCACGCCCTGTACCGGAAGATGGGTTACGTCGAAGAGGGCACCAAACGCGATTCGATGCGCGTCGATGGCAGTTTCGTCAGCGAAATCATGATGGCGAAAATTTTCGACTGATTGGCAATCCCGTTTGGCCGCATTACGCTGATGTGATGGCTGTCAATTTCACTCATATCGCGCTGCATGTGCGGGACGTCGAGTCGTGCGTTGCCTTTTATCGCGAGTTCTGCGGTCTTGAACTCGTGCATGAGCGGTTCGACGATAAGGGACGCCGGATTGTCTGGATGGCGGAGCCGGGGCGCGAGGATGATTTCGTCTTCGTGCTGCTGCCGGGCGGCGGCGGGCGGGATCAGGATGAACGCGATTTCAGCCATTTCGGCTTTGCGATGCCGGACCGCGACGCCGTCGATGCGGTCGCGGCCAAGGGCCGTGCTGCCGGTTGCCTGGAATGGGCGCCGCGGCAGGAACCCTACCCGGTTGGCTACTATTGCGGTTTGAAGGACCCTGACGGCAATTTTGTCGAATTCAGCTACGGCCAGCCCCTCGGGCCGGGTGCCGCTACCGCTCTATCGGAATGATCAAGAAACTGATGCAGTTGATCTTCATGGACAAGAGCGGCCGCGCGGCCGCGAAAAAGCTGCGCGAAAGCCAGGCGCAGATCGCCAAGGCGGAGGCAGCCGCCGCAGCTGACGGCCAAGAGGATGAGACTGCCTCTTCCGAGAAACCGGCGAGTGATCGGGAAATACTCCTCGAACAAGCGATGGACCTGTACCGGAAGCGCCGGGCGGAGTACGAACAGCTGGACGAAGGCTTTCGCGCCAAAATGGCCAAGCTGGCCGACGATCAATTCAAAAGGAAGGATTCTGAGCCCGAATGAACGCCACGGACATTCAGAAACTGGCGGGAGCCGTGCGGGATGGCGACCGGCGCGCCCTCGGACGCGCGATCACATTGGTGGAGTCGATTCGCGACGATCATCGTGAACAGGCGGAACGGCTGCAAGAAGCGCTGCTGCCGCACCGCGTTGATTCCATCCGGGTGGGAATTTCAGGCGTCCCGGGTGTGGGAAAATCGACGTTTATCGAGGCGCTGGGCCAGCACGTCATCGAAAAAGGCAGGCGCGTCGCCGTGCTTGCGGTCGATCCTTCCTCGAAACTCAGCGGCGGTTCCATCCTCGGCGACAAGACGCGCATGGAAACGCTGACACGCCAGCCCGATGCGTTCATACGGCCGTCACCGGCCGGCACGACTCTGGGCGGCGTGGCGCGGCGGACCCGCGAAGCGATATCGATATGCGAGGCGGCGCGTTACGACGTGGTCTTGGTGGAGACCGTCGGCGTCGGCCAATCGGAGACCGCCGTCAAGGAAATGACCGACATGTTCGTTCTGCTCCTGTCGCCCGCCGGCGGCGATGAGTTGCAGGGCATGAAAAAAGGCATCGTCGAGCTGGCCGATATGATCCTCGTGAACAAGGCCGACGGCGAATTCGAGACCTCGGCGCGGCACGCGGTTTCCGATTACCGCAGTGCGATCCACCTGCTGCGTCCGGCATCGCCCAATTGGCAGGTCCCGGTGGCAGCATGTTCGGCGCTGAGCGGCATGGGGATCGATGAGGCCTGGACCCATGTCGAAGACTACGAAACGACGCTTGGTGACAGCGGCGAGATCGCGCAGCGCCGCGCGGAACAGGCCCGTTCCTGGCTCTGGTCGGAGGTCGGCGATACCCTTTTGGAACGCTTGAAAGCCCATCCCGACGTGCGGTCCGTCTTATCGGGGCTGGAGGACCAGGTCGTGCATGGGACGACCACGCCGGCCGCCGCGGCGCGGCGGGTTCTTCAGGCGTTTCTGGGTGCGTAGCGGCACGTTAGGAGTAGATGAAAATGCTGAATGAATTGAGCGCAGTCGCTGTCGCGAAAGCCATCGCCGCCGGTGAACTGACCAGCGAAGCCGTGACCGCCGCCTGCCTGGAGCGGATTGCGACGCGCGAGCCGGAGGTTCTGGCCTGGGCGCATATCGATGCCGACGCTGCCCTCGCCGACGCCAGAGCACGCGACGGTGAAGCGCCGCGCGGTCCGCTGCACGGTGTACCGGTGGGCTTCAAGGATGTGATCGAAACCTTCGATATGCCCACGGCATACGGCTCGGCGATCTATCCGGGCCACCAGCCGGTTGCCGATGCGGCTTGCGTGGGGCTGATCCGGGCGGCGGGTGGCGTGGTTCTGGGCAAGACGGTGACGACGGAATTCGCCTTCGTGAACCCGGCGGAGACCCGCAACCCCCACAATCTGGACTATTCGCCCGGCGGCTCGTCGAGCGGTTCCGCGGCGGCCGTGGCCGATATGATGGTGCCGCTGGCGCTGGGCACGCAGACCGGCGGCTCGACGATCCGGCCGGCGTCGTTCTGCGGTGTTGCCGGGTACAAGCCGACGATCGGTCATTTCAGTTATGCCGGGGTCAAGCTGCTGGCCCGTTCGCTCGACACGCTGGGCGCCATGGCGCGAACGGTGGCCGACTTTGCCCTGTTGCGCGCGGCCTTGACGGGTGCACCGGCGGAGATCGCCCCTAGAACCTCACCGCCGACACTCGCCATTTGCCGGACGCCGTGGTGGGACCGGGCGGATCCGGCGAGCCATGAAGCGGTGGAATTGGCCGCCATTGCCTTCGCCGACGCCGGCGCAGAGGTGCGGGAAGTGGTTCTGCCCGACCTGTTCGCCGGTCTCGAGCCCGCCAACAAAACGATCATGATGTATGAGGGGCGCCGCGCCCTGGCGCATGAGTACAACGCGCATGAGGACAAGCTCAGCGACCGTCTCAAGGCGCAGATGGCGACCGGCGCGGTGACCGATTACGACACCTATCTGGACGCGATCGATTGTGCGCAGAAATGCCGCGCCGCGTTCGCCGAATTCATGCAGGGTTTGGATGCGCTGATCACGCCGGCGGCGCCCGGCGAAGCGCCGCTGGGGCGGGAAAGCACCGGTGATGCCACCTTCAACCGGCCGTGGACGACGATGGGGACGCCTTGCTTGACCCTGCCGCGCCACACCGGACCGAACGGCCTGCCGGTCGGGGTGCAGCTCAATGGCGGCTTCGCGAAGGATGACGATCTGCTTGCCGTCGGTCTGTGGGCGGAAAAGGCGCTAGGCTGAGCCGAGTTGTCCAGCCGACGCTGCGCGCCTATACTTTTTCGATACGAGTTTTCGCCAACGGCGCGGCATGACCCGCGTGAGAAAGGACAACGCCATGACGGCCCCTATTAAGGTTTTCTGGCAGCCTCATTGAACGAGCTGTCTCAGGGTAAAAGAATACCTGTCGGTCCGTGGGATCGAATTCGAATCGATTAACATTCTGGAAGATAATGGCGGCCGCGACGAACTGGCCCGTATCGGTGCCCGCTCGATCCCGGTTGTGTCGCGCGGCGACAACTTTGTCTTCGCGCAGGTCATCTCTGATGTGGTGGATTTCCTCGAGCTGGAGGACGATCCGGCGCCGGAACTGTCGCCTGCCGATCTGGCCGCGCGTTTCGATGGCAATTTGGAAACCGCGATCCGGTTGGTCCGGCAGATGCCGGACGAGAACCTGTCGCGGGAATTGCCGAACCGGCCGCGCTCCTGGCGGGTGTTGCTGCATCATGTGTTCCAGGTTCCAGTCGCCTTCCTCGATATGGAAGACACCGGCGAGGAACTTTCGGCGAGTAGCTATGTCGCGCCGCCACCGGACGACATGCAGACCAGCGCGCAGATCGCCGATTTCGGCGAGTCCGTCAGGACCCGCTTCAACGCTTGGTGGGAAGGCGCGCAGGGCGAGGATTTCTCGGGCCAGGTGCCGACTTATTTCGGCGGTACGACCCGCCACGAGATGCTGGAGCGCACGGTATGGCATTCGACCCAACATATGCGTCAGGTGGCCTCTCTGCTTGAGCAAGCCGGCATCGCACCCGACCGGCCGTTGACGAGTGCGGCGATCGAAGGTTTGCCGCTGACCGATAAGGTTTGGGACGAGTAAACGCCTCTTTCAGGGCGTTTTGCGGGATGACTTGACGGGGTGCGGCGGGTGCCGTAAAAGACGCCGCCCTCGCACGATTCTGCGAGGTTTTCAGGTTTAGAGGAACGGATCATGGCGCGACGGTGCGATATCACGGGTAAGGGTGTCATGGCAGGCAATAATGTCAGCCATGCGCATAACAAGACGCGCCGGCGCTTTCTGCCGAACGTGCAGCAAACGTCGATGATGAGCGACACGCTCGGCGAAATGGTCCGGATGCGCGTTTCCACCCGGGCGATCCGGACGATCGAGAAAAATGGCGGTCTCGACGCCTTCCTGCTCGGGACGTCCAACCGGAAGCTGACGCCGGAAGCGCTGCGTATCAAGCGGCGGATCGAGAAAGCGGCGGCCAAAGCCTCGTAAAT
>CAJWOT010000229.1 GCA_913044215.1 uncultured Rhodospirillaceae bacterium | reverse complement strand
GGGGCCCGCCGATTGCTTTGAGGATGTCAGATGTCGGACGCCGCCGCCGCTTACGTTGAAATGCCGCTTTCCGAGGTGGGCAACAATAAAGAAGAACTCGATCAGGATGCGCTCCATATTCTGCCCCTGGATTTTCTCCCTCTCGAAACGCCGGGGCTGCAGCGCGCCCGTTTGATCAAGAATGTCCGGTTGGACAGCGTCGTCGAACTGTTTCGCGAAGCCGATACCGGCAGCGGCCAGGTGCATCCCTCCAAATTGGCGCCGGTGTTCAACTGGCCGACCGACGAGCCCCATCAAGACGAGAATTTGGTCACCATCGTCTGCAAGCTGCACAGCTACGACGTTTACACGTTGCGCATTCAGCTTCGGAAGCTGGGAATCGGCGTCGATGACTTCGACAAGCTGAAGCTCTCGAAGGAAAAGAGCGAGGAGCTGACCGGCTATATGATGGATTTCACCATGCCGTTGATCAAACAGATCTACGGCGAGGCCAGCATGGACATCAAGGATGTCTCTCAGCTGATCGCGATGTTCTCGACGCCGGACAAGGAAGAGGCGCTGAAGAACCTGAAACACATGGCGGGGCAGCTGAAGATCGACCTGGCCGAAGTTCCGAAGTTCCTCGAGGATTACGGCGATGTCTTCCTGTCCCTCGCCTACTATCGGAATTGCCTCGACACTTTGATCCCGAAAGTGATGGCCTATAACGAGGCTGCCGACGAGCTAAAAGACAATTATCAGATGAAGAGTGATCGCCGGCTGATGAAGAGCCTCGAATTCATCGGCGACGCGTTGTCCGACGTGACCGCCTCGATCACCGGCCGCTTCGAAAGCTTCGACCGGCACTCCCAGGCGCTGTGGGAGGATATCACCGCGGAGTCCTTCGCCAAGGTCAAGAACATGATCCAAAGCCACCATGTGACGGTCGGCGGTGTGCTGTGCGGTTTGTCGGTGAAGATGAACAGCTGGCATGAGCAGTTCGGCAAGGGCGGCGGCCTGGTCGCCAAGGGTGATTTCATCTCCTCCGAGATGATGCAGGGTATCGAGAAGATCGTCGCCATCGAAAAGTCGGCGCCGAAAATTACCGACGCCTAACTCCGCCAGCGCAACTCCTGCGCCTTCACCGGGTTCTCGAACGGCACGCCTGTGTCGGTCGATTTCGCCCACGCGTCCTTCAAGCGGTAGTACCATTTCGCCTGCATGTCGGCGTCGTTGATCAGCATCAGTTTGGGATCGTGTTTCAGCCCTTCCTGCTGCATGGTGACGATATCGCGATCCTGCTTCAGGAACGCGCGGGCGAAGGGGCGCAGCAGGGGCTTCAAAGGCGTCAACCAGGGCTGCGTCCAGTAGATCATGTGGTTCAGCTCGGTCTCGGTCTCGCTCACCGGCGTTACCGCGGTCAGGCCGCACAGCACATGCTTCCCGGCGCGAATATGCTCGATACGCACGCTGGGCAGCTGGAAGGATATCTCGGTTGTCATCTCGCCGCCCAGCAGCTTATAGGCCGCCGAGTTGGACGAGGGCGGGTGGCGCACCATCTTGAAGCCGCGCAGTGCCGGGGCGAATGCCTTTGCCTTCTCATGGATCGAGCTGCCCGACCGCCACCACCAGGCGCGGTGTACGAAGGGTCCGTGTGCCGGGTCCATCAAACCGATGACCGCGTGGTCGACATGGCAGGGGAAGGGCATGGTGAAGGCGGTGTTGGGTCGGCGGTCACCGATATCCGGTATCTCTGGCGGATCGATCATCTCGTCCGTTTCGTCGCCGAAATAGATCCAGATATTGCCCTGCACCTCGCAGCAGGGATAGCGACGCACCCCGACCCGCTCGACATTGAACTTCTGTCCTTCGACCAGGGATGGAATCGCGGTACAGCGCCCCTCTCGATTGAAGCGCCAGCCGTGATAGCAGCACTCGACCTCGCGGCCATCGAAGGCGCCGGCCGACAGCGGAATACCACGATGCGGGCAGATGTCGCGCAGGGCGAAGGGGTGACCGTCGGCGTCGCGGGCGATCAGGACCGGTTCGCCCAGCAATGTCTTCGCGACCATCGACCGCCGTTTCAGCAGGTCGCCCCTCTGCGCGAAATACCATAGATTCTTGAGAAACATACGGTCCCCGAACGATCGGCCATGCGGTATCCTGCCGCTAAGGCCCGTGACGGTTTTGTTTACCACGAGTGCGGGGAGGAGACATGTCTGTAATTGTCGCAGTGTCCTGGGGCGAACTGCTGGACAAAATTTCGATCCTGGAGATCAAGCGTGAACAGCTTAGCGATCCGGCGCAGCTGGCCAACGTTGCGCATGAACATGCGACCCTTTGCGCGGCACGGGATGAAGTGCTTCCGGAAGGCACCGACATTTCTGAGAGCTTCAGGGCCTTGCGCTTGGTAAATGAGACCCTGTGGCAGATTGAAGACGACATCCGGGATTGCGAGCGCGCCAAAGACTTTGGTCCCCGTTTCGTCGAACTGGCCCGGTCGGTCTATATCAACAATGACGAACGAGCCGCCATCAAGCGCCAGATCAACGAGGCGCTCGGCTCGGAGCTCGTCGAAGAGAAATCCTATTCTGACTACAGCTGAGCGTCGTCCCGGAGCACATTCATGACCGTCATCTACCCTGCCCGCCGCATTATCACCATGAACCCGTCCAACCCGGACGCGCGCCATGTCGCGGTGCGCGATGGCCGCATTATCGGCGCCGGTTCTCTGGAAGATCTCGCCGGTTGGGGCGACCACACGATCGACGACCGTTTTGCGGATAAGGTGCTGATGCCGGGCCTGGTGGAAGGGCACAGCCATGCGCATGAAGGGTCGTGCTGGCGCGCCGTCTATTGCGGCTATTTCGACCGCATGGACCCGAATGGCACGGTGTGGCCGGGCCTCGACTCCTTCGACGCGATCTTCGACCGGTTGCGCGAGCAAGATGCCGCAATGGAGCCGGGCGACGACCCGATCTCAGGTTGGTCCCTCGATCCGATCTACTATGGTGATGCGCGGATGTCCCG
This sequence comes from uncultured Rhodospirillaceae bacterium, assembly GCA_913044215.1. Lineage (GTDB taxonomy): Bacteria > Pseudomonadota > Alphaproteobacteria > UBA8366. The sequence goes on along the minus strand of CAJWOT010000229.1, from coordinate 4,154 downwards.
CGCCGATCTCGATGGTGTGTCGACCGTACGGCCTATCGGTATCCGGCACGCCAGTGGCCATATCATGAACGTCAACACCAAGGCACTGGAACTGGCGGGGCTGCTGCGGGAAGGCATCAACCACCCGGGCGTGCCGCTGGGCGACGACGGTTTGCCCACCGGTGAGCTGAAAGGCCCCGACGCCATGGAGCTTGCAGCCAGCCATGTCGGGCTCGACCGTAAGGTGATGTCGGCCGACGCCTGGGGCTTGCGTCAGTTCGGCCGGCTTTGCGTCCGCCAGGGTGTGACCACTGCGACGGACCTCGCCAACCCATTGCCGCCGGAAGCGGTCGACATGATGTTGGAAGTGACAGGGGCGTCGGATTTTCCCGTCTGCATGGTGTCCTTGCGCCGTTTCCAGGGCGTGACACCGAAGGAGCTGGTCGAGCGCTGCGTCGAACTTCGCGCGATGAGCACCGAACGGTTGCGCCTAGGCCGCGTCAAGATTCACGCCGATGGGTCGATCCAGGGTTTCACGGCCCGCCTGCGCTGGCCCGGTTACTACAATGGCGCGCCGAATGGCCTATGGTACGCGACGCCGGAGCAGATGCAGGAAATCTACGAAGGGGCGCTGGAACACGACTTGCTGGTCCACACGCACACGAATGGCGACGAGGCGATCGAGATGATGCTCGATACGTTCGAGCGTGCGGTGCACAAGGTGCCGCGGCCGGATCACCGCTACACCCTGCAGCATTGCCAGCTGGCCGACACCGCACAGTTCCGCCGGATGAAGAAGCTGGGGCTTTGCGTAAACCTGTTCGCCAACCATCACTTCTACTGGGGCGATCAGCATTACGAGAAGACGGTCGGACCGGAACGGGCCAATCGCATGAACGCCTGCGCGACGGCGCTGCGCGAAGGCGTGCCCTTGGCGATCCATTCCGATGCGCCGGTGACTCCGCTGGGCCCGTTCTTCACTGCCTGGTGCGCGGTCAACCGGTTGACACCGAGCGGCCGGACTCTCGGGGAAGCGGAGAAAATCAGTGTCGCGGAGGCCCTGCATACGATCACCCTGGGTGCGGCCTATACCTTGAAAATGGACGATGAGGTCGGGTCCATCGAGACCGGCAAGCGGGCGGACTTTGCCGTGCTAGAGGATGATCCCTACGAGATCGGAGCGGCGAATCTGAAGGATGTCCGGGTTTGGGGCACCGTACAGGCCGGCCGCGTTTTCGCCGTCGAGGATATCTGACGGTGGCGGACGCACCGGCTCCCATACCCGTCACCGTGATCGGCGGCTATCTTGGCGCGGGAAAGACCACCTTGGTGAACAGTCTTTTGCGCCAAGCTGACGGGTTGCGGCTCGCCGTACTGGTGAACGAGTTCGGCGAACTGCCCATCGATGCCGACCTGATCGAAAGCCGCGACGAGAACGTCATCAACATTGCCGGTGGGTGCGTCTGCTGTTCATATGGCAGCGATCTGATCGAAGCGCTCAAGACGCTGGAGACATTGGACCCGGCGCCGGACCATCTGCTGATCGAAGCCAGCGGCGTGGCGCTGCCCGACGCGATCGCGCAGTCGACGACTCTGATCGCCCGCTACACGGTCGACGGTATCGTCGTTCTGGTGGATGCGGAATCGGTACGCGGACACGGCTCGGACAAATATCTGGCGGACACGATTGCCCATCAGCTCGAAGTCGCGGATATCATCCTGCTCAACAAGACCGATTTGCTAGCGTCAGATCTCCTCGGGCAGACCCGGGAATGGCTTCACGCCAATTGCGCGGGCGCGCGGATCGTGGAGACGGAAAAAGCCAATGTCAGGCTGCCCACCTTGCTCGGTGCGCGGCTTGAGGCGCCGCTGTCCGACGTGGGGCACAATCACGTGCACGCGCAGCATGAGTCCTTTGTGCTTTCCGTCGAGGGGCCTGTTGATCCGCACACCCTGACCAAGAGGCTGTCAGATGCGTCATTTGATCTGATCCGGACGAAGGGGTTTGTCACTGGAATGGACGGCTGCAGCTATGCGGTTCAGACTGTCGGCCGCCGCGCCTCCGTCGTTGCAACGTCGCAATCTGCTCGAGACACAGGACGGATCGTCTGCATCCGCTCCGGTGGACCGATTGACCGCTCCGCGCTTGAGGCGATGGCCTCGGAGCTAACGGACTAGTCTCCGAATTTGGCGTTCGTGCCGGGCACGGGGGTCGCGGCGGGCGCACCGACGAACAGCGCCTTTTCGCGGCCGCCGTGAGACTCGATCAGCCGCGCCTGATCTGCCTTGGCAGCGCGGTCGACCGCATCGGGATCGCAAATCTCGCGCAGTTCCCGCTCCATCATCGCACGGGTCTCCGCATGGGCGGGGTCCGCGGCGAGATCGTGCAGCTCTTCGCGGTCCGATTCCAGATCGAACAGTTCCGGTTCGTAGCCGATATAGTGATGATATTTCCATCGCCCCTTGCGCAGCATAAAGCCGGCGCTGGGCGATCCGGCGGCATGGTATTCGCTGAACACCGCGCGGTTGCGTGTCGCACCCTCGGCGGCGATCTCTATCAAGGACGTCCCGGGTCGGCGCAAATCCGGGTCGAGGGCCGCATTGTCGAGATCGAAATTGTCCAGCACCGTCTGCTGTACGTCCAGCAAGCTAACCGGTGTGTCGTTGATGCCGGCGGCCACGCCGGGTCCGCTCAGGATCATCGGGACCGCCGCGGATTCGAGATAGAAGTTCGATTTCCCCCACATGCCGCGATGGCCGACATTGTCGCCGTGATCGCTGGTGTAGAGGACCCGCGTTGTCCCGTTGAGACCGCAGGCCTCCAGCTGGTCGAGGATGCGGCCGACATTGTGGTCCATCCAGGACACCAGCCCGAGATAGGCCGCGATTGCGGTGAGCCGCTCCTCTTCGTCGTGGAACTGGTCCTCGGTCGGCCAGAAATCGTGATGCCGCTGTACCCAGGGATGCCGCGCATGCCCGTCGCGCGGATGCAGTTTGCGGGGTGGCAGTGCGTCGTGCGGATAGAGCGCGAGATATTCTTCGGCGACGACCAGGGGAAAATGCGGTGCGACCAGGCCGACGAACAGGCACCACGGTTTGTCGTCGCCCGACGCACTCTCCAGCCAGTCGATTGTCTGGTCCGTGACGGACGCGTCGTAGCGGGTATAGGTTGATTCTCCTGCGCCGATACGGTCGCCCAGCATGCGGCCGCCGCGTGGCTGCTGCGAAGGCAGCGGGTCGCGCACCGAGCCCCAGACCATGCCTTGGCCGTTATAGATATGCATCGGGATGTGTTCTTGGTCGAAGCCGGCCTCGTCCTCGCTGCTGCGGTAATGCAGCTTGCCGATCGACTCCACCCGAATGCCGGCATCCTGCAAGGCATGCCCCCAGCCCTTCACCGCGCCGTCATAGGCCAGGGCGTTGTCCCAATAGCCGATGTCGTGCGCGTACGCGCCCGTCGCGAAGGCGGCGCGCGCCGGTACGCAGATCGGCGACGGCGTATAGGCTTCGCGGAAGCGCATTCCTGACCCGGCCAGCCGGTCAAGATTGGGGGTGCGGATGAACCGGTCGCCGGACGCGCCCATGTAACGGGGGTCGTGCTCGTCCGACATGATGATGAGGAAATTCGGTGGTGTTGAGGGCATTGCCTGGGGCGCTCCGTCAGCTGATCGTGATCCCGCCATCGACGACGAAGGTGCCGCCGGTGGCGAAACCGGCCTCATCGGCGATTAGAAAGGCGATCCAGGGCGCGATGTCTTCCGACGTGCCGAGCCGGCCGAGCGGTGTCGAACCCACCATCGCCTGTTCGCGGCCGTCCGGGTCGGGGTGATCGCCCCAGTCCGGTGTCTGCTGCAGCGCGCCGGGACAGACCACGTTGCAGCGGATACTGTGCTTGGCGTAGTGCACGGCAATGTGCCGATTCAGGCCGAGCAGGCCGCTCTTCGCGGTCATGTAGGAGACGTTCGGCGTCCGGCCGTTCAGCGCGGTGATAGAGCTGACGATGACGATCGATCCGCCGCCGCCCTGCTCGATCATCCGCGCCAGCCCATGCTTGCAGGTGCGGAAGACGCCACGCAGATTGACGTCCTGGGTTCGGTCCCATTCCGCTTCCGTCATCGAAAACAGGTCGATATCGGTCTTATGACGTTGCACGCCGGCATTGGCGACGACCGCAT